>JBKQVT010000179.1:0-38055 GCA_052139835.1 Thermoguttaceae bacterium
CCGGCAAAGCAGTTCGAGAAAGTCCAACATCTTCTGAACAACCGCCCCCGAAAACGTCTCGGCTATCGAACGCCCCTCGAAATCCTCAGTTCCCGACTTCGTTGCGATTGAGACTTGACATCACCCACCTCCTAACTTCTAACTCCTAAGTCCTTGACTTATGTGGCAAACGCTCTTCTCCATCCCCTCGCACGTGGGCTTCATGCCGGTTTTCGGCCTGGGCCTGGCCTTGGCCGTCTGGACCGCCTTCAGCGTCGTCTTGCTGGCACGGCTGGCGTGGCGGCAGGGGTTCAACGCCGACACCCTCAGCTACCTGCCGCTGTTGGTGGTCGGGGCCGGGGTGATCCTCTGGGTCTTGCCGGCCATCAGCGACAAGCAGCATGGCCTGCCCATCCACGGCTACGGCGTGATGATTATGTTGGCGGTGATTGCGGGCACGGCCCTGGCCGTCTGGCGCGGCCGCCGCGCGGGCGTCGAGCCCGAGGTGATCTTCTCCTTGGCCTTCTGGATGATCTTGCCCGCCATCGTCGGCGCGCGGGTGTTCTACGTCACCGAGTATTGGTTCGAGCAGTATTGGCCGATCTACGGCCGCGAAGGGCTGGCGGCCCTGCTGGGGGCGGTGGTCAACATTGCCCGCGGCGGCCTGGTGATCTACGGCGGATTCTTCGGCGGCGTGCTGGGCCTGCTGGCGTTTTACCGAAAATATCGCGTGCCGCTGCTGGCCACCGCCGACCTGGTCGCCCCCAGCCTGATGCTGGGACTGGCCATCGGCCGCATCGGCTGCCTGCTGAACGGCTGCTGTTATGGCGGTGCGTGCGATCTGCCCTGGGCGGTGACTTTCCCCGCCGACAGCCCCGTCTACTCCAGCCAGGTCGCCCGCGGAGTCATGTACGGATTTACTCTGAGCGGCAATCCCCAGGCCGTGCCGGCGGTCGAATCGGTAGAACCCCACCTGCCGGCCGCGGATGCCGGCCTGCGGGCCGGCGACCGCCTGCTTACCATCGGCGACCACGTCGTGACCACGGCCGGCGACGCCCACCGGGAACTCACCAAGTTGTTCGAAGAGAAACAGGGCGTCGCCCTCGGCGTGGAGAGCAAGGGGATTCTCCGCCTTTCGCTGCCCGCTCCCCCGCCGTGCAGCCACCCGGTCCATCCCACGCAAATCTATAGCAGCATCGGCGCGCTGCTGATCTGCCTGCTCTTGCTGGCCTACGATCCCTTCCGCCGCCGCGACGGCGAACTCTGGGCCCTGATGTTGACCGTCTACGCGGTGACGCGATTCCTCGAGGAGGTCATTCGCACGGACGAGCCTCCCATCCTGGGCACCCGCATGACCGTCTCGCAGAACGTCAGCCTCTTGCTGCTGCTGGCGGCGATGGGGCTTTGGTACTACCTGCTCCGCCAGGGGAAAAGGATGAAGGATCAAGGATGAAGGATCAAGGAGTCGTGGCCGCACGCTTGCGGTTTCGCAGGACCGCGTTAGGGTTAGTAGACCAGGGCTAAGTCGAGGGGGGTTTGACAACCGCACCCGGAAGCGGCATGATGGGGATAGATTTTCTTCGCGCCGCGGGAACTCCTGGCTGCTGACCGGCATCCTATTTCTGTGAGCCTGCTGTGAACGATGACGCCCAACTGATCCACCAGACCTTGGCGGGGCACTCGGCGGCGTTCGGCCAGTTGGTCCTGAAATATCAGGATCGCCTGTACAACACGGTGTTTCACGTGGTCGGCAACGCCGAAGACGCCAAGGACGTGGTCCAGGACGCCTTTGTCCAGGCCTTCCTCAAGGTGGATACGTTGCAGAGCGCGGCGGCGTTTTACACATGGCTCTACCGGATTGCCTTCAACGTGGCCGCCAGCCACCATCGCCGGCGGCGGCCCACCGTGTCGGTCGAACAGCTCCGCCTGGCCGGAGGCGGTGACCCGGTCGACGCCGCGGGCGGCCCGACCGAGCGGTTGGAACACGCCGAACGCTGCCGGCAGGTCCGCGAGGCCATTACGAAACTCAATGAAGAGTGCCAGGCCGTCCTGGTGCTGCGGGAGATGGAGGGCTGCTGCTATGAGACGATCGCCGCCATCCTCGATCTGCCGCTGGGGACCGTGCGGAGCCGCCTGCACCGGGCACGGCGGCAACTCCGCGAACAACTCAAAGAAGTATTGATTGCGGGGAAGTGACCCCGGCGTATCATGGACAAAGTACCCGAAACCGAACTGCTCAGCGCGTATCTCGACGGCGAAGTAACCGCCGCCGAGCAGGCCCGCGCCGAGGAGTTGCTGGCCGCCAGCCCGGTGGCCCGGCAATGGGTCGAGGAAATGCGCGCCCTGAGCCACACGCTGCAATCGCTGCCGCAAGAGAAGGTCGGCGAAGACCTCGGCCCGCGCGTCTTGCGTCTGGCCGAGCAGCGCTTGTTGACCGACGCGCCGCCGGTGGCGCCGGCCCAGCCGGTCTTTCCACCGTCGCAGCCGCTGCCGCCGCCGCAGCCGCCGGGCAGGACGCTGCGCGAGACCCTCCGCAACATGCTCAGCCGCCGGGCGCTGATCTGGTCCGGCCTAGCGGTGGCCATCGCCGTGATGATGACGATCGCTGAGAATTCCAAGCCGAAGCCGGATGCGGTGCCGCGCAACATCGCCCAGGCCCCCGCCAAGGCGTCCACCGCGGCGCCCGCAGATGCGCTCGCCAAGGCGTCCGCCAAGGCCCCGGCCTCCTGCGAGAAGCCGGTCTGCTGCAAGGCCGCCGCCGCCGTGCCGGCCGCGGAGAAAAAGGCGGAGAAAACCGCAGGGCCTGAGATCAAGGCGGCCGATCTGACCCTCGCCCCAGGTTCGGCGCCGGCAGGCGATCGCGACAAACGGCAGGAAGCAGCAGGGACCGAGACCTTGGCGGGTTCCAACACCTACACCGGCAGCACCACAATTACTGGCGGCACGTTGGTCCGCGACAAGGAGGCGGTGGAAAAGGACGACTTGAGCAAGAAGGCGGCAGGCAAGGATTCCGTGGGCAGGAAGGCAGCGGAATCGGGCAAGGAACCCCCGGAAGGGAAACTCGCCGAGGACGATACGCGCAGCCGCGCCAGCGGCAAGGACAAGAAGAAGGCCGTGGACAACGGTGCCCTTGCTTTCGATTTGGGCAGCGGATCGGGGGACGGCAGCGGATCGGGGTCGGGCAGCGGATGGGGAGCGGGCAGCCAGCCGGCGCCGGCCGCCGACGGGCGGGCCCTCAGGGCGGGCAAAGCCGCCGCCGCGGAGAAGCCCCTCTTTGCCGCCAAAGGGGCTGGCTCCGGCCAGGCCGCAGGCCGGTCGTACAATAAGGCCGCCCCCGCGGGCTCCCGGCCGCCTGCGCCCGCCGAGAGCGTGTTGGTCGTCCAGTGCGACGTGACCCCCGACGCCGTCCGCCAGCAGACCTTTGAAAAGCTCCTGGTTGCCGGCGGCATCGCCAGGACTTCGTCGCCAAGGTTCGCGATGGAGAGAAACGCCCTGGGACCGGTCGACCTAGTGGAGGCCCGCGCCACCGCAATGCAAATCAACGCCTTGTTGGTGCAATTGACGGCCCGGCAAGAGGCGTTTCCGCTGGTGGTGGTCGAGCCTGCCACCGGCGTGGCCTGGCAACAGGGCTTCGGCCAGTACACCCGCCGCGCCGGCCAGAACATGATCGGCGGCCAGAACAACCTCAATACGCAGAGCAATCTCAACACCCAGAACGCTGCCAACACCCAAAACAATTTTTCCAACCAGTTCGTTCAGAGCGGCGGAAGTGCGGGAAGCGGCGCGGTGGCCAAGGCGGAGGATTACAACTATGTAACTTCCCCGCAAAGCGGCGGCGTCCAACCCAACGCGCAAGCCGCCCCGCAGGCCGCCCCGCCTGCCGGCCCGCAAACCGGCCAACAAGCCAGCCCGCCTCCCGCCGCGCAATACTCGCCCCAGGGCGGCCTTGGCTACGGCGGCGAACCGTCGCCGGCGCGGCAGCAAGAGGCCCGGACGAGGCCGACGAAGGCCTCCGGGGCCGTGACGCAGCAGCCGCAGGACGCCGGTGTCGGGCAGAATCAAGCCGCCCGCGGCGCTGCGGCGCCGCAGGTGCCGGAGGTGCAAAAACAGGCCCGGTCGCAGATGCAACAGGTGGTGGTGTACCGAGTGCTGTTCGTGTTGCGCCGCGTCGGGCAACCGCCGCCGCTGGCCAATGCGGCGGTGCAGCCCCAGCAATCGCCGGCGGCCTCGCCCAATGCCGCGGCAGCCCCCACCCAGGCCGCCGCGGAACAGCCCCCGCCCGCCGCGCCGTCTGCCGCCCCGCCGCCGCGCACCGTTCCCTCCAAGTAGTTGTTCATCTCAACTCATTGGGCGGTTTTCGGTGCCACTGCTGGCTTGCCCAGCAGTGCAGGAAACACGGTTGGACAAGCCAACCGTGGCACTCGCGTCACCGTGAAGCCGCTCTTGTTATCGACAGGTTTTCCCCACGCGGCCCGCGGCCGACGCCGTCGCCGAACGCCTCTGAAGCCGCTCATCCCCGGCAAATTCAGGGTGGCGCGCTGCCGGCCGGCCGGTCTTCCGCGGAGCGCTCCTCTCGCGCCGCCGCCTCGTGCTAGAATCAAGGCTTCACCGAGCACGTCATCGCACGCAAGGAGCAGAGGTTATTCTGATGGATCAAGATTTCGTCGCCGACGCGGCCCCAGCCCTGGAGACCATCGACGATCCGGCGGCCGAGAGCGCGTCGGGCCCGTACCTGGGGCGTTGGAATCGCCTCGTTAGCACCACCAACTGGGAGAAGGGACGCATCATCTGCCAATGGCGCGAGGCGCTCTCCGCCGCCGGCGCGGCCCCGCAGAGCGCGACCGACGAGGCCTGGTGCCGCCGCGCCGGCAACCTCACGCCGCAACACTGCGGGCGGCTGCGCCGCGTCTGGCAGCGCTTCGGCGAGGTCTGCGACCGCTATGCCGGGCTGTACTGGAGCCACTTTCATGCGGCCCTGGAGTGGTCCGACGCCGAGATGTGGCTGGAAGGGGCCGTCCAGAACGATTGGTCGATCGCCCAGATGGTCCACCAGCGCAATTCGACCCTCGATGCCCTGGAGGGGCCGGGCGAGGCCGCCGCTGCCATGGAAATCCCGGCCGAGGTGTGGGACGACGACGCCCCGCTGGGCAGCCCGCAGCCGCCGGAGGCGATCTCGTCGCTGCCCGGCGAGGTCCACGAGGCGGCCGGCGAGTCGCCTGGCGACGCGGCCGCTGAAATGGCCGAGCCTATCGCGGCGGAGCCGCTGCGGCCGTTCGAGGACCTGCCACCGCTGCCGGCCGACCTTCAGGAGGCCTTCGAGGCCTTCAAGTTGGCGATCGTGCGTCACCGGCAGGCGGGCTGGGCGGAGATTTCCTGCCCGCAGGTGTTGGCCGTGTTGGATGCCCTGCGGCAATTTGCCCGGCAGCCGGCGGAGCTGTAATCTGCCTTGACTGCGGGCGCGACGGTGTTGCAATATATCGCAACAGGTGGAGGACCGGCGTGGCAAAAAGAGAGGCCAAACGGCTTCGCCGCGAACTGACGCCCGAAGAGAAGCAGCGGTGGCAACAGGCCCGGAAGGAAGCCGATCGTGAGAGGGAGGGCATTCTCGCCGAGGGGTGCCGGCTGAAGGCGGTTCACAATCGCGTCCAAGTTGCCGTCCGCGACGCATTCCGGCTGCTCAAGGCGGAACGGCAATCTCTCGGCCTGAGCCTGTCCGACGTGGAGAAGAAGACGGGGATTGGGCGTGCGGCCCTCTCTCGCCTGGAGAACGAAACCGAGCCCAATCCGACGGTGGTCACGTTGACCCGTTACGCGGAAGCCCTCGGGAAGCAACTCGTCGTCAGCTTCAAGTGACCGCCCGTTCCATGTCGTGGTGCTGCAAGTACGCCCGGAGGGACTTGAACCCCCAACCCTCGGTTCCGAAGACCGATGCTCTATCCAATTGAGCTACGGGCGCTACTGTGTTTTGCTGGGGAAAACCGTGGTTTTGTTCATTCTTGCCGACACCTGGGGGTAGTCAGACTACACCCGATCTACACCCGACACCCGGTCGACCACCACTAAATCCGTTCAAGAAAGTGTACCAAAGCCCCTTGAGATAGCAAGGCCCCGGAAGCCGTCCACGACTATCTTGAATCGGTCTACTGGTGGGAATCAATTGTGCATCGCCGCATCAGCGGCTTCACCGGTTACCCCGCCGATTGTCGGGCAAGCCGCCGGTCCGAGCAATTGATTGACCAGTATATCAATTCGATCCTGCGCCGCATCGATGTCGCCACCCGCCATCGCTTTCTGCGCGAGATCTCCGATAAGGCTACACAGATGACGTTGTTCTTCCGTCATCGGCCAGTCCCCGTTTCACAAATAGCCGCCCAGCAGTCGAGACCGCCACATATCGACCGTTTGTGACGCCCCCTTTTCAGTCATTGTTTTCTGGCTCCCATGAAAGCTTCTCTTCCCCGGCACTCTAAAGGCGCATTGGCACAAAATCAGCCCTTGAAATTGGCCACCGGAATCGTTAGATTCGTTGTGCCCGCACGAGGTTGATCGGTTCTCCGTTCTCTCTCGAACCGAAGCAGCGGCGTCTTTTTTCCAATGGAGAGAATATTTTATGGATAGCTTCCGACCAAGTGTGTCGCCCGACAGCCGCGCGTTTGTGGCGGCAATTCTCGGCAAGCCGGACCCGGACGACTACGCGGCTTTTCTCACAGCCATTCTTGGCGAGAACTCAGGGGACGCGGCGCGCCGGTCAAGTTTCCGACCAAGCGCGCACGCGCGGGGCGATCTGATGACGGGCGGATCGACCGACGACTGGCCGTTTACGATCGGGGTCGAGGAGGCCAAGAAGGCCGCCGACAAATGGAAATCGTCGCAGTCCTGGGACACGACCAAGAACGCCAAAATCCTGCGAAAGAGCATGGAGAGGGATCACACCTGTTTCGAGCCAGGAGACGAGCCCCACCATATCGTTCAAGGCACCGATCCCCGGGCGGCCGAAGCCCGCGCCCTGCTCGACAAATACCATATCGACCTCAACGGCGCGGAGAACGGCTTAAAGCTCACTCGCCGCATCCACCAGACCAGTGGGCTACAACGGGAAAAGGCGATCCACGACGTCACCGACAGGCTGCGGAAGGCGGCGCAGGGTGCCAAGGGCTGGGAGTCCGCGAGGGACCGAATCATGAAGGAACTGGGGAGGATGCGACGCGACATTGTTGCCGGGAGATTTCCCTGCCCGTGAAACCATTGATTCGCTAAAGGAGCCAACAGGTGCAATACTACCATTACAAACCGGATTTCTCGGTTGCGGGGCTCGGCACAGGCACGCTGATGGGGGACCAACTTGAGGAAATCTTCCACTCCAATGAGCCGGTGGCCTCGTTATGGAAGCCCATCCGGGTCAAGGTGCTCGACAAGAGGCCGAAGGAGGCCGGCGACTTTCCACCTAACTACGTCTACCCCCGTATGCCGGTGTTCAGCCAGCGGGCCTGGGACGTGCTTAACGCACGCATCGGTTGCCGCTGGGAGGCGCTGCCGATCATCCATCCCAGCAAAAAGCCTTTCTACCTCATCCATGTGATGGAAGTGATCGACTGCGTCGACCACGCGCGGTCGGAGATCGAATACTACGACGATGGCGGCGTGGCGAGCATCGAGCGATACTGTCTAAAGCCCGACGTGCTGGTTGGCAAACACATCTTTCGAACGCCCCTGGCCAGCGGAAGCGATCTGTTGGTGGACGACGTTTTTCGCAAAGTCGTCGAGGGCCACAAGCTCAAGGGCCTGGAGTTTCACGCCATACCGAGAGTCGATGCGCCAGGGTGAGAAAAGGGTCACTCCCCCCATTTATTCCACCCGACCTGCTCTGTAGAAAACCCTGACTCGCCGGAGAATCAGTATGAGAGGGAATCACGCCGACACCCACCAGACTACCACCGGGTGTAGAGTACACCCGACCCGAGGGGTTCAAGGAGATTCGCGGGGATTCACGAGAAGAAGAAAACGCGACGTAACCTGTTGCAAATTCCTGGTTTTCACGAGGATTCCGCGATCGTCGCCGACACCGCCCGACAGAAGGGGAACGCTAATCCTCGCTAATCGACGCTTATGGAAACAATCAGCGAGGATTAGAGGAAATCAGTGTTCCTCTGTCGTCTCGGGACTCCTGGAAACTTGAACAAGTCATTTTGACACGGAACCTAACGCTCGGAATACCAGTCGCGTGTGCGGATCTCGACGCCGCTCTGGGCGCCGACGAGCCGCTTCAGCTCGTCCAGGTTGGCCTTGGTGCCGTCGCCACTGCGGTAGTGATAGGGGTAGACGATTTTGGGCTTGAACTGCCGGATCGCGTCGGCCGCCTTCTCGACACTCATCGTGTACGGCAGGTTCATGGGCAAAAAGGCGACGTCGATGCCCTTCAGGGCCCGCATTTCGGCGGTGTCCTCGGTGTCGCCGGCGATATAGACCCGCTTTCCGCCCAGGGTCAGGATGTAGCCGTTGTCGCGTCCCTTGGGGTGGAACTTCTCCCGCCCGGCGGTCGTGTTGTAGGCGGGCACGGCCTCGACGGCGATCCCCTCGGCCTCGGTCTTCTCGCCGTTGGCAAGGATTTTGACCGTGGTCTTGCCGCGCAGCGACTCGGGAATCTTCTCGGCGACCGTCTTGGGGACGACGAGCACGGTCCGGCCCGCGGCGGGAATCACGGCGTCGAGCGTCGCCGGATCGAAGTGGTCGAAGTGGATATGCGTCACCAGCACGAGATCGGGCTTGGGCAGATCGGCAAAGAGCTTGGCCCCGCCCACCGGATCGACGTACACGGCCTTGCCGTTCCATTGCATGAGAAAGGTGGCGTGATGGATCGGATGGATCACCAGGACCCCATGGTCGGTGGCGACCTGGTCGCCGGGCAGGCCCTTTTCCTCGGCCCTGCCGCTGACGGACATGGCCGTGCAGCAGAGCAGGATTACGGTCGAAGCGATGAAGAGACCGTGCATGAGACCCCTCCCTACGGGCATAGAGGAATGGAGGATTGGAACGTTCATGCCGGTGATTGTCGCATGGGCGGGGCGGGTCTGCAAGCGGCCCCGCAGAGCGTGCGGGTTCTCGCAGTTTTGTAGGGTGGGTTGAGCACAGCGAGCCCCACCAGAACCGCGCGGACTTCAGTTGGTGGGGCTCGCTGCGCTCGACCCACCGTACGATACAGCGCAGGCGCAGGCTGGAAACAAAGTGGGCCGAGCGGGGGCGGGCGTCACGGGGCCGTGACGCCGCGCCCTAAAACGCCCGGCCGGCGAGTCGATCGCCGCGCGGCGCGATCAGCCGTTCGCCCGCACTTGGGCGGTGCAGACGCCGAAACAGTCGCCGCCGCAGTCGAAGGCATCGGGCACTTCGCCGTCGGCAAGCACCTCGCCGTTCTGGTTTTGAAACTCGACGACTTCCTCTTCGAGGAATTCGATGTCACTGCGATCCAACACAGCGGTCATACACACGCTCCTTTCGTTGGGAAACAGAATAAACGCCGCAACGCGCGGCGTTAACAAGTCAGGCTTTGATGAATCTTGAGAACGGACTTGGCCTTCTTGCAGTCCTCGCGACTGAAAGCGCCCCTCTTGCCGCGCAGCCGCGCCGCTTCAAAGCGGCAGTTCTCCAGCAACTGGACCTTGAACATGCGGCACAGGATCGGATCGCGAATCGCGGGATCGCCGCTGAGCTTGTAGTTGAAGCCGTAGCAGGTCGGGCACAATTCCCTGCCGCAACATTCCCAGCATTTCGGATCCACCAGGTGTTCGGGCTTGCTGAAGTCCAGTTTCAGCGCCAAATCGGCCCGTGGCCGCGATATGACCAGCGACGTGAACATGTGGCAAGGATACAGCCTGCCGTCCACGTCGTAGATGTGCATGTGCGTGCCGGTGCCGCAATACTTCTTGACGGGATGCTCGTCGTTGAGAACGACTTCGAGCTTCAGGTCCAGCAGCGACACGCGGGGCACGTCGGGATGCTGAAGGTAATACTCGCCAAGGATCTGCAATTGTTGGGAGAAGACCGCGAGTTGCGAATCATTCCAGGGGATGCCGTAGCCCAGGTTTGCGTGGACCTGGAAGCCGCGCTCCTGGAGGTAGATGATCCCCTCGGCCAGCGACGGCAGCGTCTCGCACGAGACGGTCATCTTGACTTTCTGCTCGGGCCAGTTGCTGAGAAAGAAGTCGAGGTCGATGTCCTGGAACGAACAGCCCCGGTTCGTGCGATGCATCGTCGGCGTGCCGTCGAGGCTCAAGCCGACTTGAAACCGCTCGGCGTGGCGGCGAAACCAGGCCTTCGACTCGGCGGTGAACAATGTTCCGTTGGTGGACGTCGAGAGGATGTACGGCTTGGGCCAGTCGTGGGACCAAATCCACTCGGCGATCTCGCGCAGCAGCTCGAACTGCACCAGGGGCTCGCCGCCCATGAAATCGACCATGAGCCCCTCGTAGTCCTCCGCCGTGGCAAACTCGCGCGCCAGGATTTCCTTGGCCATCTCCAACGGCATGGCCTTCTTCGACTTGAACGATTCGTAGCAGTAGCGGCAGTTGAGGTTGCACTGGTGGGTAATGATGAGCATGCAGGTCCGACGCCTGGCGTCCGGTCCGGCCGGTTTCTCTCTTGTCTGGATTTCAGGCGCGAGTATCATCGTGTCATCCCCTTTCCGCTTTCCAGAGCGAGCGCCGCAGTGCGCGAACCTCGTGCGAGTTTATGGCATCGGGAGGGCGGATTAGACCAATTTTTACCCAGCCGCGGAAGATCAATTTCCACCCATCACGGGGGGTGCGTTCACGCCGGCGCGGACGATGCGACAGTCACTCGCCGCGTGTGCCCAGGCATGCGGAAAAGGCTGGGGTTCACAGACCGGAAGATCCAAAGAAGGAACCGCAGATACACGCGGATCAGCGCGGTTGATCGAGTCCGGCTTGGTCCGTGTTTACCTGCGTTAATCCGCAATTTCTCAGCCGGGAGTGCGAGCGGTTACGGCATTTGGCAGGGACCGGCCTCGGCCCATGGAGGGCAAAGCCGAATCGCTTCGCTATTCCTTGGCGGAATCCGTCGCCCGTTCGATTTCTTCATTCGGCACTTCCGCCCCCTTTGCATCGACAATCCTGAGCGACGACCCCTCGCTCGTCACCCAGCCAACTTGCCTCCCTTCCTTCCAGGAATTGAAGGCGACGAACTTACCGACTTCCACCTGGATGCGGCCGTTAACTTCCTTGACGAACAGATCGGCGCCGGGCACGGCCGTGATATCGTAGACGGCCGACTCCACGATCCTGATCTTCCTGCCGTCCAGCGACACGCGGCCGATCTGCGAAAACTCTCTCCCCGATCCATAGGAGTCCGTGTAGTAAAGGCTGTCGTCCACCACCACCGCGGAAACAAGGCCGTGGCCGCCCAAAGAGTTTCCAAAAGGCGTCACTTGGCCGTCACAGTAGATCAGCAGCCGCTCATTGAACTGCGTGCCATCAGGCGCCAAATAGCGGGCCAGGAACAGTTGGATGTGAAGGGTATTCCACAGCCCCGGAACGTCGATTTCTTTGAGATCGAATTGCGCCGGGGGGTTGAGCTTGGGATCCTGTTGAAAGGCGTAATCGCGAACCAACGGCCCCAGGCCCGCAATGGTGATCTTCCGCGGCTGGCAAAGCCCGATGACGACCCCGGCGCAGAGCACGGCCTTGAGACGCTCGCTTTTGCTTTTTTCGAGCACCTGTTGGACGGCGTCCATCTTGCCTTCCAGGGTGCAGGCCGTCGCGAAGGCCGACCATGCCGTGGCGGCCTCTTTTGCGGGGAGTTTTTCAACCGTGGCGATGGCGCCGTCGGTGTCACCGGCGCGGACGAGGACGCTGATGAGCAGGGGTGTGGTGGTGAAGGCGCTCAGCCCGCCGAGCAGGCCCGCGTCGATGTGCGCGGCGTCGGCCTTCTGAATCAACCGCCTGGCCGATGCGGTTTCGCCCAACTCCAGGCAGAGATCGGCCAGGGAGACGTACGTGACCGTGCTTTGGTATGCCAGGGGCGCAGGGACCAGATCGGCGCTGTCCAGCGACTTCTGCATCGCCTGACGGCAGCGAGCAAGGTCGCTGTTGCGGTAGTACGCCCACGCGATCTCCCGCCAGGCCGCCGCCTTATTGAGCGGCCCTTCCATTCTGTTCGCCTCCTTCTCCGCTTCCGAGAGGTCGTCCAGCTTGGCGGCGACATCGCCGAAAAGCGCGACGACGCGGCGAAGGCCCTCGATGAATTCTCCCGGCGGGGGCTTCTGCGGCGGGTCGTGGCGCCCCTTGGCTCGACATTCGGCGATGAGTTTCCGGGTATCTTCCTTGGCTTCCTCGTCATTCTTGGAGGTGGGGACAACCTTGGCGAGGCTCGCCAGCGCGTCGTCATACTGACCGGCCTTCGCCTGAGTGCCCGCCAAATAGCACCACGCCGAGGAAGCCGCCTCCGGGTCGTCGATCCGCCGGATGGTCTCCTTGGCACCGGCAAAGTCGTGTCTCGAACAGCGCACGTGGAAGATCGTGAAGAGCGCCCTGACCCGCGGACTTTGCACGCGCTCTCGCGTGTTTGGGTCCACCGTTGGATCCCCGCTGAGCGACTGGGCGAAACGGATCGCGGCCTCGACCCTTCCCGTTTGTGCCAGGGTGAAAGAAAGCATGAAGCCGGCGTCTGCGCGTTTTTTCGGGTCTTGGATGCCGGAGATCAGGCGTGCCAGGGGAGAGATGTCGTCCACGCGCCAGTACACGTCGCACAAGGCCGGCACGATGTCGGAGCGGTCCTGGTCGCTGAGCTTCGCCACATGGCTTTCCATCTCTCGCAGCCAGTGACCGATCGCCTCCTTCCTGGCCTTTGGGTCCGTGGGCGCGTCGCGGCGTTGAGTCTGCTCGACCGCCAGACCGACGCCCAGGACAACAACCAGCAACACCAGCGCGCCCGCGGGGCAACGGCACATCGCAATAACCTCCAGGTCGTTTGTCATCGGTTAAGTCAACGGTATCAAGGGTATAGTACCCTGAATCGCCGTCAAGGGCGGCATCGCCTTCCTTCCGTCCTGGCATCCCGGTGGATTACCCGGTGCTTTTCCTCCGCAGCCCAGCATTTTACCACAACTGCGGCGATTTCTCCTCCTTATCTGCCCCCAAGGACAGGGAAGTACCTGTTGCAATCGAAAGCCATGTATATAATTGGCGGGTTATCAGCCGTATCTTGTGGAGGCACGTACCATGCCGAACCTTGCCGCCGTCCTAAGACAAGAGGTTTGCCGGCTGGCCAAGCGCGAGATCCATCGCCAGACCTCGGCGATCAAGCAGGCCGTCGCCCAGTACCGCCGCGACATCGCCGGGCTGAAGCGGCAGGTGCGGGAGCAAACCAAGGAGGTCGCCTTTTTGAAGGCCCAGGAACAGAAACGCTTGCGCCAGCCGTCGGCGGAGGTGGCAGAGGCGGCGGAGAACGTGCGCTTCTCGCCGCGATCCGTGAAGGCCCAGCGGCGCCGCTTACGGCTCTCGGCCGCCGACTACGGCAAGTTGGTGGGCGTGTCGGGGCTGACGATTTACCATTGGGAGCACGGCCAGGCGCGGCCGCAAAAGGGGCGGCTGGCCGCCATGGTGGCGATTCGCGGGCTCGGCCGCCGCGAGGCGCTGGGGAAACTGGCCCTGCTGAAGGCCGACGGGAAAAAGAGCAAGCGGCCGGGCCAAGGGGGCGCAGGCAGGAGGGCGCCGCGGTCCTAAATGCCCCGCGCCGGCGTAACCCGGATAATTCATCGCGTGCCACGGCTTTCAACCGGGCGATGAATAACTTGGATCAAGCCGCGAAAGTCAGCGGGGCTGCCTCCTCTGGGCCGTCCCGCCCCTCCCGAAAGCGCTCTTGCCCGTGGCCCCATAATTGGATGCCGGCGTTACGGAGTTGCAAGACAAGGAGACGATCATGCGCAAGTTTTTCTGTAGCCATTCTTTTCCCGTGGGCGCGTTCACGCACGAGCAGATATGCCAGTTGGCCGAAGCCAGCCAGCATGAAACGAATGTCAGGGGATATCGCAGCTTTTTCAACCTCACGGAAGGAAAAGCGTGGTGTGTGCTGGAAGCGACCGATCGAGACGCGATTGCCGCCTGGTTCGACAAGATGGGCATTCCTTACGAGAGCATTCTGCCCGTCGAACTGGAGGGTGAGCGCGGAGTGATCGAAGAGTTGACTCTGGAGGCGGCGGTCGCCCGAGTCGGCTGACCACGGCCAACCGATCGTACGTTGCTTTCCCGCGCTTGATGGGCAGGGTGGCAGCACCCGCATTGCGGTCAGGCGTGTGTGGCCGCGTCCTGAGTCGCCGTGATCGCCCGGTCCACGTTGGCCGCGGTCACGTCCAGATGCGTCACCGCCCGGATGACGTCCGCTCCCGGCGTCAGCATCAATACCCCGCGATTTCTCAACCGCTCGACGAACTCCGCGGCCGTGCCCAGGGCCGGAGCAACGCGGAAGTAGAGCATGTTCGTGTCGATCGACTGCGGGTCCAGCCGCAGGCCCTCGGTGCGGGCGATGCCGTCGGCAAGCCGGCGGGCATTGGCGTGGTCCTCTTCCAGGCGGGCCACCTGATGCTCCAGGGCATAGAGCGCGGCGGCGGCCAGCACGCCCGCCTGGCGCATGCCGCCGCCCAGGACCTTGCGGTGCCGCACCGCCTCGGCCATGAGGTCGCGCGGTCCGGCCAGTGCCGAGCCGACCGGGGCGCCCAGCCCCTTGCTGAAGCAGACGCTCACGGTATCGAAGTGTTGCGTCCAGCGGGCCGCCTCGATCCCCGTGGCCACGACCGCGTTGAACAGCCGGGCGCCGTCGAGGTGGGTCCTGAGCCCTGCGGCGGTCGCCCAGCGGCAGATTGCTTCCACCACGTCGTAGGGCTGGATCCGCCCGCCGCCAAGATTGTGGGTGTTCTCGATCCACACCAACCGCGTCCGCGCGTGATGCACGTTGCCGGACCGCGACAGTTCGGCCAACTGCTCCGGCCGCAGCACTCCCTGCCGGCCCTGGACCGGCCGGGCGACGACGCCGTTGATCTGCGCATAGCCGCCTTGCTCGAAGTTGACCACGTGGCAGCCCGCCTCGCAGATCATCTCGTCGCCCGGACGGCAGTGGAGGCGGACGCCGATGAGGTTCGCCATGGTGCCCGAGGGGACAAACAGGGCCGCCTCCTTGCCGAGCATCTCGGCGAGGCGGCGTTGCAGGCGGTTCACCGTGGGGTCTTCGCCGAAGACGTCGTCGCCGACCTCGGCCTCGGCCATGCACGCCCTCATGCCCGGCGTCGGCCGCGTGACGGTATCGCTACGAAAATCGAGGTACTCGGCAGGCACAAGAAGGTCCTTTCGCGGCGGCTCGGCGGCTACACCCGCGCGGCGGCGCCGGCCTCGGCCACGGCATGGTCGTTCTCCACCGTGCTGCCGGAAACGCCGATGGCGCCGATGACCGTGCCGCCCTTGCTGCGGATGGGAACTCCGCCCGGAAAAGTAATCAGCCCGCCGTTGGAATGTTCAATGCCGAACAGCGATCCGCCAGGCTGGGAGAGCTTGCCGATTTCGCCGCTGGGCATGTCGAAGAAGCGGGCGGTGCGGGCCTTGCGGATGGCAATGTCGATCGAGCCGAGCCAGGCCCCGTCCATGCGGGCGAACGCCTTCAGGTTGGCGCCGGCATCGACCACCGCAATATTCATTTTGACGCTGATCTGTTGGGCCTTCGCCACGGCGGCCGACACTGCGGCATTGGCCTGTTCTAGGGTCATGTCGTCCATAGGAATTACTCCTTCACTGCTGGGTTAGCCTCCACGCATTGCCATCATTCTTCCTGCTTTGCCGGAATTGTCAAGTGCAGTGACGAACTCGCGGCCCCCCGGTTGAAACCCCTTCCGACCCGTGCCACAACCGTCGGGGATCGGCACGTGCCGGGGCCGCTGCCCGGCCCTTGAGGGGCTGCCGTGGCTAAACCCGCGAGCGTCCGGGCTCCCCGCTCAGGAAGATACATTCATCAAGCAGGCCCATCATCCGTCCTGGCGACGAGTTTTCCGGCAATCTCGTAGAAACGGCCGATGGCTTTGCAGCGGAGCACTTCGAGCACGACTTGCATGTTCTCGTCGGAGGAAGATGTGAGTTCAACAGCGAGGAACTTACTATTGGCGGCTCGTGTCGAGAACAAGCGAAGTCCCCCTGTGGACAGGTCCCGCGTAATCGCCGCAAAGGTTGTGCCCATCGGTCGGAAGTTGTTATCAAGCGGCATCGCCACGACCGGCACAACAACCGGGAGGCGCCGGGAGCCACGCCGTTGAGGGCCTTCATACTCCGTCGCCAGTAGCTCGGCAACATAAGCCACCAGCGATGGTGGAGGATCGGGAAGCGTCCGCCTGTCAAACTGAATCTTGCCGGGCAAACATGCGTCTTGGCTCATGCCAGGTAGTCCATCGTTTCCAGCATCGCGGTGATGGGCGCACAGCGCTGGCCATCATGGTAATAGGCCCGATTGCCTCCTCCGCGATCTGCGGCATCCAAGGCCGTCTCGGCTCGTTTGAGCAGCGAGATGGAATCATCCTTCTCCGTGACCTGCACCACGCCGACGCTCAGCGTAAGCCGCGGTTGCTCACCTTCCGCCGAGGAACTGTGCTGGGCGAATCCTTCGCGAAGGCGCTCGGCTGCCCGGATTGCGTCGGCAAGTCCGGCCGTGGGCAACAGCAGGGCGAAGCAGCCCGGGGCATAATGGCCCACAATATCCATTTCGCGCACTACTGCGGCAAGGAAGTTGTTTGTCGCCAGCATGGCGGCGTCGCGTGCTCGCTGACCGCAAGGCTCCTCGCCCTGTTGGCATTGGTTCACTTCGATCAAGACCACCGAGAACGTCGGGCCGCCCCGCTTCCACTCCGCCGTCCGATTTCGGACTTGTTGGCAGAAGGTGGTACGGCAAGACACGCCGGAAACCGCGTCTAACTCCACGGCGCGCGGGAGATCAGGCTCCGGTTCCGTGGCGCCGTCATGTGGGGGTGGGCCGGCGTTCTCGTTTTTGCCGGGTTCACACGGCGCGGGACCGCTCTGCTGTTGGGTCATGGACTCTGCGGCGGCGCGATCCTTGTTGCCGACGACGCGCTGAACGGTTTCTCCATCGTGCCGGTAAGCGCAGTTGCGGCCGTTTTCTTTGGCGGCGTAGAGCGCCTTGTCCGCCCGCGCGACGAGCATCTCTCCGTCTTCGTTGCGGAGCGCCTCGGCCACTCCGAAACTCACGGTCACGTGAAAGTCCTTTGCGTCGTGGTGGAATTGGCACTTTTCAATCGCCTCACCGGCGCGCCTGGCTGCCTCGCAGGCGGCGTTCAGGTTGGTTCCGGGAAGCAGGACCGCAAACTCCTCGCCGCCGTAACGAGCCACGAGGTCCATTTCGCGCATCTTCCGGCGGAGCAGTCGGGCGATGCCCCGCAACACCTCGTCGCCGGTCTGATGCCCGTGCATATCGTTGACTGTCTTGAACCGGTCCACGTCGGCCATCAGCAGCGAGAAGGGCCGGCCCTGACGGTGGAACTCGGCGATGCGGCGGGTCAGCTCGTCGTCAAAGGCGCGGCGGTTCGCCAGCAAGGTGAGGGAATCGGTGCGGGCCTCGACCGCGTTGATTTGAATCTGCTCGGCCTGCTCGCGGAGCTTGTTTTCCGTGGAGCTAAGTCGCTCTTGGATTTGTTGGTTGGCCTGGATCAACTCCGCCACCACGTCGACGATCGACGCCGGCTCGCCGCCACGCGTTGACGTCAATTTGTCGTTGATCTCCGCCACCTGGCTGCTGTGCTCCTCCACGTCGACGGCCACGCGCGTCGCCAGGTCGCGCAGACGGATCAAGACTTCGCTGGCGCGGCGGGCCTTGACGTTGCCCTGCCGGCTGCCTTGGCTGAAGTGCCGCCAACACAGCCACCATGTGCCCGCCGCTCCCAGAAGGACCGAGACAATGCCATAGAGCAGATCGACGACCATCGGGTCCATACCACCCCTCGCTTGAAGCGGATTTGCAACGCGCGATTAGGGTGGCACTTCCCGCGCCCCCGTCGCGACTACCGCTTGTGGAAGTGTTGCCTACATTCTCGCGAGGCGGTATGTCAATATTTGACAAGCGCAAGCGGCGGCGGGCGTTAGCGGCGTTGTGCGTACAACCACTGGGCGGCGAGGCCGGCCAGTTCGACGTCGTTCTCGACACCCATCTTCTTCAAAATGGCCCCCCGTTGCTTCCAAGCGGTTTGGACTGTGACGGTCCTGGCGATTGCAATGTCTTTCAGGCTCTTGCCGGCAATCAGCAGGTCGAAGACCGCCCGCTCGCTCGGGGTGAGCAGGCTCATGTGCGTGGAAAACCCGGAGATCGCGCTGTCCTGCCTCCGCTGGGCATCGCGCGCGAGGGCCTTTTGGATATGAGCGAGGAGAACCGGGCCGTCGACCGGCTTCTCCAGGAATTCAAAGGCCCCCGCCTTGAATGCCTGTGAACATGCCGGCACATCGCCGTGGGCGGTCAGGAAGATAATGGGCAGGCTGATGCCTCGCTGGCTAAGACGTTTCTGAACCTCAAGCCCGTCCAGTTCCGGCATCTGCAAGTCGAGCACCAGGCAGCCGCCCTGGTCGGCCTTGTACGCGTCCAGGAATTCCCGGCCGGAGCCGAAGACCTTCACCGGCAAATTCGCCTGCTGAATGAGCCAGCCCAGGGACCGACGGGTGCCGAGATCGTCGTCGACAATAAATACGGTAGCTCCGCTAGCCATGGCCTAATCCTTCCGGGCGGCGGGCAAGGTGAAGTGAAAAGTGCAGCCACCCTCTTCGTTGACGGATGCCCATAATCGTCCCTCGTGTGCCTGCACGATCGATCGGCTGATGGCCAGGCCCATCCCCATCCCTTCGGGCTTCGTCGTGAAGAAGGGCTCGAAGAGTTTTTCCAGAGGTTCGTTGCCAATTCCCTTGCCGTGATCGCACACGTCGACCTGGACGGCAAACGCGCCGTCTGGCGAGGTCCTGACGCTCAAGCGGCGGCTGTCGTCCGGCGTCTCGTCCATCGACTCCATGGCATTGCGGACGAGGTTCAGGATCACCTGCTCGATCTGGACGGGGTCGCCGCGCAGCGGAGGCAGGTCCTGCCCGAGTTCCATCACCACGTGGATGCGCCGTCGTTCGAGTTCGGCATGATTGAGACGAATACAATCGTCCACCAATTCGTTGACGAGGACTGCCGACACCTGGGGTTGACGTTTCTCGACGAACCCCCGGATGCGGCGAATGATCTGCCCGGCGCGCTTGGCCTCCTGGCTGATTTGCTTCAAGGTGGAAACCAGTTGCTCGTCCTTGTCCGGCTGTTTGGCCAGCCGCATGATGCTGCCGTCGGCGTAGGTGATGACGGCCTGGAGCGGCTGGTTCAGCTCATGCGCCAGGCTCGCCGCCATCTCCCCCATCGTGGCGATGCGGGCGACGTGCGCCAATTCCTCCCGATGCCGTTGCAATTGCTCATCGTGGGCCTCTTTCAGTATCTCCTGGGCCTGCTTCAGTTCTTCGATGTCGGTGGCACATCCGAACCACGACGTGATCTGGCCGTCCTGGTCTCGCAAGGGCAGCGCCCGGCTGAGATGCCAGCGGTAACTGTTGTCCGAGGCGCGCCGCAGCCGGTACTCCAGCTCGTAGGGCTCCCCGCTGTTGGTGGCGTGCAGGATCTTCTCGGCAATCCGGGCCAGATCATCGGGATGCACCACCGCCAGCCAGCCCCAGCCGCCGACCTGCGCCGGGGTTTGGCCTGTGTATTCGTACCAACGGCGATTGCACTCCACGTCCAGGCCGCCGTGGCTTGTGCGCCAGGCCAACTGAGGAATGGTCTCGATGAAAAGGCGGTGGCTTTCTTCGCTTGCCCGCAGTGCCTCCTCCATCCGCTTGCGGTCGGTAACGTCGGTGGCAATGCCGTTCCACACCGTCTGGCCATCCTCGCCTCGGTAGGGCATGGAGCAGATATGCAGCCACTTGACGCTGCCGTCGGTCACGCGGACCGGCACTTCCACGTCGAACACCCGTTGGTTCTCCGCGGCAGCGGCCTCCGCCTGCTCCATCACCGGCCGGAAAGGTTCGAGGACCTGACGGTCGAGTACGCCGGCATCCGCCACGACCTCTTCCGGCGTAACGCCCAGGATGCGCTGGGCGGCGCCACTGACATAGGTGAAACGCCGATTGCCGTTCGCACCGGGTATGAATTGATACACGATGCTATGGGGCAAGTTGTCGGCGAGTTGAGTCAGTTGGTCGCGGTTGCGCCGCAAGGCCTCTTCGGCGCGCCTGCGCCCGGTGATATCGTGCATGGCCACCACCGCCCCACTTTTCCGGCCGTCTTCAGCCACCAGCGGTCCGCCGCTGGCGACGCACGTCCGCGCCGGTCCCCCGCGGGGGACGATCGTCATCTCCACGTCGTGGATCTGCTCCCCTTGCAGGGCGCGAAAAAGAGGGACCTCTTCCGTTTTCATCCGCGTCTTCCCGTCGGGATGATAGAGGTCGTAATGCTCTGCCCACTGCTCGGCGGGAATACGTTCCAGCGGGAGATCGTGAAACTCCCGCGCAGCGCGGTTGAACAAGGTCAGCACACCGTCGGCGTCACAGGCCACGATGCCGGATTCCACGTTGTCCAGCACCGCCGCGAGGAACTGCTGTTGGCGCGCCAGCGCCTCGGCGCCCTGCTGCTGGCGCCAGAAGAGGATCTCATACGGCCTCCGCAATCCCACTTCGACAAACGCCTTGTAGACGCAACACACGGCCACGACTTGGCAGAGGTGCGCAATGACTTTCATCAAGCCGTTGATGTCCGTCGCCAGGGCGGAAGCAAGGTCCTGCACGAAAAGCGCGGCCAACGCGGTTGCCAGCAGTCGAAGCACATGCCTGCTGAAGGCGCTCCGCCTGGCGACCAGCAAGACGAGGGCGCCGAGATAGGCGGCGCAGCTCA
The DNA here is from genome assembly GCA_052139835.1 of Thermoguttaceae bacterium. GTDB lineage: Bacteria > Planctomycetota > Planctomycetia > Pirellulales > Thermoguttaceae > JBKQVT01. Next base: position 20,935 of record JBKQVT010000179.1, read on the forward strand.
TCACGAAGCCCATTCTCGCAAACAGGGTTTGCCCGACACCCTCCCGGTAACAGTCCGGGAAGACTCGCCAATAGAAAATGGTCCCCAGGGCAAGTGCCAAAAGCACGCCGTAGACAAGAAAGGCGCGACCCTGGTTGATCCTGCGACGCAGAAACAGAAAAGCATAAAGGCACGACGCACTGATACACCAATGGGCAACCACCCTCGCTTGCAGGGCAATATTCGCGTCGGCGCCGGGAGATGCCGACATCACCTTGAAGGCGAAAATGTAGAACAGGTCCAGAACCCCGGCGAACAGGCACGCCGCTCCGAGCACCATGTACAGCCCGCTTTCCAGAAACCGCCGGGTGTTCCAGAAAATCGAAAAGACCGCCAGGGCAACGACGATGGAAAACGTCTCTGTGAGGCAATGGAAAAGCAGGAAGCTGTGCCGGCTGACCAGGTACAGACCAAACAAGCCCAAGACGCCAAGCAGAATGCCAATCCAGTTGCGCGGCGCCGGCAAGTAGCTGAGGATGCGGCTTGACACCATCGGTCTCCTGCGTGTGCCGTGGAGAACTAATCGGGCATGCGGGCGAGTTGTTCGTCCCCATCCATGCTTCGAACCGCGCCCAGGATCGCGATCCCGTCGCTAGCTACCCTGGAAAGATCGGAAAGCACGGAAGGATGGGCTATTGCGAAGTGGATGTCTCCGCTACCGCCGAATGCGGCGTACTTCTCCAAGAATAGCTGAAACCATCGAAAAGGCATAGACGACATGAGAACGTTGGACGTCCTACGTCGCGGACCGCCGATCCACGGCGAACACCGGTTTCTCGGCGCCGACCGCGTCGCGGTAAGTTGCGTCGTCCACCTTCTCGGGATTGGCTTCCACCAGGGCGCGAATCCACTCGGGACGGGCCGCCCGATAGACCGACCGCGAAGCGCCCGCGAAGAGATCCAGCAGGCCGAATCCGCGGTCCCCCGTATAATATACGGCCGGCCCCCACACCGCCTGCTTTTCCAAGATCGGGGCCGAAACGAGTGCCCGGCGCTTCAACCAACGGCACAGCCCCCACCAGACCACGAGCGCGGCGGGGAGCAAGGCCGCCGTGCCCCACGGCGGCAGAGGGCTGTCGTTGGGCAGCCCGCGCGACATCCGCCCCAACAATTCCCCCAGGGCAACCAGGGCGGCCAGCGACAACACGGCGAAAGGGAACCGCACGCGAGAGACCCACTTGTGATACCAGGTATACGCCCCCGCCTGCGCGCCGCAATCCCGGCAGTAATAAAACGTCTGGATGTACCGCGCACTGTCGATGATCCATAGCCACCACGGGGCCTTGTAGGCATAGCGCCGTTCCACCTCGCTGGGAGCGAGGCAGTTCGGACAGACTTTCGGGATAAGATGACGCTCCCCGCCGAGCGCCACCTTGGACCATTGTCGCCGTGACATGGGAGAATCCTCCATTAAGGCGTGTTAACTGGGGCGGCCTGCAAGCGTTTTGCAAATTGCCCGTTCCACGGTTGCCAGGATATCGTTGAGTTCGTCATTGCTGGTGGCCATGCCGGCGGCGCGGAAGAGGACTTGGACCAGCAGCACCAGCGGGATGCCCAGGATCGCGCTGCCGGCGACCATGCCCGCCAGCAGCACCAGCACGCCGGCGTGGCTGTTGCGGAAATCGATGCCGGCCGTGAGCCAAAAGGCGGCCCCGACGCCAATCGCCATCGCCGGAACCAGCAGCAGCCACTCGATCCGCGCGCTACGCGTTACGCTGACGGCCATGTTATCGCGGTCCTTGGGCGAAACGGAAACGCGAACATCGAAGCCCGCCGCCACTCCCCGGCGGAACCTGATCTCGGCGCCGAAGTCCTCCTTTTTCGCCCATGCGGGAAAATCGACGATCTTGGGCCGGAAGCCTTGGGTCTCGGAAAACAGCGCGGCCACGTCGGCGGCGGCCTGCCGGACCGCCGCTTGCAGCGCCAGTCCGCGCGCGGGCGGCGACAATCCCGGTAAGGAAATGGGAATGGTCGTTTTTATGGTAGCCCCCTCACAAGTCCTGGACGGCCGGTGAGTCCCGCGGAAGTCGTCCGTTGGCCGATCCTCAGCCGCTTGCTACGAGCGGCTGCCGCAAGCGGGTCGGCAGATCGGCGAACGTGATCTTGGCCGCCGTCCTTAGATTTGTCAAGTATCCCTCCACGTGGAAAGGGGGCATGGGGAGGGTGGATTCAGGCCGCTTCGCGTGCCCGTGCCGCAAGAACACGCCGACTCCTCCCGCCGCAGTCGCCGAACAGATTGCCGAATTTCTTCCGATTCAGCGCTTCGATGAAGGCCCGCACCTTGGTGTTGGTGCTGCACGGGTCGATCGTCTCGTCGAGACAGTCGCCGTCCAGCACCAGCAACGGCACGCCGATCGTCTGCAGCTCGCCGCGGAGGCGTTTGGCGAAGCAACTATCGGCCATCGAGCAGCGGCCGAACATGTGGTTATAGAGCAGGAGCCCGGTGAGCCTGGCGGCGCCGGCGAAGTTTCGGATCTCCGCCGTGCGGAGCTCGGGATCGAGGAAACCGACCGTCAGCAACTTCTGCGCGAGACTGCGATACGGTTCTTCCGGGTCGAGTTCCTGCCAGCCCACGAAGTTCACTTCCTCGAACACCACCGGTGCATTGCAGGTGAGCTCGATGAAATCCATCAGCCGGCTGCTGTAGAAGGGCGGCAGATGAAGCCATGCGAGCCGATGGGTATCGTCGATGCCGATCTGCCGTTCCACCGCTTTCTTGGCCTCCGACAGCTCTTCGAGCAAGGTGCGTTCCAAGGCCACCAGTTCCTGCTTGCCCCACAGTTGGGAGAAGATAGCGGCAAACAGAATGGCCTCGCCGCCGCGGAGCAACGGGGGACTCGTGGCCCGCAGATCGTTGCAGCGAATGGCGATCGCACGCGCCTCGTTCGACAGCGTGCAGGCCTCCTTCAGTCGTCCGGGATCCATCTTCATGCCCAGCGATCGCTCCAGGTGGGCGACGGAGGCCTCCAGGCCGGCCGCGATGCTCTCGACCGATCGGGCGCTTTGATGGATCGGCGTGTGCAAGAGGTGGTAGCGATCAGGACGCCCCAGATCGCGGACCAGATCGGCAAGCACGCGCTCGCCCTGCTGACAGGGTTCGCTGGTGCCGACGACGAAGTCCGGCGCCGGCAGGTGGTCGTCGCCTTCCAGAACGCGGAGGAACGAGCACGTTTCGGCGGAAAAGCCCTTGCGCGCCGCCCGATCGAACATCTTCTGCAGCCTCTTTCCGCTGCGGGCGTGCAGCGCGGCGTAGGTTTCCAGCGTCAACATGCGGACGCCCAGCGCGTTGAGTATCTCCGCGGGGTAGAAAAGGTTGCGCCACACCAACGGGGCGTCGCCCTTGGAGAGGAACGCTTGCCGCGTAAGATGAATCCGCATAGCCGCCGATTTCTTGATGGGGCCGGCGGAGCTTGACGGATTCCGCCATAGCGAGAGGCGCGATTCTTGTCTCGCCTGGGCAGCTTGCTCAGTCGAATTGCAGTGCAGTTGCCAGCAATCGCGGGCGATCTGCGCGGCCCCCAGCGCCCCCATCACCTGGTTAAGCTCGGGGATGAGGATGCGGTTGCCGGTAATCTCCCCGAGGTAGTGGGCCACGGCGCGATTCGACGCGACCCCTCCCTGGAAAACGATCGCTCCCTCGTAATTGAGGAACAGGTTGCCCACGCCGGAAACGATCGTTCTGGCCTGGGCGCGACAGGCGGCCGCCACCACGTCGCCGAGGGGATAACGATTCTTGAACTTGTTGACCGAGGTCGCGCTCAGCACGGCGCAGACCGAAGAAAGCTCCAGGGTCGAATCGTAGTTGACGCGGTCGGCCAGTTCTTCCACGGGCACGCTCAGCTTTGCCGCCACGCTGTCCAGAAACGCGCCCGTGCCCGCGGCACAGATGCCACTCATCTTCGCCACCCAGATCTGCATGGCGTCGTCGAAGAGCATGGCCTTGCTGTCTTGTCCGCCGACGTCGAGCACGGCCCGGCAATCGGGATAGTAATGGGAGGCCGCGGCAATGTGTGCCGACACCTCGCTGACGAAGGTGTCAAAATGGACGAAGCGGGCGAGGTCGTCGACCGCCTGGCTGCCGGTGACCACCGTGTAGGCGACCTGGTCTGGGCTGGCCCCCGACTGAGCGAGAAAATCGCCGAGGGTCTTGGCCACGGCGCCGAGGCTGCACCGGCCGCAGATTTGGCAGCTCCCGCCGCACTCCAACCCCGTCTGAAGCTGCGGCTGCATCCGCCGGTACAGATGGTGAAGCATCTTGCCATCGACCGAAAGGAGCACTGCCTTCAGCGTGGTGGAACCGACGTCGATGCCAAGAAACAACGGCCTATCCATGAGGACACACGCCTGCTACGAGAGAATGGGGCGGCAAACCTGCGGTCTGGAACGATGCCAAACCACGCTTCTGCGGCGAGATGTGGCGATAAGGCTCCGCGCGGGGCGGGCGAATTGTACCCAGGAACCGGCGCTCGACGCGATGGCAATTCGCGGGCTTTCCGACGGGAATTAACTACTTATTGTGGGTGGCCGACCCGGCCCGTTGCGTCAGGCAATCGCCTCGGCCTGGGGCAAGGATGTTGCGGCCGGAGTCGGCCTTCGGGGCGTGTTCGCCACTGCCGCTTGGGGGTGGGTTGGGGTATACTGTCGGCATGGCCGCCGCTTCTGAAAAAGCCCGCCGCCGCTGCTTCCGCCTCACGCCGGATCGCTGCGTGCTCGGACTGCTGGCCCTGGAGGGTTTTCTGCTGCTGTCGGCGTGGTTCCGCTGGTTTCCCTTCAACCAGCACAAGGGCTGGACGGTGCTGATCACCGTAGCCAGCGTCGGCGTGGCCCTGCTGCTGATGTCCCTCTGGTTCCTCGCCGCCCTGGTCTTTCGTTTGCGGTTCCAGTTCAGCATCCTCGCGCTGCTCCTGCTCGCCGTGGTCGTTGCCGTCCCGTTCAGTTGGCTGGCGACGGAGGTGAAAGCGGCAAAGAAACAGCGGGACATGGTGGAAGAGTTGAAGAGGGCTGGCGGGCACGTTGAGTATGACTATCAACGCGACCGGTATGGCAATTGGGTACGAGGCGCCGCGCCGCCGGGGCCGTCATGGTTGCGCCGGCTGCTGGGAGATAGCATGTTCATCGACGTCAGTCGCGTTGATCTCGACGACTCAGGGACCGGCGACAGCGAGCTGAATAAGTTGGAAGGGTTTGCCCAGCTTGAGTGGCTGATGCTCAGACGGACCGCGGTCAGCGACGCCGGGTTGGCACACCTCGAAGGATTGGCCCAACTCCGATTGCTTGACCTTGACGGGACCAGGGTCGGTGACGCCGGGCTGGTGCACCTCAAAGGATTAGCACAGCTTCGAATCCTTGGTCTCGACTCCACGAAGGTCAGCGACGCCGGGTTGGTGAACCTCAAAGGGTTAACTCAGCTTCGAACCCTGGGCCTCCGGCTCACCAAGGTCGGTGATGCCGGGTTAGTGCACCTCGAAAGCATGACCGAGCTCAGGTGGCTGTACCTCGGCTCCACGAACGTCAGCGACGCCGGCCTGGAACACCTCAGAGGGCTGACCTATCTCGGCTGGCTGGATCTACGGGGTACCAAGGTCACCGGCGCGGGCGTGAGGAGACTCGAGCAGGCACTGCCGGGTCGCAACATCTCTTACCGGGATGATGGCCCCTGAACCCAAGCGGCGCTGGCAACGTGACACAGGTGACACAATCGGGCGGGACCAACGTGGCCCCGATTTCCGCCGAGCGCGCCCCTCGCGGCAAACGGAACGCCACGGCAGCGCGTTCCCTATAGGGCAACGAGACTACGCCATCCGCCGAAATCATCTTCCTCCGCGTTTATGTGCGTTCATCGGCGGTTCCTTCTTCGTCGTCGCACTCCCACGCAGTCAAAACGAACCACTGCCCATCGCCGGAGGACCCTGGTTGTCCTCTTCCTCCGGCAAAGCATCCGTGTCTTCGCCTTCCCCGGCCGGCGGCGCCAAGAGCCGGCGCAACAGGCGGTCGGCCTGGTGGGCGTCGAAGGCGCCGTCGATCTCGATCTGGGCGGCCATTTTCGCTTGGATCTTGGGCAGGCAGACCACGCGGCCGTCGATGAGGACGGCCAGGAAACCGCCGCGATGGGACTGGCCCAGGGCCGCCATGCGCCGCGCGCCGGCCTCATCCAGCGTGACCTGGACCGCTTGCCGGCCCGCGCCGCTCTTGCCGAGCGAGCCATCCTCGACCGCCCATTGCCGGGGCCCCTCGTCGCCGGCGAGCATCGTGTCGTCCAGCCGTAGCGACAGGAGCACGTACTTCCGGCCCTCGTGCGCCGCCGTGACCAGCGGCGACGGGGCCTCGGTGTCCAGCTCGAACCAGGCATAGGGCCCCTCGGCCGCCGCGGGCTGCGATTTCTTGGCCTTGGCATCGGCCGCGGGCTTTGCACCGGCCTCGACGACCTTCACCTCATCGGCCTCGACATCGGGAACCACCGCCGCCACCAGGACCCGAACGGTTTGCAGAAGGTCCTTGCCCAGCGGGCCGGCCCGCGGCGTCTCCGCGCTAAGCGCGATGTTCACGGTCGGCGGCTTCTCGCCGCCGCTCGGCGCCGGCGCGTCGAGGCGGACGCTGGCCTTCTCGATCCCCGAGAGCGAGGCGATCAGGCCGGCGAGGGCATTTTCGCAGGCGGTGCGACGGGCCTGCTCGCGCGCGGCTTGCCCGTAAATCGGCCCGTGCTGCTGGAGGTTGTTCCGGTAACACTTGAGCTCTGCTTCGGTGAGGGGAGGTTTTTGGCCGTCCTTGCCCGACATGGCCGCGACGCGGAAATCGAGCCGGGCCGGCGGCGTCGGGGCCGTCTCCAGCAGCAGTGAACTCGGCGGCAGCCCCACCATCTTCAACACTGCCAGCAACTCGGCGGCGCGGGAGAAGGGCAGGTCGGCGTCGCACCGCAAACGGACCAGGCAGCGGGGATTGTTGCCCAGCAGCAGGCTGACCAGCGTTTGCAGGCCGCCCTCTTCGATGGGCATCCCCGCGATCGTGGCGACCCCGTCGCAGTCGACGTCGATCACCAGCGGCCGCAGCGGTTTGACTTTGCCCGCGCGCGAAGCAAGATCATCCATGCCGGACGGCCAGCGGGGGTTTTTCGGCCGCCCGCCGCCCGTGACGCGATGCAGCACGACCAGGGCGGATTTGTCCTGCGGGCCGGCCGCCAGCGCCTTGGGACGCAGGGCGCCGAGGCAAATCTTCAAGCGGTCGCCGGCGAAGTCGTAAATTCCCAGCAGGGGCATTCCCGAGGACGACACCAGGTCGATCGATTTCGGGCCGGTTGCTGGATTGAGGGCATATCCCCAGGGCTTGCCGAAACTCATCATGTTGGTGATCCACGGATTCATGGGTCCCATGCCGCCGATGAATCCGCCGCCGCCGCCGCCGAAGCCGCCCATGCCGCCATCGCCACCTATGCCGCCGACCGTACCGCTCATCCCCGAATCCGACGTGGCCGGACTGTTGGGATTATCTGCGTTCTCAGGGGCCAGCGTGTGCGGCGTGATCGTCAAGGTCCGGCCCTTGGGAAACAGCGCCGCGACGGCCATGAGGGCCGAATAGCCCATCGCGGGCGTCTCTGCCGTCGAGCAATCCACGACTTCCCACCTCCCCTGGATGGTCTTTTCATCCGGCTCGACCACGGCATCGCCGACGCGCTCCAGGACCAAGAGGTCCTTGCTCGAGCCGAGATCGGCCCAGAACTCCTTGGGCCGCCCCGGGGCTTCGTCCGTGCAGATCCGCAGCCGGTTTCCCTGCAGCTCGTAGATGCCCAGGGCGGCACGCCCGCCGGAGAGCAGATCGATCATCCGCGGCCTGGCGGCCGGGTTCAACTTGTACTGGAAGGCCTCGCCGGCGACGTGCTCGCCCAGAACCTTGAGCGTCTCTGGGGTGATGATGACCCGCGTCGTGCGATGGACTGCGTCGGCGGCCGCCCGGACCTCGCGGCCATTCTCATCACGCGGGAATCGGCACAGTTTGAGCGACGAGCTGACGATTTTCCAGGTTCCCTGGATCGCTTTTTCGTCGGGCTGCGCGGCCGCGGCGGGCTTCGCCTTCACGTTGCCGGCCGCCGCGGGCAGCTTCATGTCCACCCGGCCGTCCGCGCCGATCTTCACGTCGCTCCCTTCCGGCACGCGGAGGGTCGTGTCCCTGCCCTTGTGCAGGATGTGCAGGATGATGACGCACGCCAGGACGAGCGTGGCGCCCAGGCCGAGCAGGCCCAGCAGCAGCGGCGTGAACTTGTGCCGCACGGGGGGCAAGACGCCGCGGGCAGGTTGAAAGCCTCTCCCGCCGGTTGCTGGGCAGGCTTCCGGCCCGCTGTTGCCGCTGACCAGCGCGGGCAGGTCATGCCCCCGACAGAAGGCGGCCAGTTTCGCCGCCACGTCAGCGGGCGTGGCGGGCCGCTCCGCGGGGTCCTTGGCCAACATCCGCCTCAGCAAGGCAGAGAGTTCCTCGGGCACGTCGCCGGCCAATTCCCGGATCGAGGGCGCGGGCGTCTGCACGTGGGCCGTCATCTTGTCGAACGCCCCCCGGTACTGCGGGCCCTCGAACGGCGCCCGGCCGGCGAGCAGCTTGAAGAGCGTGCAACCAAGGCTGTAGACGTCCGCCCGGATGTCCGCACTGTGGCTGTCGGACGCCTGCTCGGGGGCCATATAGTCGGCGGTGCCCATGGTCTGGCCGGTCCCGGTCATTTCGTCGCTGCCGCCGCGCTGGTGGTGGAAGCGGGCCAACCCCAGATCGAGGATTTTGATCTCGCCCCGCGGCGTGAGCATCAGGTTCGAGGGCTTGATGTCGCGATGCACCAGGCCGTGCTCGTGGACATACTGCAGGCCCACGGCGGCCTGCCGGGCCAGCTCGCAGGCGTCCGACACGCGCAAAGGGCCCGCACGCCCGACCAGCCGGGCCAGGTCCAGCCCCTCGACATACTCCATAATCAGCACCGGACGGTCTTCGATCTCGCGGGCGTCGTGGGCGCGGACGATCTGCGGGTGGTCGAGCCGGCCGATGGCCTTCATCTCGCGTTCGAAGCGGGCGATGGCCCGCCCGTCCTCGACGCGGCCCTTGACCAGCACCTTCAGGGCGACCACGCGGTCCAGCTTGGTGTGCAAGGCCTTGTAGACCGTGCCCATGCCGCCGTGGCCGAGTTCCTCCAGGAGTTGGTATTCGCCAAGCTGGCTGGGGACCGGAAACGGGCCTTTTTGCCGCGGGGACGGCTGGCCGGCGGTTCCGCTGGACCCGACGGCCACCGCTTTGGCGCGGGCCAAGGCGACGCCGCACTCCGGCTCGGCCAGCAGCGGGTCGTCGGCAACCGGCAAACGGAGCCGGGCCACCAGCGAATCGCTGGCGTCGTCCAGTGTCGCCAGCTTCGTCTGGCAGGTAGAACAGGTATCGAGATGCGAGGCCAGGACTTCCGAGGCCACGTCGGAAAGCCTTCCTACGACGTAGTCGAAGAGTCGGGCGTGGCTGGGACAATCGGGCACTGACATGAAACTGTTCCCGCGGTAAGGCTTTGCCTGCTGTCTGTTGCGATCGTGCTCCGCGGCTGAACATTTCGGGTGGTATCGCTCGACCCACCCTACACGTTGGCGAGCAATGCGGCCTAGGCGCCCTTGTCGTCGCCGGCAGGGGCCTTGTCTTTCTTCGCGGGGCTGTGGGCCTTGGGCTTCTTCTTTCCCGTCAGCGTCTCCGACGCCTGGACGGTCACGGAGTCCGCCAGCACCGTGTTTCCGGCGTTGCGGCCCTTGACCGAGACGCTGTCGCCTTTGCGGGCGAATTTCAGGTCGGTGGTGGCGACATTGATCTCGGCCTCTTCGTCCACTTCCCCCGTGATGGTCCCATGGCCGGTGCTCACGATGAACTTGCCGTCCTTGAAGCTCGTGATCTTGCCGCGGACCACGCAGGTGGCGGGCAATTTGACGGCCTCGGCCTTGCGGGGCGCGGCCCTGCTTGCCGTCTTGTCCGCCGCCGCGTTAGGGGCCGGCGCGCCGCCAAAACCGAGATTGTTCGCCGCGGCGGGTTTCGTCTCGGACGACCCCTCGGCAAACAGCCCCGGCCCACGATCCGCGCTCAACGAGACAATGGTCAATTGCGTGACCGCGTCGTTGACGACGTGCTTTTCGTCGACCTCGGCCGTAAACTCCACCGGAACGCCGGTCTTCAGGAAGTCGCGGGTGGCCTTGCCGGTAAACTGCACTTTCGTGGCCCGCGCGATTTGGACCAGCACCCAGCCGGCGGCGGTCTTCATCTTCAGGCCGCCCTTGCCGGTAATTTCGACGTTGCCACTGAGGTTCAACGGGCTGGGTCCTTGTGGGCCGCCGTTAAAGCCTCCCATGCCGCCGCCGGCCCCGCCGGCCCCGCCGATCCCGCCGCCGACCCCGCCGGCGCCGTTGCCGGTGCTGGAGCCGCCCCCGCTGGAGCCGCTGCCGGATCCGCTCCCGCCGCCTGAAATTCCGCCGCCGACGCCTCCGCCGCCGCCCATGCCTCCGGCTCCGCCCATCCCGCCGCCGTAACCGCCGCCCCCACCGCCGAAGCCCCCGCCGCCCCCGCCCCTTGCACCACCGCCACCACCGCCGCCGCCAGCACCATAAACCGGCGCCCCGAGCGCCGCCACCAACGCCACCACCAGCAGATCGCGACGAGACATGACTGCACCCCTCCTTCCCCGTTGACCTTGCGACTTGGTTACAAACGACGCTCTCGGCCTACCCCCGCGGGGAGCCGAGTAATGATTGCAATAAAGGAGCCCTCCTATAAGAACTAACGGGCGCGTCTGACACGTCTTTGCTCGAAAGGACGCAAGTCCTTAGCAAGTGAATCTTTACGTCTTGGGCCTTTCGTGTCGGGTAGGGTGGGCATGGCCACCGTATCCGTCACACGCCGTGTGACGACCCTCACCGCACACAGCGTGTGCGGCGTACTGTTGCGCCGCCCCCCTTCATCCTTCCTCCTTTATCCTTCATCCTTACTTCTATGGCTTCAGGTTGTGGATGCCGATGCTCTCGCCATAGGCGCGGACGAGTTGCTCGGGCGTCATCTTGTAAACTTGCTTGAGGGCCTTCTCCGCGGGCACGCCGTCCTTGATGGTGTTGATGAACGTGCGATAGCGAGTCTCGGCGGCCGGCTTCGCGCCAGTGTCCTGGTCCGGGGCCTTGACGCGGGCCGCACTGGGGTTGTAGCCCATCAGAAACTCGGCGATCTCCAAGGCCGCAACGTAGCGTGTGCAGTTGTCGGTCCCTTTGGGGGAGAAAAAATCGCTGTGGGCATAAGAAGGGCCCCCCAGGCGGTACCCGTTGAATCGCAACTGGGTGAGGACCGAGGCCCTCGCGTTACGCGCGTAGGTCCCGCCGTCAACCCGTTTGGCGACCCACTCGGCAACGCCGTCGTCGACCCAACTCGGCAAGCGGGAGTCGGTCCGATAGAGACGGTTGAACCCATGGGCCGCCACGTGGACCATCGCGGGGGTGATCGAGGCGGTCGATTTGGTCAGATTGGCCGCCTGCTCGGCCGGTGTGGGGGCGTTCCGGTTCGGGTTGGGTTTCCAGCAGCAGTAGCAGTTAATCGTGACGGTATCGTCGCGATTGACACGGCAAACGAACCGGCCTAACTCTCGTTTTTGCTCGGGGAACATCGCCTCAAGCTTCTCAAAATCCTTTTCCTGCGCGAAGGCGTAGATGACGGTCTTTCCGTTCCAGACGCGCTGGGCCGGATCGAGCCCGTACAACTTGCAAAGCTCGTCGTACATTCGCTCCAGTTGGGGGAGGAACGTGTCGCGGACGAGGCTATCGGAAAGGTCGCTGAAGATAAGGAACCGCTTGCTCTCGTAGGCGTGCAAGGCGCTCCCCGGGAGCTTCTTCAGGAGTTCCGCGGAGGAGGCCTGCTGCCGGGCGACGAACTCCTTCTGCTCGGCCTCGGGGAGCAATTTCAGCGGCTTATCGACGAAGCGGCGCAGGGGATGCGGGGCCACGCCGCCGTCGGCCGCCAGTTGGCCGTAATAGGTGCCTTGATAGGTCTTGGCCACCGTCGCCATCGCTTGGGTCTGCGCCGCCGGATTGTCGCCCGCTTTGCGCATGAGTTTCTGGAAGGCCCGTTCCGCAGCCAGTTCGCGTTTGAACTTTGCATCGCGGGCGAGTTCCTTGCCCAGTTCCTGGGCTTGGTCCGCCTCGTCGCGGCCCTTATAAACGGCGGCCAGGGCGCTGGCCTTCTCGTAGGCCAGGAGCCGCTCGGCCGGCTCGCCGCGCGCGAACCGCTTGATAGCGTCGAGTTCGGCGGCCAGGAAGCCGTCCAGGGCCTTGTCGATGCCCTTGCGCTCGGCCTTGGTCAGCCTGTGTTTGGCCGCCTTGAGGCTGGCCTCGGCCACGTAGCGGTCCAGTTCCAAGGGCCAGAGCAACCGCTTCATCTTCGGCGTCATCTCCTCGGTCAGCACGTGGAAACTGCCCTCGTACTCGCGACCCTTGGCGCACTCTTCCAGCCACTCGATCAGGTCGGAATGTTGAACACACTGCTCGGCCGGGCGCCCCCGCCGGCTCGCGGGTGCGGAGAAGATCGCTTCGCCTTCCGGAACGACAAAGGCGTATTCGAAAGACTCGCACTCCGGTGAAAAGCGGGCGGGCATGGCCGGGTCGCGGCCCAGGATGATGTTGGGGGCCGAAAAGCCCCTGGTCTTGACATAGGCGAATCCCGCGTCGCCGTTCCTGCTGGCGTCGATGGCCAGCACCACGATCGGCTTGTCGCGGATCGCCTCCTTCAGCTTCTCAAACAATGTCGCCGCCCACTTCTCGGTGTCCGGCTGCGGCGTGTAGACGAGGATGATGACCGTCTTGCCGCGGAGGGCCTCCCAGGTGATCGGCGCGTCGGCCCAGGTCACGCCGGCCAGGGACGGCGGCGCTCTGTTGCCTTCGTGCCCGATGTACGCGGAGCGTTTCTTCGCCGGTTGCTCGTCCGCCGGGGCCGCTGCGATCAGGCCGCCCAAGGCGACCACCAGCACTACGGTCGTAAGCCTCTTCATAGTGATGCTCCTGCTCAGTGCGGTTTCTTGTATCCGTCACACGCCGTGTGACGACCTCACCACCGTATCCGTCACACGCCGTGTGACGATCCGCTGCCGTATCCGTCACACGCCGTGTGACGATCGCCACCGCACACAGCGTGTGCGGCGTACTATTGCGCCACCTCGCGACTCCTCTCCCCTCCGCCTTCCGCCCTCCCCCTTCCCCTTACTTCTTCAGTCCCGGCAGTACCGCGGCGGTCGGCTGCCGGGGCGTGTTGTCGTGGACCATGATCCCTTCGTCGCCGACGAAGTAACTGTCGAAATCGGCGACGATCAGGTTGTAGGCCATGCCGTTGTAGGACGGATCGATGGGAAGCTTTTCGATGGTCTCGACCGGGGCGGAGCCCGAGAGGGTGTGGAGCCGCGAGCCGACTTCGAGTTGTTTGGTCATCCGCCAACCTTGGCCGGCCACCCAGAAGGGATGGCTCGGCGTCGCGGTGATCGTATCTGAGCCCGCGCGGATTTTCATCCGCGACGTGGGTTCCCGGACAGTGACGCCGAGCACGGGCTTATAGGCCAGCTCGCCGGAGTCCGCATCCTGGGCCAGCACGCGGTCGCCGACCTTGACCGTTTCGATCGCCTGCCGGCCGGTCAGCGTCCATACTTTCGTTCCCGGGGCGAAACAGGAACAGTGAACGATGACCGGGACCGTGCTGTCGGCGTGGTATTCGGGCTTCGGCGGCGGGTAGTCCGTGGTGTGATCGGTTCCGCCGCTGACATTGTACGATTCGTTGTAATCCTGCCACCACCACGTCCACCATTTCATTGGATCGTCTCCCATGTCCAGATCTGTGGTTTGGGAGAGCACGGCCTCAATCCTGACGTTTTGCTGTGCGATCGCCTTATTGGCGCGCCGGACGGCCTCCTGATAGGCAGCTTCGCGGGCGGTTACTTGCTGCGATAGCATCGGCACCACTAACGCATACATCATGGACCCCAGCCGCCCCGGCCCCAATAGCCAAGTGGGGTAGTCCTCCACGACTTCCCCCGAATCAAGCTGAAACAGCAGTTGAAATGTTGTCGAGGACGATTGATTGACCATCGCGCCCTCTTGGAACAACGAATTTCGCCACACTAGGAAGCCGCCGCGGCCGGCCAGCGGTTGGGCCTGGGTCTCGATCGGCATTTGCAGCCCGGAAAGCAGCAGCGGGGCGTAATGATCCAACGGATGCTTCTTCAACGCCTCGATCGCCGCCGCGTGGACGTCCTTCAGATCGCAGAAGACCGCCAGCCGGGCCAGGGACCCGGCCGCGGCTGGGCGCGGATTGCCGGCCAACATTTCGATCATGGCTAGGAGCATCGCATGATACGCCTCTTTCTCCCGTTTGGCGCCGACCTCCTGCCAGAGGGCCCGTTCCAGGGCGAGCATCTCAGCCGAGTCGGAAAGCTTGACGAGCTTGTCCCGCACCTCCGCCGGCGGAGCGGTCTGGTGATGCTTCACGGCGTTGCGCCACTGGACCACCAGCGGCCGCCAGCGATCCACGGCCTTTGCCCACGTCTGCAACTGGCTCTTGACCCGTTGGATCTGCGCCTGCGTCAGCAGCGTCCCGGCGAAGGGCCGCAGCCCGAGGGCCTTGATCGCTTCGGCATTGTCCGGCTGAAGTTGCAAAACGGTCTGCCAGTGGGCTCGCTCCTCGTCGGCGAGCTTGTTTTTTCTGCACCAGCGGGCCAAGGCCGCCTGGCTGTCTACGGTCAGGACGCTCCGGTCGCGCAGCTTGCGATATTCGGCCAGCCGCTTGTCTTTGCTCGCGGCCTGCTGCGCCTGGTCGGGGGTCATCCACCGGCTGTCGATCCACACCTGGCCCAGTTGCCAGTGGGTGGCCGCATCTTCGGGCGATTTCTTCAGGGCCTCCTGCAAGCCCTGGTCCCGACGGGCGTTATCGCCGGCGGCCTCATTTTCCAGGGCGGCCTGGACCAGGTCTTGGACGGCCGGATCGACCTGCGGCGCCTTTTTTGCCGGCTCGGCGGACCAGGCCAGCAGGGCCGGCAGCGCCAGGCAGAACAACACCCCCCCCAAGAAACGAATCACAAGAGAGTACGGTCGCATCGGTTCCTCCCTATCCCCAGTTCCGAGTGTGGAAAATGATCTCTCCTATAATAAGGAACGGGCGCGTTTGACACGTCTTGGCGGCCGATGGCGCAAATCGTTAAGAGCAAAGGTCTTAGGGCTTAGGTCTTAGGTTTTAGGACCGGACACTGCGTCCCAAGCCCCAAGACCTAAGCCCCAAGACCCAAGCCCTAAAGTAATTCCCCCAACTCCCCCCGCAGCCGGCGGAGGACCCGCGATTTGGCCTTGTAGACCGCCTGGACGCTCATGCCCAAGTCCGCGGCGATGTCGGCCGGCAATTGGCCTTCGATCGCCGCCCGCCAGAACGCCTCCCAGGTGCGGTTCTCGAATTCGGCACGGACCAGTTGCAAGGCTTGGGGCAAGATCGCGGCGTCAGCCCCGGGCGGGTTTTCAATGCCGGACGCCGACGGATGGCCAATACCCAGCATCGCCGCTTGGGCATCGGTGCCACCCTGGGCGGAGGGATGCCCCTGCCGCGCGCGGAAATGATCGGTGACCTTGTTCCGCGTGATGGTCCGCAGCCAGCCGGTAAAGCTGTCGCCGGGCCGCTGGCGGTGGAAATCCGCGATATGGGCGGCCACCGCGGTGAACACCTCCTGGACCACGTCGGGCACGTCCCCGGCCAACACACCCGACCACCGGCACCAGCGATAGACCACCGGGCCGTAGAGATCGACCAGGCGCTGCCAGGCCTCGGGCCGCCGGGCCTTGAGTCGCTCCAGGAGTGTCGAGGAAATCGAGCTGGGATCGCTACCGGGTACACAGCCCGCTACGGACGAGGCATCTCCCATGACTGTCTTTCGCCGGTCCTGAGGTTCCGCCCGAGGACCCTATTATAGCGTGCGGCGGCGAAGATTGGAAGAAGGGGGAAACTAGGGGTCTTGCTAGGAAAATCTGCGGTGGGGTGCCCTCCGCGGCGGCGGCTTCTCGGCGGTCAGACGCCGCCGGCTTCGACCACAGCGCCCTTGAAGAGGCCGGCGATGACCGCGGCCCCTTGCAGGCTGGGCTCGATCTCATAGCACAGGTATTCCTGCTCATGTCCCCGAAAGGCACGGCGTATGTCGGCCAGGTGCGCCGCGACCTTTTTCGCGTTCGCGGCGATGATCGTGTTGGCCTCGTCGAGCGCCTGCGTGAGTTGATCCGCAAGCGGTGTCTGGGGGGCGTAGACGTTGCCGACGATGAGAAAGGCATGAGGATTGCTTGCCCGCAACCTGGTCAACAGGTCAAGGTGTTCTTCGGCGAAGCTCGCTAGCCCCTCGTTCAAGTAGCGATGCTGTTCAGCCAGGAGGTCATTCCCTCCGATGGTCAGCGTGATCAGGTCGCCGGTGGCCGAGGCGGGGACAGATCGCATGCGGCACATGTCCGCCGCTTGATCGTCGAGCGTCCAGGATTGCCCCAGGCCCTTGAGCCACCCGTGGAACTGGCTCACCGCGCCACCGCCGCGGACGCCGGTATACAGGTCGATGCTCATGCTGTCGCCGAGCGCGAGGTAAAGTCGCGATTCATCGCTCATGGTGATCGCCCTGCATCACTCCGATCCGCACATAGTCCGCCAACAACCCATCCCGAGCTACGCTTGATTTTACCAGGGGTTGGCTGCCGGAACCACCGGCGGAAGGTTGGGTGCCACTGCTGGCTTGTCCAGCAGTGCCGATGCGTCGCCCCACCACACTGCTGGGCAAGCCAGCAGTGGCACCCGAAAACCCGTTTGCCGCCTTTCGCAACAGAAACTAATTCATTGTCGCGCGGCGCCGCACTGGAATTCCGCGCCGCTCTCAACTAATATGGGGGGAGTTGTCGCCCCGAGCATATCGCGGGGGCGTCCCAAGGGGAAATCCGGGCTTTTGATCCGGGGGTGATGCCATGGCGTGCATTTCATCGCGGTGGGCTCGGCTGTTGCTGATGATGCACGCCCTGCTAGGCGCAGTGCTGCTCGGTGCGGGCCTTAACCTGGCGA
>JBKQVT010000180.1:0-13627 GCA_052139835.1 Thermoguttaceae bacterium
GCAATGTCGACTTTTTAAGACGGCATTTGTCGCGGGCGTGAGACCTATTTCGTGCACTACCCCGCCGCGCGGCGGCCGCCGCTGAAGCTGGTCGAGAAGACCCTGGCCGCCATCGACAAACACTACGTGCTGAGCAATCCCACCGCCGACAAGGAGGGGTTGTTCGAGTCGCTCACCCTGGCCTCGCCCGAGGATTTCGCCGCCTTGGACATCTGCTTCACCAGCGGCGCGGAGGTGACCGAGCAGGCCGATGACCTGATCGCCGAGCTGAAGGAGGCTGTTGAACCGGGACAGCAGCCCGCGCTGAAGCGGCTGAAGTCGTACGACGGCCGCTTCGACGTGCTGCACTTCGAGCAGATCGCCGATTTTCCCGGCGAGGACGAAGAGCCCGAGGAGTTGCTCGATCCGGGCGCCCTGCTGGCCGTGCTGGGCGTGCTGGCCGACCTGACCGGCGGCATCGCCGTCGATCCGCAATCGGGAACCATACTCAACAGCGAGGACTGATTTTCGGGGGACTGTCCCAATTTTCGTCCGACGAAAATGGGACTGTCCCCTTGGACCCAACTTACGCAGCCCATGATCGCCAAAGACATCAAGACCGGCAATATCATCAACTACAACGACGCCCCCTGCATGATCGAGTCGATCACCGTGCAGAGCCCGTCGGCCCGCGGCGCCGCCACCTTCTACAAGTACCGGGCGCGGAACCTGATCAGCAAGCAGAAGGTCGACATCACCCTGCGCGGCGGCGAATCGCTGCCTGAGGCCGACTTTCGCAAGCGGCCGATCAAGTTCATGTATGCCGACGCCGACCACATGTACTTCCTCGACCAGGAGGACTACAACCAATATTCCCTGCCCAAGGACGATCTGGCCGAGGAGAGCAAGTATCTGACCGAGAACCTCGAAGGCCTCCAGGCGCTGATCTACAACGACGAGTGCGTGGGCGTCCAGTTGCCGGTCACGGTCGAGTTGAAGGTGGTCCGCTGCGATCCGGGCATCAAGGGGGCGTCGGCCACTTCGCGGAGCAAGCCCGCCACGCTGGAAACGGGGCTGGTCGTCCAGGTGCCCGAGTATCTCAGCGAGGGCGAGGTCATCAAGGTGGACACCCGCACCGGGCAGTATCTCTCCCGGGCGTAGGTTACGGCAATGCCCGCCGCGGAATGCGCAACGAATTACTCACGCGGAGGCGCGGAGCCACGGAGGAAGAGGTGTGTCTGGTTGCCGACAGAGGGCGGCCTCGCTTCCAATCTCGCGCCAACCATTTACCGAAGACCGTTCCTGATCCTCTTGCGGCCTTCCTTTCTCTCCGCGACTCCGCGTCTCCGCGTGAGCCTTCTGCAAAGGTTGCGTGGGCAGGCCGACCAAATTACGGCCTGATCTCCTCGACCCGGCTGATCGCCTCGCCGCGGGCGAATCGCGGGGTAATCTGTTGGCCGGCGGTCAACTCGGCGGCGTCGCGAATCACGCGGCCGTCGGCCGTCCGCTGCGTCAGACTGTAGCCCCGGCCCAACACGGCCAGCGGACTAAGCGACTCCAAGTGGGCTGCGGCCGCGTCGAGTTGCCGCTGGGCACGCTCCAGCCGGCCGCGGACGCCGCGGGTGGCGGAAGTCTCCAGTTCGTCCAGGCGCCGCACGAGGTCTTCGATCCGCTGCAACGGGCGGCGAAAGACCCGCGACCGGGTGATGGCCTCCAGCCGCCCCCGCCCGGCGGCCATGCGGAATCGCATCGCCGCGACGGCCCGCTGGTGCATCTGGCGGAGCCGGGCGAGCAACTCTTCGGCCGCCGGGGCGACCAGTTCGGCCGCCTCGCTGGGCGTCAGCGCACGGACGTCGGCCACCAGGTCGGAAAGCGTCACGTCGATCTCGTGGCCGACGGCCGAGATGACCGGGATCCGCGAGGCATAGATGGCCCGGACCACCACCTCTTCGTTGAACGCCCAGAGGTCTTCGAGGCTGCCGCCGCCGCGGGCGACCACCAGGCAATCGATCGCCGTCGGCAGGCGGTTGGCGATGCCGATGGCGGCGGCGATCTCTGCGGCGGCCCCTTCGCCTTGCACGCGGGTGGGCAGCACCAGCACGTCCGCCCCGCGCCAACGCCGCCCCAGGACCTGGAGAAAATCGTGGATGGCCGCGCCCGTGGGGCTGGTGACCAGGCCCACCCGCCGCACCAGCCGCGGCAGCGGCCGCTTCCGCGCCGGGTCGAAGAGCCCCTCGCGGGCCAGCTTTTCCCGCAATTGCCGCAGGGCCAATTCGAGGGCCCCCATCCCCTTGGGCTCGATCTGGTCGATGATCAACTGGTAACTGCCGCGGGGGGCGTACACGTCGAGGTGTCCCTGGCAGACTACTTCCAGGCCGTCGGCCAGTTGGAACCTGACGCGGGCGGCGGCGCCGCGCCAGATGGCCGCGCGAATCTGCGCCCGGTCGTCCTTGAGCGTCAGGTAGCAGTGGCCCGACTGCGGGCGGGAAAGGTTCGAGATTTCGCCGCTGACCCAGACCGCCGGGAAGGAATTTTCCAGCAGGTCCTTGATCTGCGCGGTCAGCTCGGAGACCGAGAGGATCGGCGGCGCGGCGGGCTCTTCAGGGAACAGGTCTTTTTGGGGCATGGGGATGCAACGCAACCGACGATATTAACGCCAAACAGTTCTCACGCAAAGGCGCCAAGGCGCAAAGATGAAATACTGTTGAGGGAATGTTATTGGTCCAGTCCCATTCTCACGATCTCATTCTAATGCTGTTTCTCGTTATCTTTTCTTCTTTGCGTCCTTGCGCCTTTGCGTGAGATTCTCTTGTGACCGCATTGGGGGCGCCCAGCGGCGCGGTGGCACGAGCGAGACGCGATTGGCCGAGCAGCGCACGGCCGGATTCGGCCCAGGCCTCGGCCTCCTCGGTGAGGCGGTTGAGCAGTTGCTCGGTCCGCAGGCGGAAATGTTCCAGGCCGTCGCGGTCCAGGTCCGGGGGGACGAAGATTTCGCCGGTGGCGATGGCCCGTGCGCGGGAGCAAGGCCGCGGAATGGCGAAGCGGTCCCAACTGGGCAATCGCCAAGGCCGGTCGTAGGCGTAGCCCATCAGCACCAGCGGCAGCCCCAACTTCGAGGCCAGGTAGATCGGTCCCGGGGCCATGACGCGGCGCGGGCCGCGGGGGCCGTCGGGGGTGATGGTCAGGTGCATCCGCCGGCTCTTGGCCAGCAGCTCGCGCAGGGCCGAGACGCCGCCGCGATTGGTCGAGCCGCGGACGAAATCGAAGCCGAAGTGGTGGGCCACGTGGGAGAGGATCTCGGCGTCGCGGTGCCGGCTCAGCAGCATCGACAGGTTGCAATGGCCGCGGAGGTAGAGGGGAAAGAGGATGTATTCGTGCCAGAAGAGATAGATTTTGTTTCCCTGGCACTGGGGGAAGATGGGGTCGATGGCGCGGTCGTAGTAGGCCGCCTTGTAGTCGAGCGTGGCCATCCAGTGGCGGATGGCCGCCGAGGCCAAGAGGCCGCCCAGCTTATTGACCAGGGGATTATCCAGCTTCATGGTCTTCCCATTGGCCTTGAAAGACCTTGCCATCCTCATGGTCGTCCCATTGGCCTTGAAAGACTTCGACGGCCGGGCCGGTGAGCCAGACGTGGTTGTCGTCAGCCCAGTGGAGCTGGAGTTCTCCGCCGGGGAGGCGGGCGAGGATTTTCCGTTGCGTCCGCCCGGTCAAGACGCCGGCCACGCACACCGCGCAGGCCCCGCTGCCGCAGGCGAGCGTTTCCCCGCTGCCGCGCTCCCAGACGCGCACGCGCACCTCGCCGGGGGAAATGACCTCGACGAATTCCACGTTCACCCGCTGGGGAAAATGCGGATCGGTCTCGATCCGCGGGCCCAGTCCCAGCACGTCGCGGTCGGTCAGCCGCGGGACGAAGGTGACGGCGTGCGGGTTGCCCATCGAGACGCAAGTGACGCGGAGCGTCTGGTCGCCGATGGCCAGCGGGACATCGACCGCGGCGCCGTCGGGCCGCGCCGGGTCGCCCGGCAGGGTTGTGGGCACGCGCTGGGGATCAAGGATCGGCTCGCCCATGCGGACGCGGACGCCCACGACACGAGGGCCATCCAACTCAAGCTCCAGCGGAACGATGCCGCTAAGGGTCTCGATCGAGAGCGACGTTTTGCGGCACACCCCGTGGTCGTAGAGGTATTTGGCCACGCAGCGGATGCCGTTGCCGCACATTTCGGCCTCGGAGCCGTCGGCATTGAACATCCGCATCTGCGCGTCGGCCTGCCGGCTGGGGCAGATGAGGATCAGGCCGTCGCTGCCGACGCCGAAATGGCGGTCGGAGATGCGGCGGGCCAGTTCGTCCGGCCGCGGGGGGGTCGGTTCGGCGAAGCAATCGACGTAGACGTAGTCGTTGCCCGCCCCTTGCATCTTGGTGAATCGCATGGAGTTATTCTAGATCAAAGGCAACGACGGGGAAAGCGGGGCGCGGCCACGGGCTGCGAAAGCGCAAGCGGGCAGCGACGCCGCTGATTATCGCACGGGCCCGGCGGCGGCGGGCGCGGGTGAAGGGGCGCGACCGGCGATTTTCGCCCCTCCGGCCGGCACGAACTTGAAGACTTCGATATAGTTCTGGATCGATTGCGGCCGGGCGTTCCACTTGCCGTAGATCGGTATCTCCCAGGTGTCCCGCGAAACCAGCTTGTAGTCGTGCTGCATCTCCGCCAGCCAACGATCCTCGGCCGCGGTGTCGGGGTCTTGCTTCGTGTCGCGAAAGACCACGCACCGCAGCGGCCGCTCGGCGGAGACGTGATCCAGGTGCGGCGGTTCGCCGCGGGCGTGCCGCGGCGAGTAGATGCGTTGATTGCATAGATACAAGGCCGACCACCCGTAGGCGAACGTGTTGGGCGTGAGGTCCTTTTTCAGGTCCGTGTGGAGGCACACCAATTCGCTTTCGTGGGCCAGATCGAACCAGAACCACTGGGCGAAGTCGCGCGACCGCAGCGTCAAGTCCGACTTGTAGGGATACCTCAGGTCGAGAACGATCGATCCGCAGCCGATCAGCACGAAGACCGCCAGCACGGCGGAGAAGGCGCGGCCGAGTTGCGTGCGGTGTCCGGTGAGCCAGTCAAACAGCATAAACGGCGCGATTGTGCCCAGGGCGATGAACACGCAGAAGGTGGTGGCCGAATAGAGGGCGAAGCGCATGTGCTCGCCGTAGGGGAAGCGGTGCAGGGCCGCCGCCACGAAGTTCAGTCCCAGCGGCAGCAACAGGATCGCCAGCAGGAGCCGTTGCCGCCGCCGGATCAACAGTCCCAGCCCGACGACGGCCAGGAGGAACGACACGGTGCTGCCGCCGCCGGGGCCGCCCACCGGATAGCCCATCATGCTGCCGGTGTGCGTGGTGATGAGCCACCAGGCCAGTCGGAGCGGATGCGCCAGCGGCGGGAAGGTGGCCTGCCAGGAACTTTGCATGAGCGTCTGGTTCAGCGCACCCACCGCGGTACGGCTGACGACGAGCACGGCGAGAAAACTGCCCGCCAGGAGGAGATTGAAAACGATCCAGGGGACCCAGCCGCGGCGCCCTGATGTCCAGAGGACATGGCCGACGATGAGGCTGACGCCGCCGCCGACGAAGACTGCCGGGTAGGAATATCCCACCGCCGGCGCGATCAGGGCCGCCAGGGCCCAGAGCCAGCGGTTCTCGCCCGGACCGCGCAGCCAGCGGACCAACATCCACAGCATCAGCAAGGCCAGGAAGAGGTCGCCGCCGTAGGGTTTGGCCTCGGCCGTGTAGCGGATGGGCGGGTAGGCGACGGCGAAGACGCCGAAGGCGGCCAGCAGGGCGGTCCCCCGCAGCAACAAGCCCGCCAGGCGGCGGAAGAGAAACAGGCTGCCGACGCTGCACACCAGCGGGATCAGCCGCAGCGTGTATTCCGAGAACCCAAAGAGCTTGACCATGGTCAGTTGACCCCAAAGGAACAGGGTGGGGGCCACTTGCTGGTAGTGCAACGGCTGCAGCAGGGCGAGGTATCCGCGGTCGAGGAAGTTTGCCGACAGCATGGCCTCGTCTTCCCAGAGCGGGAATCGCAGCAGATAACGGACCAGCCGGGCCGCCAATCCCACGGCCAGAAAGACCCAGAGCCATTGCGATTGCTGCTGGGGGGAGAGCAGTTCCGCCCCAGCCGAGAAGGGCTTAAATTGGGGTGCGCTCGGCGCTCTGCCCCCCAACGAGAAGGGCAGGGGAAAGGCATTCCTCCATGACATGTTCCATCTCCCTACGGAACGAGGCTGGCAGCGGGGGGCGAGTGTGCCACTGGCTCCGCCAGTGCTCGCCCGATCCGTTTGCGAAAAAGCACTGGCAAAGCCAGTGGCACTCTGCCCCCATCCGGAGGAGAAATGGTACCGCAAGGCCACGGCGGGGAGCAATGGCAAAATAGAACTTAGAGCTTAGAACTTAGTGCTTAGAGCCTGCGGTCTAAGATCAAAGTACTAAGAACTAAGAACTTTATTCCCCGGGATTCCGCGTCACCGGCTCCATCACCTTGGTGTTGCGATCCACGGCCAGGACGATGGTCCGCTGCTCGACGCCGTCACAACTGCTGGCCACCAGGGGGAGCACGTGCCGCCGGTCGGGCAGGTTGAAGCGGACGGCGAAGGTCCCGTCGGATCGCACGTGGACCGGCTCGCCGCGGAGGGTGACGCGGGCGTTGGGGTGGGCCACGCCGTGGACGATCAACTCGGCTTCCACCTTGAGGTTGAAATCGCCGCGGCGGGGGCCGAAGACGCCGGCCCCGGGGCCGAATTGGGTGGTCATCGGATCGCCCATGGGACGGCGGAGGTGCTCCTCGAAGATTTCCTTCAACTCGCCGTTGGCCTCCTGCTCGACGTAGCCGCCGCTCATGGCGTAGATGCGATCGAAATCCTTGGCCACTTCGGCCCAGTTCTTGTCGAAGGCGTCGCCGGCCGCGCTGGCGGGCGTGCGGACCACGTTGCTCCGCGCCAGGCAGTAGAAGTGGTCTGCCGAGGCCATGTAGCCGATTTCCACCTGGTAGCTCTTGGGGGGGTCGTAGACGTCGATGTACCAGTTGTTCACGCCGCCATGGATCTCGATGTCGCGAAGCGGCTGGCGGACCGAGGAGGTGGTGCCGTTGCAACTGACTTCGTGCAAGCGGAGGACGGGATGGCACTGGTGCCAATATTGTCCCATGGCGGCGCGGGCCCGCTCGATGCCCCGCCGGCTGAGTTCCCAATAGGCGTGCAGCCAGTAGGGATCGCGGACCATGACGATGAGGCGGTCCTTGCTGTGTCCGTTCTCGCCGCCCAGGGGGCGGATGGCCAGGTCCTTGGCCTCGGCCAGGTGGGTCTTGATTTGCTCCAAGCGCTGGGTGAGGCGGGCCTTGCACTCCTTCTTCGCGGTGCCGTTCGGCTTGCCCGAGGCTTGGGCAAGCTGCTTCACCAGGGCGCTGACCAACTGGTCCTTACGCATCATGTGCCAGCCGGCAACCTTCTTCTTCTTGGCCATGGCGGCCAGGTCTTTGACCGAGCGGGTCCTGAGCTTTGCTGCCGTTGTCACAGCTCGTACCTCCGGCTTACGCCAATTCCAGAGTCCTTTTGCGGGGCTGCACGCGCCTTGCTTGGAGGGGGACCGAGAGTTTCTCGCTTCGTCGTTCCCATCCTTTGGTAGGTGCCCGGGCGAGTCGTTTTCATGTTGGGCTCGGACGGAGACTCCGCTTTAGGCCATTATAATCAGAAAAGGAGACCAACGCAATCATTTGGCGCGGTTGACGATCACCGGCCGAGGCGGATGAAATGCTGTAACATATTGTCATATAATTACTTACGAATGACCATCCCGTGGTGAAAAAACCATCGTTCCACCCTGCCGGGCGGAAGCACGCGCCATGTTGCCCGCCTTCTATATGACGTATAATTGCCCAGCAGAGTTCGGCCCCGCAGGGTCTACCCCCCTTGAATACCCCACCGGACGACCGCTCGGCCTTGGCCCGGGCCATGGAGCTAGGCGCGCTGGCCACGACGATCGCCATGGAGATGGTCGTGCCCATCCTGTTGGGCTATGGGCTGGATTATTGGCTCGGCACCAGGCCGGTGTTTACCATCGTGGGTGCTGCATTGGGGATGGCGGGCGGTCTGTGGCACCTGATTCGGCTGGCTGGGGAATTGTCGGGCAAGTCGGAAAAGGGGCGGGACCGCAAAGAAGATCAACCGCCGCCGTGACCGATGATGGCCGGTGAAGAGAGCGTAGTATGGGAATAAAAAATCAACTGGCGAACTTGCGTAGATTGGGGCTTGGCGGCCGAATGGCAGTGGTGACCGCCTTGATGCTGTTTCTCTACGCCGCCATCGCGCCGGTGGCCTGGTGGCACGACGGCATCATGGGCTTGCTTGCGTCGGGCGGGGCCGCCGCGGTCTGCCTGATCGGCGCCGTCGGGGCGCTGATCGCCAGCGACCACTTCCGGGGGCCGGCCTGCGCCCTGCACGGGCTGGCTTGTTCGATGGCGGCGCGGACCGGACTGCCCCTTCTGCTGGTACTGGTCCTCGGTCTTCAGCAGGGCTCCCTGGTCAAAGCGGGCGTAGTGTATTACGTTCTAGTGTTCTACCTGGTGGCCATGGCGGTCGAGATACCGCTTTCGTTGCCGTCACACTCCCTACGACGTGACATCGTGAGTTAAGGTCCGATGGCCGATTCAGCCGAACTGATCCGTCACGTGCAGGACAGCGGGGTCTTTGACTTGCCGCGCGGGCTGGAGGTGCATCTTCTTCCGGAGCGCCTCGAGAAGATGGGTCTGCACCTGACCAAGTTCATGGTCTTGGAAGTGGTGGTGGCGGTGATGATGGTCGCCATCTTCGTGCCCTTGGCGCGGCGGATGGCCTCGGGCGGGCGTCCTCGCGGCCGCTGGTGGAACATGTTCGAGGTGATGGTGCTGTTCATTCGCGACCAGGTCGCCCGGCCGGCCATCGGCCGGCACGATGCCGACCGCTTCCTGCCCTTCCTTTGGACGATGTTCTTCTTCATCCTCTTTCTCAACCTGATTGGCCTGGTGCCGTGGGGCGGCGCGCCGACCGGGGCGCTGGGGGTGACCGGGGCGCTGGCCCTGATTACCTTTGTCACGGTCGTTGGGGCGGGCATCGCGAAGCTCGGTCCAGCGGGTTTCTGGACCGGCCAGGTCCCGCACATGGACGTCCCGCTGGCCGTGGGAATCTTCGTTCGGCCGATGATTTTTTGCCTGGAGGTGTTCGGCCTTTGCGTCCGGCACGCCATTTTGGCCGTGCGACTCTTTGCCAACATGTTTGCCGGGCACCTGGTGCTGGCGGTCGTGGTCGGGTTCATCGCGGCGGCCGCGCCGACCTTGGCCTGGTACGGCGTGATGCCCAGCAGCGTGCTGGGCGCGGTGGCGCTGGATCTCCTGGAAGTGCTGGTGGCGTTGATTCAAGCCTATGTATTCACTTTTTTGGCGGCCTTGTTCATCGGCATGGCGGTGCATCAGCATTGACCTGGCGCCGTGCCCTGCCGGCAGAAGAACGATTTTTCAAAGGAGACGTTAGACGTGAAGAGGTCCTTGATTGTTTTGGCGTTGTGCGGGCTGTTGTTGGCGACGGCGATGCCGCTGTTTGCCCAGGAGAAGGGCGAGGGCGGCAAGGCCGAAAAGCCGGTGCCCACGTCCTCCCTGCTCCTCGGCGGTGCGTTCGGCGCCGGCATCGTCATTCTCGGCGCCGGGCTGGGCATCGGACGGATCGGCGGGGCGGCGGTGGAGAGCATGGCCCGCCAGCCGGAAGTGGCCGGAAGCATCCAGGGCGCGATGATCATTTCCGCGGCGTTGATCGAAGGCGTGACCTTCTTCGCCTTGATCGTCTGCTGGATCCTCAAGTGACCCACCTCTTGGTGAAGGCATCCCCATGATCGTCTTTCCCTTTGCATCCGTCTTGCTGATCGCTGCCGGCGACGAAGCCAATCCGCTGGACTGGAAGAGCGATCTGGCGATTTGGACGGCCGTGGTGTTCGTCGTGCTCCTGGCAGTGTTGTGGAAGTTCGCCTGGAAGCCGATTGCCGAAGGGCTCGATAAGCGGGAAAAGCAGATGGCCGACCAGATCGCCGAGGCGGAGCGGAACAACCGCGATGCCCGGCAACTGCTGACCGACTACCAGCAGAAGCTGGCCGCCTCGCAGGGCGAGGTCCGCGGCATCCTCGACCAGGCGCGGCGCGAGGCGGAGCAACTGGGCCGGGAAATGCTGGAGAAGGCCCGCGACGAGGGCCGGGCGGAGCACGCCCGCGCGCTCCAGCAGATCGAGGCCGCCACGGCCGGCGCCCTGCAGGAATTGGCCCAGCGGTCGGCCACCCTGGCCGTCGAGCTGGCCGGCAAGATCGTCGGCAGCCGGCTGAGTCCCGAGCGGCACGCCGAATTGATCCAAGACGCGGTGGCGGAGTTTACCGCGGACAAGAGTTCTTAGTGCTTAGAACTTAGAGCTTAGCTTCCATGCCTTCCGCCGACATCACCGCCGAACATGCCCGCGCCGCGGCCGAGATCGCCGCCGACGTCGGCGTCCAACAGGTGGCCGACATTTACGCGGCTGCGCTGCTGGGGGCCACGGAGAAGGCCGGCCAGACGGCGGCGGTCCTCGACGAGTTCGATGCCCTGCTGGGTGAAGTCTTTCCGCAATTCCCCGAGCTGGAAGCCATCCTGGCCTCCACCTTGGTGTGGCACGAGGAGAAGGCGGCACTGCTGGACCGCATCTTCGCAGGGAAGGTTTCCGACCAATTTCTCGATTTCCTCAAGGTGCTGTCGCGCCACGGCCGCCTGGACTGCCTGCGAATGGTTCGCCGCCAGGCGCAATGGCAATGGGATCGCCTGCGGGGCCGCGTCCGCGTGCGCCTCAGCACGGCCACGGCGATGGACGACGCCCAGGCGGATAAGCTGATCGAGAACCTCCGCAAGCTCTTGGGCGGCGAGCCGGTGGTGCAGCGGGACGTCGATCCCGCGCTGATCGGCGGCGCCGTCGTCCGCGTCGGCGACGTCGTCTACGACGGCTCGATCGCCAACCAGTTACATAACATCCGTCAACAGATGATTGACAGGAGCGCTGATGAGATTCAAAGCCGACGAGATCGCTTCCGTAATTCAGCAGGAAATTGAGCAGTACCGCTCCCGCATCGACGTCCGCCAGATCGGCCGGGTGATCGAAGTGGGCGACGGCATCGCGCGGATCTACGGCCTTTCTGGGGTGATGGCCGGCGAGATGGTCGAGTTTCCCGGCGACGTCTTCGGCCTGGCCTTCAACCTCGAGGAGAACTCGGTGGGGGCGATCGTGCTGGGCGACTACCTCACGATCAACGAGGGGGACGAAGTGCGCAGCACCGGCCGCCTGCTGAGCGTGCCGGTGGGCGACGCTGTGCTGGGGCGGGTGATCGACCCGCTGGGCAATCCCCTCGACGGTCGCGGCCCGATCGTCACCACCGAGCGCCGGCTGGTGGAATCCAACGCCCCCGGCATCGCCGGCCGCCAGCCTGTCAAACAGCCGCTGCAAACCGGCATCAAGGCCATCGACTCGATGACGCCCATCGGCCGTGGGCAGCGGGAATTGATCATCGGCGACCGCAAGACCGGCAAGACGGCCATCTGCATCGACACGATCATCAACCAGAAGCACTCCGACGTGAAGTGCTTCTACGTGGCCATCGGCCAGAAGGAATCGACCGTCGCCGGCCTGATCGAGACCTTGCGGCACGAAGGGGCGATGGACTACACCACGGTGGTGATGGCCGGGGCGAGCGATCCGGCGCCGCTGCAATACATCGCGCCGTATGCCGGTTGCGCCATGGCCGAATTCTTCATGTACAAGGGCCAGCACGCCCTGATCATCTACGACGACCTCTCGAAGCAGGCCCAGGCCTACCGGCAACTGTCGCTGCTGATGCGGCGGCCGCCGGGACGCGAGGCCTATCCGGGCGACATCTTCTACGCCCACAGCCGCTTGCTGGAGCGCGCGGCCAAGCTGAGCGACGAGTTGGGCGGCGGGTCGCTCACTGCGCTGCCCATCGTCGAGACCCTGGAAGGCGAGGTCTCGGCCTACATCCCCACCAACGTGATCTCCATCACCGACGGCCAGATTTACTTGCAGCCGGACTTGTTTTTCGCCGGTCAGCGGCCGGCGATGAACGTGGGCATTTCGGTTTCCCGCGTGGGCGGGGCCGCCCAGGTGGCGGCGATGAAGAAGGTGGCCGGCGGCTTGCGGCTGGACCTGGCCGCCTTCCGCGAGCTGGAGGCCTTTGCCCAGTTGGGCACCGACCTGGACCCGGCCACGCAGTCCCGGCTCGATCGCGGCTATCGCATGACCGAGCTCTTGAAGCAGGGCCTCTGCCACCCCCTGCACGTCACCGACCAGGTGCTGAGCATTTACGCCGGCACCCGCGGACACCTCGACAAGGTGCCGCTGAAGGAAGTCCACGCCTGGGAGGAGGGCTTTTTGAAGTTCGTCCAGGCCAGCAAGCACGGGCTCTGGCAGAAGATCACCGACAGCGGGCAGTTGGACGAGGCCGCGGCCGCCGAAGTGGAGCAGGCCATCGGGGAGTTCCAGCAACATTTTTCGGGAAAACAAGAGAAGACGGTTGTGGCCTGATGAACCATGGCTAAAGCACGCGCCCTAGACAAACGCCGCAAGTCGATCCGCAACATCCGCAAGATCACGCGGACCATGGAGTTGATCTCCACGGCGCGGTTCAAGCGGGCGATGGACCGGGCGTTGGCGGCGGCCGCCTATACGCGCCGCATCACCGCCCTGGTGGGCCACCTCGCCCACAGCGGCCTGGAGGTGACCCACCCGCTGTTGCTGCCCCGGCCCGAGCCGCGGCAGGCGATCCTGCTGGTGCTTACCGGCAACCGCGGCCTCTGCGGCGGCTACAATGCGGCCGTCCTGCGGCTGGCCCACGCCCGCTACGGTGAGCTGCGGAAGACCGTGGCCCAGACGCGGCTGGAGGTGTCGGGCAAGCGCGGCATTTCGGCCTTCCGCTTCCGCAAGATCCAGCCCGACGAGCGCTATACCCATTTCGAGGACAAGCCGAGCTTCGCCGAGGTCGAGCTGCTGGCCAATCGCTATCTGGAGGCCTTTCTCTCCGGGCAACTCGACCGGCTCGACGTGGCCTATACGAAATTCGAGAGCCTCAGCCGGCAATACGCGACGGTCGAGACGCTGCTGCCGCTGGCCGCCCTGGAGGGCGCGGAGGAGAACAACAACCAGGAACACGAGCGGCAATACGAGTTTCTGCCCTCCGCGGCGAGCATCCTCGACGAAGTCGTGCCCGCCAGCTTCAAGGTGCGGCTGCTGAAGTGTTTCCTCGACGGCGGCGTGAGCGAGCAGATCGCCCGCATGGTGGCCATGAAGGCCGCCACGGAAAACGCCGACGAGATGATCGGCCACCTGTCGATGGCCTACAACCGGGCCCGGCAGGGGCAGATCACCGGGGAGTTGCTGGAGATCATCGGCGGGGCCGAGGCGCTCAACGAATAAAAGGAAGAAATGCAAAATGCAAAATGAAGAATGCAAAGTCAGTAGTTTCTAAGACTTTTGGTCTATGATAGGACGCCCCTTTCGGGACATCATGTGGGTGAGAAATAACCTCATGTATCCCGAAAGGAGAGCGTCATGGATG
>JBKQVT010000181.1:0-13540 GCA_052139835.1 Thermoguttaceae bacterium
TCGAGCGCAGCGAGCCCCACCAGAATTGCTCGCATTGTAGTTGGTGGGGCTCGCTTCGCTCGACCCGCCCATTACGAGTGACGCCCCACACGATGTCCATTCCCCCACCGCCGCCTCCGCCCAAATCGCAAGCGCAACTGCGTCCTGCCGTTGTCCCAGGCGGGGCAACGCCGCCGAAAACGGAAGAAAGAACCGGCCGGCGGCGGACCATCGTCTGGATCATCGCCCTGTTGGCCGCGGCCCTCTTGGGGCCTGCCTGCTGGTGGGGCTACGACGCAAGCAAAGCGACGAAAGACGCAAGCGAGGCGACGAAATATGCCCGCCTCGCCGAGCTGAAGCTCAGCCGCGACTGGCTCGATCCCGATACCGTCGGGGTTACTTATACTCCGCTCAGCGGCGGAACGGTGGTCTTGCAGCGCCTGGCCAAAGACCGCCCCACGGCGGAGATGACGCTGCGGATCGGCCCGGCCGAGGTGGGAAACGAGCGAAAAATCCGCTGGCCCCTCGACGGGCTGAAGGCCGGGGAGGTGATTGAGGTCGTCTCGCGGGAGGGCGGGGCGCTGGTGACGGCGAAGCAGACCGTGCCGGAGGCGATTGTGCCGCCGGGCATGAAGGCGGCGGCCGGCGGCGACGACGACGAGGGCGACAATGTGGGGCTCTATTCGCGGCGAACCAAGGCCGGCCGTTCCCAGTGGATCGGCAAGTACGGCGGCACGCCCCAGAGCGAAAAGGCGGTCGCCGCTGGCCTCGATTGGCTTGCCCGGCACCAGGCGGCCGACGGATCGTGGTCCAATCGCTGCCTCGGCTCGGGTCCCGAGTCGCGGTGCGAGAAAAGCGCGCCCTGCACGGACGGCGGCGGGACGTTCGAGATGGCCCACACCGGGCTGGCGGTGCTGGCCTTCCAGGCCGGAGGATACTACGACTTCAACGATACGGCCTATTCCGCCGTGGTCCGCAAGGCCCTCGACTGGATCGCGAACCATCAAGAGGCCGACGGCGCGCTGGTGGGATCGCTGCCGATCAACGGTCCCGGCGGCTACCATAAGAATTTCATGTACGAGCACGGCATCGCCGCCTTTGCGCTGGGCGATGCGGTGGCGGCGGCGCTGGCGCTGCACGAGCCGCCGCGGGTACGCTACCTGCAAGGTCTCCGCAAGGCCGTGAAGTTCATCGAGCAGAACCAGCACCACGACGGCGGCTGGCGCTACGGCGGCGGACGCAATACGGACAGGCTCGGCGATGCCAGCGACACGTCGGTCACCGGCTGGCAGGTGCTGGCGCTGAAGTCGGCTGCCGAGGCGGGCGTGCCCCCCGATGGCCGCTGCCTGGCCGCCGTCCGCAAGTTTCTCGACGCGCGGCGAACGACGCACGGCCAGACCGCCTACCAGGGCAGCGTCCAGACCCAGGCCACCACCGGGGTGGGCATGTTGGCCCGCCAGTTGCTCTTCGACGAGCCGGAGGCCCCTTTGGTCGGCGAAGCCGCCGGCTTCCTGGCTGATTACGCCGAGAAACATTGGCCGCAGGAAGGCCGGCCCACGGGGCCCGATTACTACTTGTGGTACAACTGCACGCTGGCCATGTTCCTCTCGGGCTCGCGGCCCTGGGAGCGATGGAACGCTTGCGTCCGCGACACGATCATCGCGCTGCAAGACCGCAAAGGATGCCAACGGGGAAGCTGGGACCCGAAGGACCGCTGGGGCAGCAGCGGCGGCGGCGGCCGCATCTACAGCACGGCCTTGGCCGTCTTGACCTTGGAAGTGTATTACCGCTACGCCCTGGACCAGGCGGAAAGATAGTCGCTCTCGGGTGCCGTGATTCACTCCAACGGGACGTTATGATCTTTGGGGGTGCCACGACCAGGCTTGGCATGGTGCCCGGCTTGTCCAGCAGTGCTGCGGATTGTGGCGGTTCGACACTGCTGGGCAAGCCAGCAGTGGCACCCGGCGACAGAAACTAATTTGCCCTCCTTTCTGGCGTATAGATTGCTCATCGGGGCCGGAATGTTTATACTACGCGGTTAGAGGCAGAGGAATCAGAGGCCGCGCCGCCACGCTTGCCAGCGCGTGAACCGGAACATGATCGCGCAGACGTGGCCACGGCGGCGCGTGGATTCTTGGAACTGAGGCCGAGGCAACTCGTTCACGTCCTCTCTCCCTCCTTACTGCGCACACCGTAGACCTGGAGACGCCCGCGGTCTCCATGCGCCAGAGTCCTTCCGTGCCGCCCGGACGCTAGTCTGGGCAGATTGGGGTTCATCTTCTTGAGGAGGTGAGGCATGGCCACACGATTCGTTCGCGTCGATCTCTCTGACCAGGCCCGCGACTATCGCCCCCTGGCCATCGAACCGGGCGTGCCGATGCTCGACGCATCCGCTGCGAACTCCAAGATCCTTTTTCGCTGGATCGGGGAGTTGGCGGCGGAACCGGTTTGGGAGGGTGACTCGGTCAACTTCTACGTCTGCGACCATGGCGGCGGCCGCCTGGTAGAGGTCATTTGCCAGCCCGCCGGCCAACACGAGCTTCGCAGCCTGCTGCCGGACGAATTGGCGCTGTTGAAAGACCGCCTGGAGAAGGCCCGCCCGGAAACCCCGATGGAGCAGGCCTTCCACAAGGCGCTGCTGCGGACGTTCAACGATCTCGTCAATGCGTCCCGCCGCGCCGGCCTGGACAGCTACTTCTTCCGCTATCGCGACGTGGAGAACCGCTGGCGGCTGGTATGGTGCTGGGGCTATCAGCGGATCGAGGAAAAGCCGGCGCCGGCGGTGGTTTGCGCCGATCCAAACTGCGCGCTGCTGTTTCTCCGCCGGCCGGGAAAGAGCCCCAAGTGCCCCGCTTGCTTCTCGACGCTCCAGGTTCGACCGGTCCGCGAGGGCAGGAGGCGGCGCGGCCTGCTGCTGGCGCTGCTGTTGCTCTTGCTGGCGGCCGGGCTGTTGGGGTGGTTCTTCCGTCCCGATCGCCTGGTCGCGGTCCCCAACGCGTTGACCGGACCGGTGGGCAGCCGCGTCGACTTGAAGCTCCTGGAGGCCGGCCTGTTCAGCAAAGTGGACGTGACCGGCCACGCCGTGGGTGTCGTGTTGGATCCGGCCGTAGCCCACTTCGACCAGATGACTGGTGTCGTCCGTTTGGTTTCACCGGGCAGAACCGTGATCCGCTTCCAAATGGGCAACTTGAAAACGGCCGTCGCCCTGGAAGCCGTGGCCGCCGCCAATCCGGAAAAGATCACCATCGAGCCGCACCGCGTGGAATTGGGCGTCGGCACCACGGCCCACCTGAAACTCGTGGGCCATTACAAGGACGGCAGCAAGGCCGACCTGACCGCGGCTGCCGAGTGGAAGCTGCACAGCGACCAGGTCGTCTGTGCCAGGGGCGGTCTTCTGGAAGGGTTGGCGCCGGGCGCGGCCACGATCTCGGCCCGCTACCGCGCCAACCCCGATAGCCCCTGCCTCGAGGCCACGGCCAACGTCAGCGTGTCCAGGATCGACGCCACGTCCCTGGAGATCGCCGTCGAGCCGCTGCCGGTGGGCGTCGGCCGCGGCAGCCGCTTGCAGATCGACGCCGTGGCGGCCGACGGCAAGCGCTATTCGCTCCTGGAGTCGTCGCAATTGAAGACCGCGGTCGGCCCTTCCTCGCTTGCCTCGGTCCATGGGTCGATCCTGCGGGGCGACCAGGCCGGCCAGGGCCTGCTCTCGGCCACTTTCGCCACCGGACTGAAGGCCCAGCAGGACTTCGCCGTCGTCGCCATCCCCGGCCTCGATCAGCTCGAGGTCCACCCGAACAAACTGAACCTCGTGGTGGGCGAAATCACCGATCTGAGCAGCAAACGTCCCTTCTGGTGGCGCGAGAGGGGAATCGCACCCGGCCATGGCTTCCAAGGTGACAGGCTTCACGCGGAAATCACTGCCGCCGAGGAAACCGCCGTGGAATGGTCGCTGGACTGGCTGACGCGGCATCAACTGCCCGACGGCAGTTGGAGCCTGAAGGGCTATACGCACCGCTGCACCGACGCCACGTGTTCCGGCCCCGGCATCATCGACGCCGATTCCGCGGCCACGGCGATGGGGCTGCTGCCGTTCCTTGCCCACGGCGAGACCGGCAAGCGCGCCCAGGTCGTGTCCAGCGGTCTCGCCTGGCTCGTGCGGCATCAGAAACCCGACGGCGATCTGTCGGCCGGCACCGAGCGGCAGATGTACGCCCACGCGCTGGCCACCATGGCGCTCTGCGAGGCCTTCGGCATGACGGGGGACCAGCGCGTCGGCGCGGCGGCCCAGGCCGCGGTCGATTTCATCGCCGCGGCGCAAAACCGCCAGACCGGCGGCTGGCGCTATCATCCCGGCGAGGAGGGAGATACCTCGGTCATGGGCTGGCAGATCATGGCCTTGAAAAGCGCGCAACTGGCCGGGCTGAAAGTCGCCAATCCCACCATGGAGTCGGCGGGAAAATTTCTCGGCTCCGTCGCCCAAGGTCCCCATGGCGGCCAGTTCGCCTACTCGCCCGGACAACCCCCCACGCCGGCCATGACCGCGGTCGGCCTACTCTGCCGCCAGGACCTCGGCGCCAAGCGCGACGATCCCCTCATGACCGACGGCGTCAACTACCTGTTGGCAAATCTGCCGGACGCCGCCTCCCGCAACCTCTACTACTGGTACTACGCCACGATGGTCATGCACAATATGGGCGACCACCCCTGGGAGGTCTGGAATGGCAAGATGCGATGGCAATTGGTGGAAACCCAGAACGTCGATCCCAATCACTGCGCGCGGGGAAGCTGGGACCCCAACGGCCCGACCGCGGACCCATGGGGCGGCCATGGCGGCCGGCACATGATCACCAGCCTGTCGGTCCTGACGCTGGAGGTCTACTATCGCTATCTGCCGCTGTACTCGCGCGATGGCCCGTCCGCTCTGCCCGGCACCGCGACCGGCACGAAATAGCGGTTGCGAGGGGGAAAAGTTGACGCGCCGCGAAGGCACGGAAGACACGACCCTTGACACCCGCCCAGGGCGGGCCATAATCTAGAAACGGAGGGGGAGCCGACCGATGAGCGAGCTGCTCGACGCGCTGACCGCCAACAGCGAATCGATCTGCCGCGCGCTGGCCGATTCCACCGCCGACTTCATCTGCCTGGCCACCTCCCACGGCGAGCCCTTCTACCTCAATCCTGCCGGCCGGCGGATGGCCGGACTGGCCGAGGACGAGTCCGCTCCGCCCGGAAGCCTCCGCGACTATTATGCCGAGGACTCGTGGAAGGAGTTGCGCGACGTGGGGGTGCCGGCGGTCAATCGCAGCGGGCACTGGCAAGGCCGCAGCCAGCTTCGCAACCGCAAGACCGGCACCCTGCTAGCCGTCGAGACCATCATGTTTCGCGTCAAACCGCTGCAAAGCGACAAACCCACCTGCCTGGCCATTGTGCATCGCGACGCCGGGCCGGGGGACCGCCTCCGCGAGGCCCTGGCCGAGTCGCAAGCCCGCAAGCACGCCATCCTCGAATCCTCGCTGGACCCCATCCTGACGATCAACCACGAGGGCATTATCACCGAGTTCAATCGGGCGGCGGAGCAGGCCTTCGGCTTTCCCCGCGACAAGGTGCTGGGGACGCGGCCAGCCGACGTCCTCTTCCCCCCCTCGACCAGCGCCGGCCAGCGCAATCGCATCGAGCGCTACCTGCAGGCGGGCGAAGGGTCGATGCTGGGCAAGCGCGTGGAAGTGACGGCCGTCCGCGCCGGCGGCGAAACCTTCCCCGCCGAAATGGCCATGACCATCAGCCAGGAGCAGGGCGCGCCCGTCTTGACCGTCTTCGTCCGCGACATCAGCCTGCGGAAGAAGGCGGAGGAGCAGCAGGCCCGCTATGCCGCCGAGCTGGAGCGCTCCAATCGCGACCTCGAGCAGTTCGCCTACGTGGCCTCGCACGACCTCCAGGAGCCGCTACGGAAGATCCGCGCCTTCGGCGATCGCCTGGAGCTGAAGTGCCGCGAGGCCCTGGACGAGACCGGCCGCGAATGCGTCGAGCGCATGCAGAACGCCGCGGCCCGCATGCAGACCCTCATCGACGACCTCTTGACCTTCTCCCGCGTGACCACGCGGGTAAAGGACTTCGTGCCGGTGGATCTCGGGCAGATCGCCCGTGAGGTCGTCTCCGACCTGGAGGTGCAGATCGAACACGCCGGCGGGCGGGTCGAGGTGGGGAAGCTGCCCACGATCCAGGCCGATCCCCTGCAGATGCGGCAGTTGCTGCAAAATCTCATCGGCAACGCCCTGAAATTCTGCCGCCCCGACGAGCCCCCCGTGGTGAAAATCGAGGGCCGCTACGTGGCGGGCGCCGGCAAGCGCGAGGGCCGCGAGGGCCACGCGCGGGAGGGCGAAATGTGCCGCGTCACCGTCGAGGACAACGGCATCGGCTTCGATCCCCGCCACCAGGAACGCATCTTCGGCATCTTCCAACGCCTCCATCCCCGCGAGGTCTACGAGGGGACGGGCATCGGCCTGGCGCTGTGCCGCAAGATCGCCGAGCATCACGGCGGCGCCATCACCGCCCAGAGCAACCCCGACCACGGCTCGACCTTCGAGGTGCTGTTGCCGGTCGCGCAACGGGGGAAGAAGGGCTGAACCATGGCCAAACCCGGCATCATCCTCATGGCCGACGACGACGCCGACGACTGCCTGCTGGTGCGCGAGGCGCTGCGGGAGAAGGACCGCGGCTACGACCTCCGCGTCGTGCGCGACGGCGAAGAGCTGCTGGACTACCTCTTCCGCCGCGGCGCCTATGCCACCGCCGGCGCCGCCCCCGTGCCCGACCTCATCCTCCTGGACCTGAAGATGCCGAAAAAGGACGGCCGCGAGGCGCTGCGGGAGTTGAAGGCCGACGAGCATTTCCGGCAGATTCCCGTCGTCGTGTTGACCACCTCGACGGACCCGGAAGACATCAAGTATTCCTATCGCATGGGAGTGAACTCCTACGTGACCAAGCCGGTGACGTTCCGTTGCCTGGTCGATCTCATGGACACCCTGGGCAAGTACTGGCTGGAGCTGGTCGAGCCGCCCTGCTTGGATTGAGAGTCAGCCGCGATCATGCCGCATCAACGAGTCCGAATCCTGCTGGTGGAAGACGATCCCGACGACGTCTGGGTCATGCGCAACCTCCTCGGCGACCGTTGGGACGGCCCCTTCGAGCTGGTGCACGTGGAGTTGCTCTCCGCGGGCGTGGAGCGCTGCGCGGAGAACCCCTTCGACGTCATCCTCCTCGACCTGACCCTGCCCGACAGCCGCGGGCTGGAAACCTTCTTCGTCATGCACGCCCACGCCGCCGACGTGCCCATCGTCGTGCTCTCCGGCTACGACGACGAGACGACGGCCATCAAGGCGGTCCAGGCCGGTGCCCAAGACTATCTGGTCAAAGGCAAGGTCGACGACAACCTGCTCGTGCGCTCCATCCGCTACGCCATCGAGCGGAGCCGCCGGCGGCGCGCCGAAGAGGCCCTCCGCGATGCCTCGGAGGAGTTCCGGGCGGCCCAGGAGATCCAGCAGCGGCTCTATCCGCTGCGTTCGCCCGCGCTGGCCGGCTTCGACATCGCCGGCGCCCTCTACCCGGCCAAGGACACCGCCGGCGACTACTTCGACTACATCGCCATGGTCGACGGCTGCCTGGGGATCGTCGTCGGCGACGTCAGCAGCCACGGCATGGGCCCCGCCCTGCTGATGTCGGAAACCCGTGCCTGCCTGCGGACCCTGGCCCAGAGCCATTGCGACGTGGGAGAAATCCTCACCCGCGCCAACCGCGTCCTGGCGGTCGATACCGGCGACTTCCACTTCGTCACCCTGGCCCTCGTGCGCCTCGATCCCCGCGACCGTTCCATCGTCTATGCCAGCGCGGGGCAGCGGGGTTACGTGCTCCATGCGGCCGGCCCGGTGACCGTGCTGGACAGCACCAGCATCCCCCTGGGAGTCGAGGCGGAGACGGTCGTCCCCTCCGCGGCGTCGATGATCCTGCAGCCCGGAGACATCATGACCTTCTTCACCGACGGCCTGACGGAAGCCGAATCGGCCGGCCGGGTCCGCTTCGGCGTCGGCCGCGCCCTGGAGGTAATCCGCAGCGAGCGCAACAACCCGGCGCGGCAGATCATCCACGCGGTCTACGACGAAATCCTCGGCTTCTGCCGCAATCAACCGCACCAGGACGACATCACCGTGGTGATCGTCAAGACATTGGGTGAAGGGTAACAATTACCCCCCTCTCCCCTTCGTGGAAGAGGGGTTGGGGGTGAGGGGTGCTATTGGCTGGCTGTAGGGAAGGAATCGCGCCATGACAAGGAAGATGGTCGCGCTGGGGTGCCTGGCGATGGCGCTGGGCTGGTGTGCCGCGGCGCCGGCGGCGATGTGCCCGAAGTGCCGCGACTTGATGTTCGTCGGCGACACCGGCACGTGCGTCGTCTGCGGCGGCACGACCGCCAGCGCGGCGCTGAAACTCTGTCCCCGCTGCAGCGCGTCGCTGCACCGCTGCGAGCGCTGCCTGGTGGCCTTGGACGCCGACGCCAAGCCGCTCCCCGCCGGCGTGGCGGAAAAGGGTCCCGAACCGAGCAACCCTCCCGAGGCCGCCCTACCGGCCGCAAAGCCGTCTTCCGGCACTTCCTCCTCCGGCAACCCGCCCGCCGCCGCGCCCGCCAAGCCCAAGCCCATCGATCCAAAACACGGGGGCACCTACGTCTCGGGCCGCTGGCAGTACACGCTGGAGATCGCCGATCCCGGCACCCGCGCCGAGGCGCGATCGGGATGGCTGCTGTACGATGGGCAAAAACTGCCGCGGGGGCACGTCAACGACTTCTACCGCACGCCCTGGGGGCCCGTCTATTGGGTCGACGTGCCGCCGACGAAATGGGGCCTGCACGGTTGGATGCCCTTTCCGTCTCCCCAGGGGAACCGGCCGGGACGCGAGTTGGCGCTGCCGGCCCCGCCGTCGCCCTGGTTCGAAATCGGCAAGGCGGACAACGGCAAGCGTGCCCACGTGCCCGTCGGACAGTGGGTGCTCGTCCGTTTGAGCGGCAATCCCACCACCGGCTACCAGTGGCAGACGGCGGCAGTCCAGGGCCAGTCGCTGCGGCTGATGGCCGAGCCGCAATACGTCGCCACGCCGGTCAAGCCCGGCGTCGTGGGCAGCGGCGGGACCTATTACTTCAAGTTTCGCGCCCTCCAGCCCGGACTGACCACGATCAAGCTCAGCTACCTGCGGCCGTGGCAGAAGGACCAGCCGCCGCTGGAGACCTTCCAGTGCACGGTCGAGGTGTTGACGCCTCCGCCGGCCCCGCCTCATGCCTGATGTGCCTGTCCCCCTCGGCCCCGCCTCATGCCTGAACTGCCCGAAGTCGAAACCATGCGTCGCGGGATCGCTGCCGTGGCGGGCGGCCGCATCGAAAGTCTGCGGCGGCCCCGCTCGCGGCTGCAATCCATCACCATCCAGCCGCCGCTGGCCGCCTTTCGCCGCCGCGCCGTCGGGCGCCGCATCGAGTCGGTGGACCGCGTGGGCAAGCGAATCGTGCTGGTCCTGGACAGCGGCGACCGCATCGTCCTGGAGCCGCGCATGACGGGACTGGTCCTCTTGGCCGATCCGCCCGACGCCGCCCACCTGCGGCTGGTCTTCGAGCTCTCGCTCCCGAGGGGGGACTGTCCCGATTTTCGCCCCAGGGACGCGAAGCGGCCGAGGGCGAAAATGGGACTGTCCCCTTTGGTGGACGCGGTTGCGCCGGCGGAGTTGCTGTTCTGGGACCAGCGCGGGCTGGGGGTGGCCCGGCTGGTTTCGCCCGCTGAGTTCACCCGGCTCTATGGCCCGGACCGCTTGGGTCCCGATGCCCTGAAGATTTCCGCGGCCGTGCTGCAAAGCCGCCTGGAGGGCAGCCGCCGCGCGATCAAGGTGGCCTTGTTGGACCAGCGGGCCGTGGCCGGCATCGGCAACCTCTACGCCTCGGAAATCCTCCACCGCGCCGGGATTCATCCCGCCCTTCCCTGCCGCCGGCTCCGCGGGGCACAATGGGCCGCGCTGCACGCCGCCGTCAAAGAAATTCTTCGGGCGGCCCTCCGCCACCAGGGCTCCACCCTCCGCGACGGCACCTACCGCATCGCCCGCAACCAACCGGGAAACTACCAGCTTTGCCACCTGGTCTATCAGCGCACCCGGCAGCCCTGCCTGCGTTGCGGCCGCGGCGAAATCGTGCGGATCGTGCAATGTCAGCGCTCCACCTTTTTTTGCCCCTCCTGCCAGGCCAAACGGGGCGGGGATTGATGTTTGCCCAAAAACCGGGTAGTGTAAAGTATCCCGCACACGCCGTGTGCGGAAGAAACGGCACACGGCGTGTGCCGGATACTACGCTTGCGGTTTCGCAAGACGAGGTTTTTCCATGAGAAACGTTTTACTTATTGCTTTGTTGCTTGCGTGCATGGCCGAGTGTCCGGCCGCCCTGGCCCAGGGCCGCTTGGGCGACCGCCTCCGCCTCCGCGGCGCCGGCGACAAGGCGGCCAAGGATTCCTCCGCCGACGAGGAATCGCCCGCCAACGACAACGCCCCGACCGGCATCATCGAGCCGGCCGCGCCCGCGGATAGTGCGGCCTATCGCCGCGGCGTCCGCGCCGTCAACCAGGCGAAATGGGATGACGCCATCACCGCCCTGACCGAGGCGATCCAACAGGACCCCAAGTCGGCGGCGGCCTATAGCACCCGCGGCCTGGCCTACACGATGAAAGACAATTTCCCGGCGGCGCTGGCCGATTTCGATGCCGCGCTGAAAATCGATTCCAACAACGCGGTGGCGCATTTCAACCGCGGCTTCGCCTATTACCGCAAGGGCGACCGCGACAAGGCCCTCGAAGACTACTCGGAAACCATCCGCATCGATCCGAAAAACGCCGGCGCCTACCGCGACCGCGGCTTCATCAAGACCCTCAAGGGCAACTACAAGGAAGCCGTCGAGGACCTCAACAAGGCGGTCCAGCTCGACCCCAAGAACGAGAAGGCCTATACCAGCCGCGGCATGACCTTCTCGCAGTCGGGCAATTGGGAGGCCGCGGTCACCGACTTCAGCGCGGCGCTGAAGCTCGACCCCAAGGATGCCGATGCCTGGTCCAATCGCGGTTATGCCCGCACCATGCTCCACGACCTCGACGGGGCCTTGGTCGATCTGAACCGCGCCGTGGAGCTTGCCCCCCAGGACCCGGCGAGCCATTTCAGCCGGGGATTCTGCTACTCGCGCCAGGGCGAGTTGGATAAATCGCTGGCCGACTACGAGGAAGCGATCCGGCTCGACCCCGACTATACGGAAGTCTATCGCGAGCGCGGCTACGTGCTGGCGCTCAAGGGCGATTACACCAAGGCGATGGCCGATCTGGACCGCGCGGTGCGGCTGTTGAAAGACGATGCCACGAGTTGGCTCCGCCGCGGCTACGTCTACGGCCGCCAGGGCGATCTGGACAAGGCGGTGGCCGATTTCACCGAGGCGATTCGCTTGGACAAAGAGGACGGCGAGGCCTACTTCCAGCGGGCGCTGGCCTACGCCCGCAAGAAGGAAATGGACCATGCCGTAGCCGACTACAAGGAAGTCTTTCGCCTGGAGCCCATGCCGATCGAGGGTTACAAGGACTGGGGTCCGGCCGCCGACAGCCAATCGCGCGGCGAGCTGGTGGACCAGTTGGAGGCCGCGTTGGAGAAGTTCCGCGGCGAGGCCGACGCCCACGTCGCCAAGGCTGTCGCCCTGCAAAAGGACGAGAAGCTCGACCAGGCGATCGCCGAGTACGACGCGGCGGTGGTGGCCTGTCCGCGCTGCCCCGAAGTCCATTTCAACCGCGGCCTGGCCTACCGCAAGAAGGGGCAGTTGGAAAACGCCGTCATGGACTATACCCAGGCCATCGAGCTCGATCCGCGGTTCACCGCCGCCTACGGCAACCGCGGCTATGCTTTCTTCAAACTCGGCGCGTTGGAGGCGGCCAAGGCCGACTTTCGCAAGGTCCTGGAACTCGATCCCAAGGACGCGACCGCGCAAAAGAACCTCGAACTGATCCTCAAAATGCAAGAAGGAGAAGCGAAATGACATGCTGGTCCAGGCGCAGTTGCGCGGCGATGCTCGGCATCGCCCTGTTGGCCGGTTGTAACCCCGGAGTCCATGTAACCGACGTCACTGTAAGTAAAGGCGGG
This sequence comes from Thermoguttaceae bacterium, assembly GCA_052139835.1. Lineage (GTDB taxonomy): Bacteria > Planctomycetota > Planctomycetia > Pirellulales > Thermoguttaceae > JBKQVT01. The sequence continues at coordinate 12,169 of JBKQVT010000181.1, forward strand.
AAAATGAGCGTCACGAAAAGCCTCTATGGAAAGCTCCCCGACGGCACGGAAATCGACCAGTACACGCTGACCAACGCCGGCGGCCTGAAAGTGAAGATCATCACCTATGGGGCGACGATCACCGACGTGGAGGTGCCCGACCGCAACGGCAAGCTGGAAAACGTGACCCTCTTCCGCGATTCGCTGGACGGGTATCTCGATAAGAATACGCCCTATTTCGGCGCCACCGTGGGCCGCTACGCCAACCGCATCGCCAAGGGCAAGTTCACCCTCGACGGCAAGGCATATGACCTGGCCGTCAACAACAAGCCCAACCACCTCCACGGCGGCGACAAGGGCTTCAACCGGGTGGTCTGGAAGGCCGACTGGTTCGAGGACAACCACTCCGTCGGCGTGATCTTCACCTACACCAGTCCCGACGGCGAGGAACACTATCCCGGCACGCTCTTCGCCAAGGTCACCTACAGCCTGACCGACAAGGACGAGCTGAAAATGGAGTACGAAGCGACCACGGACAAGCCCACCGTGGTCAATCTCACCAATCACGCCTACTGGAACCTGGCCGGGGCCGGCTCGGGCGACGTGCTCGGCCATGAAATGATGATCGACGCCGATCAGTACCTGGCCATCAAGGACTTCATCCCCGTCGGCGCTCCGTCGCCGGTGAAGGGCACGCCCATGGACTTCACCACGCCCAAGACGATCGGCTCCCGGATCGAGCAGCTTGGCAAGGGGAAGAACGACGGCTACGACCATTGCTACGTGCTGAATAAGAAGGAAGGCGCCGCGGGATTGACGTTGGCGGCCCGGGTGGTCGAGCCCGCCAGCGGCCGCGTGATGGAGGTCTACACCACGCAGCCGGGCATCCAGTTCTACACGGGCAATTTCCTCGACGGCACGATCACGGCCGGCGGCAAGACGTATAAGAAGAATTACGCCTTCTGCCTGGAGACGCAGCACTATCCCGATTCGCCGAACGAGAAGGAGTTTCCCACGACCGTGCTCAAGCCGGGCGAAACTTATAAGCAATCAACGGTCCATAAGTTCACCGTGCAAAAGTAACCTGAGGGGCGTGGCAAGTTAATATGCTTCGATGTGCAGAGTCGGTGCCTGGCGGCACGCCACCCAAGAGCGCAATGAGAGATCATGTCCGCCATCCGTTGCCCGTACTGCGGCACGCAATGCACGGACGCCGCAGTGCGCGGCGATCTGTCGTTTGTTTGCCATGGTTGCGGCAAGGCGGTCGAACCCCCCTTGGCCGGGAATAGCGTTCCACCGCCGCTGCAAAACTCCGCCGGCGGTGACAACCGCTGGTCCGAAGGGCCGCCCGAGGAATCGGCCCAGCGCTGGTCTGCCCAATCCCCGTTGGGCG
>JBKQVT010000182.1:0-11863 GCA_052139835.1 Thermoguttaceae bacterium
GATCTCTCTTATCTCACCGATCACGTTATCGGTCGCTTTTATATCGAAGGCATCATTAAACTCAGGCGTCTTGTAAATCGGTGCACGTTCGAGTAAGGTTTTCAGAACGTGAGCGCGAGCGGGATAGAACATTTCGTCAGGGACAAGTTCAGCAGGATACTCCCGTCGAATGTTTGCTCGGTATTCGTTGTAGACTTCTGGTAGCTGGCCGAGGATTGAGAGATCGATGTCATTGACGACGCTTGATTTCTTGGCGTTGAGTTTTGTATTCCAGATCATCTCCATCGCTGCTTCGACGTCCAAGAAATCCAAACCTAGAACCTGAGAGTCCTGGAACAGGATGGCCGCACTACGCTCCTCATTGTCTTGTGCAAGAGGGTTGTAGACAGCATCATGATAGGCCCAGGCAAAGAAGACAGAGGGTGTGATGCCGTTGAACAGGCTAAAGTAGGCACGGAGGCCGTTCTCTAGATGATCTAGGTTGTGATAAAAGCGGTGAGTTTCACTGTAGCGTTTCCACAGGGATTCGAGCGGAGTTGAACTCTTTGCCAGCTCGACAAACTTCTCAGTGAACAGACCCATACAGAGAATTACTCAGATGGCTGCGAAGAATTCAACAGGGAACTCTGCACGATCGCACTCGGGAAACATGGGACCACCGAGTGGTGGCTTCCAAGTGTTGCCAGGATGCACTCGAGCCACGAGCATCTGTCCACCGTCTTCACAGTCCAGTTGACCAAGTTTAGCAGCGGTCCAAGCCATCTTTTGATCTTCGCCGGTCTGTTTGCCAAGGTAGGGATGTTTCTCCCACCAAGTCTTCCAGAAGCACTGGCTAGCTCCACAGGCGTAGATCTTGGGATCTATGAACTTGTAAGATTTGGCGTTGACCTCGTCCCAATACAGAATGCGGTTGTAGCCTGTGATCTGCCGTCCGCTTGCCTGCAGGATGCGATAGGGCAACTCGCCGTAGGACTGGATCTGGTGGGCCAACACGCCGTGGGAATGATCGGTGCCGACCAGCAGGGCCCAGCGGGCGTGCGACTGGTTGAACATCGGCCAGAACTGTTCCCGGTACAGCCGCCAACTCCCCCGCAGCGCCCCGAGCAACGCGACGGTCAAGCCGCAATCCAGGAATGGCACACCTACCGGCAGGACGCGGACCCCGGCGCGGAGGAACACATGGCTGCCGCCAAGGTAGTTGACGGTAATGATGCAGAGCATCGCCACCAGCGAGGTGCGGATCAAGGCGATCAGGTCGCCGAAGGTCACGTAGGCCCACCAGCCGTCATAATGGCCCAAGAGAAAGAAGACGGAAAATTTGATCGCCACGATCCAGGGCAGCCAGGCCCAGAACTTCGCCGCCTCGTCGCGGGGCAGGGGCAGCACGAAGTCGGATCGCAGCAGCATCGCCAGCCAGAACACCAGGGCGAAAACCGCCAGGTGCCCCGCCGCCACCGCCCAGAAGCGCAGCGACGCCAGCCGATGGGCTTGTTGCTGCAGCAGCCGACCCAGCCGCGCCGGCATGGGGGCGGCTGCGCGGGCAGCCTGGACCGCCGCATCGGTCGGGCGCCTGCGGCGCCCCTGCCCTTGACCGTCCTCGCCAGCAGTCGGCTTCATCGGTGTCACGCTCAATGGCCTGAGAAAATCACTTGCCCACGCCGCGGGGCTTGTCCCCGGCATTGGACTGGTTGAGCCACGTCTGAATCCGTGCCGCCACTTCCTGGATGCGGGCCTTGGAATAGAACTCGTCCCCGCGCGAAGTCGGCGTCTGCAAGAGGACTTTGACCAAGGGCGGCCACGACTTCTGGCCGCGCATCGCCCAGCGGACCTTCCCCATGTCCCAACGCTCGAAGAGGGTGTAATCGCCCAGCCGATACCAGAACATCACCAGGATCGTCTCACCCCGCTTCTCCCAGGTCGACAGGTCGACCCGTTGCGACGCCTCCTTGGAAATCGGCACCTCCACCGTCGACTCGCTGACCAGGCGCCAGCCGTTGGAGCGATAGCAATTGGTCGGAGCGTGATAAACGCCGGCGTCCGGGTCCGTCCGGTAGAGGGCCAAGAGCATGGTCACGCTGTGGTCTTGGTCATCGCGATACTGCCGGTTCACCGCGACGTCGGCGCCGGTGCGATCAAAGGTCTCCGCATCCAGTTTGTACTCCTCTCCTCGCCACTCTCCCAGTTTCATGGGGAGCCGGGAGATGTCCAGCGAAAGCTGGCGGATCGGCGGCAGCGTCAAGAAGCTCTTCATCGCCTGCACGCCGAGGCAGGTGACCAAGACCAGGGCCGCCGTCAACAGCAGCCGCACCACCACCCAAATCGTCCCTTTCATCGCTGGCCCTCATTCCGCTTCCCGGACCGCGTGCGCGTGCGGCCGTCGCTGTTGGTTTCCCTTGTCGTTACGGCGGCCGCTCTCAGGAAGCCGCCGCGTCGATATACTGCCGCCCCCGGCCGTAGGCAAACCCGCTGCCGCCGGTGACCACCGCTTCCAGGTCGCGGACGCCGAAGGCATCGAGAATCTCGCAAGTGGCCTGAATCTTCGGCACTTCGCTGAGATCGCGGAATACCGAGAGAACCACCGTATCGGCGTGCTGGCTGACAAAGCGGGTATCTGCCACGGGGAGGATCGGGCTGCTGTCGATAATCACGAAATCATACTGCTGGCGAAGCTGCTTGAACAGGGGACCGGCCCCCCCATTGGCCAGCGCCGCCATCGCCCGGCGGTCGCAACGGCCGGCCGGCAACACCGACAGGTGCTCCGTGCCGGTGGGTTGAATCATGCCGGCCAGGTCGCCCTCGCCGCGGAGGGCCTCGCAAACCCCCGGCTCCGACGGCACGCCGAACACGCCGTCGAGGCCCGGCCGCCGCAAATCGAAGTCCACCAGCACCGTGCGGCGGAGATGGCGGGCGAGGCTCATCCCCAGTTGCGTCGCCAAGGTCGTCTTCCCCTCGCCCGCCATGGCGCTGGAGACCAAGACCACCCGCGATTGCTCTCTTTCCGCCTTGTGGAGCAGCCGGGCGGCAATGCCGTCCAGCGACTCGGTCAGCCGCAGTCGCCAGGTCTGGCTGCGCTTCGACGTGCCCCCCAACCGCCGCAGGACGTGGGCCGGAATCGCCGGCACGGAACCGATCACCGATAACCCCAGGCCGTGGACCACCTCCGAGACCGCATTCACCCGCCGTGACTGCACGTCCCACAACACCATGCCGAACAGCGGCACGCAGAAGCCGAAGAGCGAGGCAATGGCGATCACCGCCAACCGCATCGAACCCTTAAACTCGTTCTTGGGCGTGTCCGCCTTCTGCATGCAGGTAATGCGGGGAACCGAACTGAGCTCCACCTTCAGCTTCTCCCGCTCGGTGGCGATGCTGCCCAGAACCTCGTTCAGTTCCTTCAGCTTCTGCTTCTCGATATCGATGTCGATCGAACTGTTGCCGATGTGCATGACTTCCTTGCCCTGCTTTTCCAGGTCCGCCTGGAAGCGCTGCTCCTGCTCCGCGAGGATCTGCACTTCGGATTCCAGCTTCTTGATCTCCCGGTCGCCGTCAAAACGCTTCTTTTCCTTGATCTTTTCGCGAATCTTCTTTCCGGCATCGTCATATTGCGACTGGACATTGTCCGTTTCGATCTGCGCCTTCCTCCTGTAGGACGATTTGCTGCCGGGCACAACCGTCAGGTCGATGTTCTGCATCATCATCTTGTACTGCACCAGCTTGTCGGCCAGTTGCCGCAGCATGGGATCGTTCAAGGCCCACTGGTCCACTTCGTAGGCGGGAACGTCCGTCTCGTCGAGGCTCGCCTGGAGGGTTTGGGACGTCCTTAAGGAGTTGCGGGCGCGCATCAGATCGAACTGCACCCGCACCAGTTCCCGGCTCAATTCCGCGTACTGTTGCACGGCCACCTGCTGCTTGACCGAGAGGGCTTCCTTGTCCTCGGCGCCGCCGGTCCCTTCGGCCAGGTGCCTGAGGTTGTTCAGCGCGGTCCGCACCTCGGTTTCCTTGTCGGCGCGAAGGGTTTCCAGTTTATCGACGCGGCCGATCTTATCTTCTTGTTCGTGGACCACGACTTTGTTCAGATAGGTGTCCACGACGGCGTTGACCAGGGTGGTGATCTCCTCCTTATCGTTGCCCACGAGGGTGACGCACATGATTTCCCCTTCTTTTTGCGGGAAGCTGACGCTGAGGTCGTTGCAGAGCCAGCCGACCGAGTCGGGTTCGTTGCGGCGGACGCCGGGAAGCGCGGCGATTGCCGGCTCCGCCAGCGCCGCGCCGACCACGTAGGGGCTCTTGATCAACTGGACTTGCGTGCCCCGGTAGATCTCGTAAAGATCGCGCCCCCCCGAATTCGGATCGCGAAAGACGACGGCCTGCGGATTGGCCTCCACCTTCAGGTAGGCGACGGCCGCATATTGCGGCGGGCGCGCCAAGTACACCAGCGTGCCCAGCAGTCCCCCGCAGAGCAGTCCCAGCGCCGTGGCCACAATCCAGTGCCGCCGGAAGGCGTGGAAGTAAGTGGCCAGGCTCATGGCGCCGGGGAGTTCGCCGGCCGGGGCCGGACCAGTGGCCCAGCCCAGGTTGCCCGGTGCGCCGGCAACCAGCGGCGGCTGTCCCGCCACCGCGGGGACCAAGGAAGCATCATTGGACAACGGATCAGAGGGGCTCGTCGACATAAATCTTATCTCGCAGCTAAACTTAGGAGTTGACTCATAGGAAGCAGAAACGGAAAAGAACGTCTTGGGGGAAAGAAAAGGACTCGATCAACGCACCCGTCGGCGTGCCCGGACAGATCCAAGGTCCAGACCGGCCGGCGCCGCCCCCGGCGGCGCGCGCCACTTTACGACACCAGCGTAGCCACCCCCCCTTTCCCCTGCGCGCCGCGATCGTCCATGATCAGGGGCGCTTCCGAAGGCGGCTCCAAAAACAACTTGGATATCAACGACATTTCTCCCCACAGCAGCAACATCGCCAAAATCATCATGCTCCAGCCCGCGTAGTCATGGAAGACGTCCTTCGCCCTGACGCTAATCAGGTCCTGAAGGACAGCCGCGACGGTCACGCGCGCCGCATTGGAAACAATGGCGATGGGAATGGCACTGACCACGACGACCACTCTCTCCCAATACGGCCGCCGCACCACAAATGCCGCCCCGACGCAGATCGCGAAGAACAGCGTCAACATCTTGATCCCGCTGCACGCCTCGGCGACATCCAACGGCGGCTGCGAGGTCAACTCGATCGTCGTCCCCATGGCAACGGCCGGGATGCCCAACGTTTGAATCGTAAAGACGCCCATCGTGGTGGCGATCCGTTGCAAGGGGTGGCTGAGCATGACCGCCAGGAATCCCGGCAAGGGAATCATGAACGCCAGGAAGGCGATCGAGGGCCATGCCCAGTGCAAACCCCGCCAACGGCCCAACAACAGCGTCAACCCGATCAACAGCGGAAAAAGCGAATAATGGTCGATGTCGTAGTTGAAGTAGACGGCGCACCCGCGAATCGATGCGCTGGCGGCGAACATCAGCAAGGCCACCGCGTAGGCGGCCAGCGTCCAGGCGTTCCGCCAACTCCCGCCGCTCGGAATCCGCTCCACCATCTCCCGCCGATACCACAACAGGAACAAGGAAAACAAGGGCACGAAGAAACAGTGCTGGTAGTCGTCGTGCCGGTACCAGGTCGTCAGCAAGCGCCAGAGGGTGCCCTGGTAGGCGTAGCCGAACACCGCCAAAAGCACCGCCCACCCACATAAAGCGGGGACGCTCGGCAGCAATCGTTTCCAGTCCGCCTCGGCAGGTGTCGTCATGGTTTTGCTTCACTCGTTGGGGTTGCGGGTAGTGCAGTCTTCAGTCTGATGCTCCCCCAGGGAAATGTCAATGAAAGGCAAAAACCGGAATTAAGCGATCCAACGCACACCCTTTCAGATAGTTGCCGTCAGCGAGCAAAGCCTGTGCCAAGGATCGGCAAGAAAGACCGAAAAAAAGACGCATCTCCTTGTCACAGAATTACTTACAATTAGACAAAGAGGCCAGGGGTGGAAGAAAAGGAAGCGAAAATAAGTGACGCGGAAGCGGTTTCTCAACGCCCACGCTGCCCGAACGCGACACACCCCCGCCGGTGGTGGCGGCCCGCCAGCCATGACCCCTGCCGCAATGACTTCCCGCCGCAGTCGCCCCGCCCCCGAGGCGGGGCGCAACATGCGGAAGATCACGCTATACTTGGTTTCTGTTGCGGAAGGTTGGGTGCCACTGCTGGCTTGCCCAGCAGTGCCGATGCGTCGCCCCACCGCACTGCTGGGCAAGCCGGGCACCATGCGAAGCATGGTCGTGGCACCCGAAAACTCGTATGCCGCCTTTCGCAACAGAAACTACTCAGTCTCTGGAGTGGAGAGTTCGCGTCGAGTGGGGGGCGAAGCCCGCCCCCACTCCCGCGGAAACCTTTCGCGCAGGTCCGGAATGCGACCAGATTCTCGCCCAAACGGCCTCTGCGGGCCACCGCAGGCCAGCGCCGACGAATCAACCGCAAAGGCGGCCTCCGGCGTCCCCGGGAGGCCTACCAGGCTGGAGAAGGCGTTTTTCCTGGTGCTCTTGGCCCTCATCTTGGCGATCCCGCTGGCTGCCACGGTGAAGTGTTACCGACGTGGGTTGCCGCTGCTCAGCGGCAGTGACAGCGAACAGTACTACGCGATCCTGCGGGCGTTTGTCTTCCACGGCGACGCCGATCTCCGCCACGAACTGTTTCAGTTGACGCCGAGTGCCAAGGACTTCCGCGGGCAACTGCCCATCGCACCCCAAACCGGGCGGATCGCCGAGAAACACACCGTTGGCTGGGCCGTCGTGGGCTTTGTTCCCTACCTGGGCGTTCATGCCTGCTACCTTCTTGCCAGGCACTTGGGCTGCGGGCCGGCAATTCTCACGGGCTACGAGCTTCCCTACCAGGTCGCCGCGGGGTTTGCGCAACTGGCGGCGGGCTGGCTGGGCCTGATCTTCACCTATCGGCTCTGCCGCAGGTACTTTGCCATGTGGCCTTCGCTGGCGGCGCTGGCTGCCGTCCTTTTCGGCAGTGCTTTGTACGCCTATTGCGCGAGCCTGTTCATGGCCCACGCGGCCGGTTTCTGCGCCGTCTCCGCCTTCCTCTACTATTGCGCCAAGCTGGGCGATGCGACCGAGGACAAGAAGCGGGATTGGGCCTTGGCGGGTTGCGCGGCGGGCCTCATGATCATCTTACGGCAAACCAACGGCCTGTTTCTGCTGGCCGGGTTGTACCCCTTGGTATCGCGGCTCAAAGCGCGGTCCGCCGAAGGTCGTTACCTCCTGGTCCGCGGCGTGGCCGTGGCGGGGCTGGCCGCCGCGCCCTTCTTGGCACTCCAATCGTTGTTCTGGCGCGGGGCCTTCGGCAAATGGCTCGTCTTCTCCTACGGGACGGCGGAAGAACGCTTCTTCTGGACCCGGCCCGAGTTGCTCAATTACTTGTTTTCGCCGAAGCACGGCCTCCTCTTCTCCTCTCCGCTCATGGTTTTGGCGGCCCTGGGACTGCTGCTGATCGTGGCCCGAGGGTCTGGTCCGCGGCGGCTGCTGGCAGTCCTCGTCTGCGTGTCCACTTCCCTGCTGATCTACGCAAACTCGGCGTGGCATGATTGGGCGTTCGGCTGCGGCTTTGCCTGCCGGAGCTTTGTGGACGCGTCCGCGCCGGCATGCCTTGGATTGGCGGCGATCTTCAGCATGCCGGGCAAAAGAATTCGCTCTACGGCCATGATCGCCGCCTGCTTCGCGGTCGCCTGGACCTGCCTGCTCTTTCTCCTCTTTCTGCTGCACTATATCGACGGCTGGGGCAACTTCACGCTGCGCCGCTGACAGCGGCACCGAGGGGCCGAGAAACGGACCGCTCAATCGATGGGCTCGAGCTGAAAATCGTCGATCTCGACCGACGCCCCCTGCTGGAGGAAATTGATGCTCACCAGCAGCCGCGTCTCGCCGCGGCGGACCAGCACCGTCCCCTCGATGCCGGCAAACGGCCCCTGCCGCACCCGCACCCGGCGGCCCGGCGCCAAGCGGCTCTCGACCGTCAGCGGGGCCTTGGCCTCGATCAGTTGCCGCAGGTTCCGCAACTCCCGCACCAACTCCTCCGCGTCCGGAACGACCAGCACCCGCGAGATGTGATTGGTCGCCAGGCTGGCGATCCGCTCGGCCTCGGAACCATACAAGAAAAGGTAGCCGGAAAACAGCGGCAGGTAGCGCGCCCGCCGCCGCCCGCGGTAGAGGCTGGTCCGCTTCACCACCGGCAGGTAAAAGTGAATCTCCTGTCGCAGCAGGTCGCGGGCCAGGGCCTTCTCTTGCCGGGCCTTGGTGTACACGGCCATCCACTGCCGGTCCGCGGTCCGCGGTCCGGCCGGGTCCAGCAGCACCTCCGGATAGAGGGTGGTTTCCGCACCAAGAATGGACATAATGACCTCACTGCGCCGGCAGACGCCACCACGCGTCCGCCACCAATTATACACCGCGCCGACAGCCCGATCCATCAGCCGCTCCCCTGACGCCCTCGCCCTCGTTGCCTCCCCTACCATCGGCACAACCTTACAGCCCCGTCCAGCCGGCCAACTTGACCGGGAATACCAGAGATGTTATCGTCGCAGGGGGCTGGCCGGTGGCGTCGCCACCGCCGCCCGCCCGCCGCACCGAAAGGAAACCCCGCCCCTATGCGAACCTTCCTCGTTACCGGCGGCGCCGGCTTCATCGGCTCCCACGTCGCCGAAACACTGGCGGCCCGCGGCGACCGCGTCCGCGTGCTGGACAACCTCAGCACCGGGCGGCTCTCCAACCTGGCGGGTTTTCAAGACCGCATCGAGTTCCTCCGCGGCGACATCCTCGACGCGGCGGCCGTGGCCCACGCAGTCCAAGGCGTCGATTGCATCTTCCACGAGGCGGCCCTGGCCTCCGTGCCGTTGAGCGTCGAGCGGCCCTTGGAGGTCCATGCCGCCGGGGCCACCGGGACGCTGGCCCTGTTGGATGCCGCCCGCCGCGCCGGCGTGCGACGCGTCGTCTACGCCGCCTCCAGCGCCGCCTACGGCAACCAGCCCGCCCCCCGCAAACGCGAGTCCGACCCGGTCAGTCCCCTCTCCCCCTATGCCGCCGCCAAACTGGCCGGTGAATTCTACTGCCAGGCCTTCACCGCCACCTACGGCCTGGAAACCGTCGCCCTGCGCTATTTCAACATCTACGGGCCGCGGCAGGACCCGGCCAGCCCCTACTCGGCGGTCATCCCCCTCTTCATCACGGCGATGATGGCCGGCCGGCAGCCGGTCGTCTACGGCGACGGCGGTCAATCGCGCGACTTCAGCTACGTGGCCAACGCCGTCCATGCCAACCTGCTGGCCGCCGACGCCCCCGGCGTGGCCGGCCGCGTGCTCAACGTCGCCAACGGCCAGAGCGTCGATCTACTCACGCTCATCGACCTGCTCAACGGCCTGCTGGGCACGCACCTGGCCCCCCGGCACGAGCCGCCCCGGGCGGGCGACGTCCGCCAGAGCCTGGCCGACATCACCCTGGCCCGCACGCTCTTGGGCTATGAGCCGGCGGTCGATTTCGCGGAAGGCCTGCGGCGCTCGATCGACTACTACCGTGCGATCGCCGGTTCTTAAGGAATTGACTCAAGTCCGGCCCTCCGTGCGCCCGATGCTTACTGGCGCGCGCCGGCAGCCGCCCGCTGCCGCTTTCCCCCCCAAATTCTGCGAAAGCCGGGCAAGGCCATGTCTCTTTCCGATCGCCTGTTCGATTTGCTCCTCCAGTGGCTCGATGCCCCCATCATCAGCCAGGCGGCCGGCGAGGTCGCCCGCGAGTGCCGCGCCGCCCTCTGGCAGCACGTTCACCAGCGGATCGGCGGCATGAGTCTCGCTCAGGCCAGGGGCTACCTGCGGGCCGTCGCCCCCGCTTTCGTCTGCCAGGAGGTCGACACCGTGCTGAGTCGCCGCCGGGCAAGCCGTTACGTCCGGCCCCGCGTGATCGCCCAGGCCGTCGAGGGCTTGCTCGACCTTCTCTCCGACGACATCCTCTTTGCCGAGCCGGCGCGGCCTGCGGCGGCCATTGCGGCATAAGGTCTTGGGTCTTAGGTCTTAGGCCTTGGGTCTTGGTGCTTAGTTCCCTGGACTCCACCGCCATGGACGCTACAATGCTTAGCGCCGCTGGCCTTAAGTCCCAAGGCCCAAGACCCAAGTCCCAAGCCCCAAGTCCTAAGCCCCCTCATGGCCCATACCATCGTCATTTTCGGTGCCTCCGGCGACTTGACCAGCCGCAAACTGGTGCCGGCGCTCTACGAGGCGTTTCAGAAGGGGCGGCTGCCGGAGGCCACGCGGATCGTCGGTTTCGCCCGCACTCCCCAGAGCGACGACTCCTGGCGGGAAAAGCTCCGCGGCTCGACGGCCGCTTTCCTCGGGGAGGCCTTGGACGCCGCGGTATGGCAGACGCTGGCCGCCTCGATTCATTATGTGCCGGGTGACATCGCCAAGGCCGAGGACTTCGCCGCGTTGGGCCGGCGGCTGGACGAGTTGGAAGGGGGCCAAGAGGCCACGCGGATCTATTACCTGGCCACCGCCCCGCAGCTCTACGAGCCGGCGATTGCCGCGCTGGGGGCCGCCGGGCTGGCCGCCCAGGACCACGGCCCCCGCCGCGTCGTCATCGAAAAGCCCTTCGGCACCAACCTGGAAACCGCCCGCCACCTCAACGCCGCCGTCCACAAGGTCTTCGCCGAAAACCAGGTCTTCCGCATCGACCACTACCTGGGCAAGGAAACCGTGCAGAACGTCCTGGTGTTCCGCTTCGCCAATAGCATCTTCGAGCCCGTGTGGAACCGCAATTTCATCGACCACGTGCAGATCACCGCCGCCGAGGAAGTGACCATCGGCCATCGCGGCGCCTACTACGACAGCGTGGGCGTGCTCCGCGACATGTTCCAAAACCACCTCCTCCAACTCCTCACGCTCACCGCCATGGAATCGCCCAGCCGCTTCGACGCCGATTCGGTGCGCGACGAGAAGGTCAAGGTGCTGCGGGCGATCCGGCCCATGACCCGCGAGGACGTCTTCACCGACACCATTCGCGGCCAATATCGCAAGTATCGCGACGAGCCCAACGTGCCGCCGGAGAGCCAGGCGGCCACCTTCGGCGTGGTGAAGCTCCAGATCGACAATTGGCGGTGGCAGGGCGTGCCCTTCCTGTTGCGGAGCGGCAAGGCGATGGCCTGCCAGACGACGCAGATCGTCATCCAGTTCCGCCCCCCGCCGCACATGATGTTCGAGGGCGGGCCGCAGTCCGCCTTCACCTCCAACCGCCTGGTGATCCAGGTGCAGCCCGCCGAAGGCATCCAGTTGCACTTCTACACCAAGGTGCCCGACGGCGGCACGCGGCTGCGGCAGACCGACCTGAGCTTCCGCTTCCGGCAGGCCTTCCAGGGTCTCATGCCCGAGGCCTATCAGCGGCTGCTGCTGGACGTGATGCACGGCGACCTCAGCCTCTTTACCCGTGCCGACGAAGTGGAACTGGCCTGGGGCCTGATCGACCCCATCGAAGCCGCCTGGGACGAGGAGGTGTCGCTGCCGCTGTCGCTTTACGAGGCGGGCGGCTGGGGGCCGCCCGGCGCGACCGCGTGGATGTGCCGTCAAGGCCGCGAGTGGTTCGACAGTTGCCCGGTGCTGGGGTAGGAAAAAGGAGTTAGAAGCTAGGAGTTAGGAGTTAGAATGGGGGAGCCCGGAATGCAAAATGAAGAATGCAAAGTCAGTAGTTTCTAAGACTTTTGGTCTATGATAGGACGCCCCTTTCGGGACATCATGTGGGTGAGAAATAACCTCATGTATCCCGAAAGGAGAGCGTCATGGATG
>JBKQVT010000183.1:0-9685 GCA_052139835.1 Thermoguttaceae bacterium
TGCTTCGCGAGACCCGTTCACCCGCCGCCACCCCGTTGTGACGCGCGCCGAAGCCGAAGTGATACCATAAACCGTGAAACCGTAACAGATTAAGACCTTTACAGGGGTGGCTCGACCCACCCTACAACTCGCGAGCGGCTTGGTGATGTGCCGCTATCCCGAGGCCGACGCCTCCGGCTCGGTCTCCGCCTTTCGTCGCGGGCCTTCGATCTTGGCGTCGATCTCGTCGCGGCGGTCGCTCTGCTCGCGCTTCCGCAGATAGAGCTTGATGGGCACCTCGGCGAAGCCGACCTTCTCGCGCATCGCGCCCAGCAGGTAACGCTGGTACTGCTGCGAGACCGCGCTGGGATCGCTGCAAAAGAGCACGATCGTGGGTGGCTGCTCGGCCACCTGGGTGGCATAATAGATGCGGCTGCGGCGGTTCTGGTAGGTCGGCGGCGAGTTCTTCTCGATGGCCGCCCGCACCAGCTTGTTCAACTGCGCCGTGCCGATGCGGGTGCGGGCCTGCTTGAAGAGCATCTGGGCATGGTTCAGCATCGCCTTGACGTTCTTCCCCGTCTGCCCCGTGATAAACGCAATCGGCACGTAGAGCATGGTGCGGAAGGTGTCGCGGAGGTAATTGACCCACTTGTCGGTGGGCATGCTGCCGGCCACCAGGTCCCACTTGTTGACCACGAAGATGCAGGGCTTGTACTGCTGGGCGATGTAGTCGCACAGTTGCTTGTCGCCCTTGCTGATCCGCTGCGCGGCGTCGAAAAACAACAACACCACGTCGGCCCGGCGGATGCTCCGCTGCCCCCGGTGGGCGCCGTAAAAATCGACGTCGCTGGCCTGGCTCTTGCCGCGCATGAAGCCGGGCGTGTCGATGGCCATGAAGACCTTGCCGTCGAGGTCGAAGCGGACGTCGACGCTGTCGCGGGTGGTGCCGGGCACTTCGCTGGTGATCATCCGCTCCGCCTGCACCAGCGTGTTGACCAGCGTGCTCTTGCCCACGTTGCGCCGGCCCACGATCGCCACCTTCATGACCGCCTCCTGCGGCGCCTCTTCGTCCGGCATGGTCGCCGGCAGCTTCTCCAGGATGGCCTTCTCCAGTTCCTCCCTGCCGCGGTTCTGCAGCGTGCTGACGCGGATCAGCTTCCGCCCCAGCTTGTAGAACTCGTCGACCTGCTGGTCCAGCGACGGGGCGTCGGTCTTGTTGGCCACGCAGATCACCGGCGCGTCGACGTAGCGGATCCGCTTGGCCACCTCCTGGTCCAGCGGCGTCAGACCGGCCCGCGTGTCCACCACCAGGAGGATCAGATCGGCCGAGTCGATGGCCGTCTGGATCTGGCCCTCGATGTGCTCGCTGAGGTCGTCGCCGTCCGCCACGCCCATCCCGCCGGTATCGACCAGCTCGACGAAGCGGGCTTCCAGGGGGAGCAGGTAGGTCACGCGGTCGCGCGTCACCCCCGCCGTCGGATCGACGATGGCGATCCGCTTGCCGGCCAGCCAGTTCAAGAGGCTCGACTTGCCCACGTTCGGCCGGCCGACAATGACGATTTGTGGCACACCCATGAAAAACCGCCCTCCCCTTGGCCAGCGACGCTTCTGTCTATCATACCCTCCGCGGGCCAAAGCCGCGAAGAACCCCCCCTTCTGGTCCAAGTCCGGGAAGAATACGCCCCCACCAGAATAACATGATTCGCACCCGGCCGCACGATTTATTTCACGAAGGCCGGCGCTGCTCTCCCTCTCCCTCCGGGAGAGGGTCGGGGTGAGGGCGTGGGGTGCCACTGCTGGCTTGTCCAGCAGTGCGGCGGGGTTGGCGGGGTAGGTCGGCACTGCTGGACAAGCCGGGCACCGACCGTAGGTTGGTCGTGGCACCCCGCGCGTCCATCAACGTCTCTCGGCAACTCCCCTCACCCGGCCGCTGCGCGGCCACCATCTCCCTCCGGGAGAGGGGACTCTCAGCTCTGCAAGCCGAAATGCCGCAAGACGACCCCAAACACCTCGGTGTCGGCCACCACGACCCCAGGCAGGAAAATCGGCTCGGAGGCCAGGAGGACGCTTCGCTGGGCCCGCTCCACCGCCGGCGCCCCGTGCGATCCCTTGATCCGCGTCGCCTCCAAGGGGATGCCCCGCGACGCCGGGTCGAAGCACAGTTCCACCGGGTCGTAGCCGGGCTTGCGGTGAATATCGACCGTGCGGGCCCAGGCCGGCGCGCGGTCGTCGGAAAGCCACCAATAGTACGCCTGCCAACTCCGCGGCTCGGAGATCAAAACCACCTCGCCGCTCCGCGGATGGTCCAGCCCGTAGCGGGCCAGGTCCTCGCCCAGCAGGACCTCGGCGATGCCGGGCTGGCCGCGGAAGACCTCCGCCACCCGCTGGGCCAGCGCAGGATCGCCGCCGGAGACGAAGACGTGGGAGAACTGGTGATCGACCATCGCCCAGGCCCGGCTGGCCTCCAGGTCCAACTCCTCGCCGCCGGCCGGGCACCCGCTCGCGGGTCGCGGGTCGCGGACCGCCAGCAAACCGGCCTCGCGGAGCAGGCGATTGGGATACGCCACGTGGTTCACCGGCGTGATGGCGTATTCGCCGGCCACCAGCCACAGCAGCCCTTCGCCATAGGCCGCGCCGAGCCGGCCGGCCAATTGGCCGATCACCTCGTCGAGTTCCGCCACCGCCACGTCGGCCTCGACGCTCTCCGGCCCGTTGCGCTGCGCGGCGTAGTCCAGGTGCGGCAGGTAGATATAGAAGAAGTCGGGCTGCCATTGCTCCGCGGCCACCGCGGCCGAATCGGCGATCCACCGGCTGGCCTGGACACCGGCCAGCGGGCCCCAGAAGTTCTTCAGAGGGAAGTGGCCCAGGCGATCGCGCAACGTGCCGTAGAGTTCCGGCGGCCGCGTATAGCACCAGAGCGATTCCGTGCCATCGGGATTGTGGATCGGGGCCGGCGTGCAGACGTAATCGGCCTGGCACCCCTTGCTGTGCAAAGGGAACCACACGGCCGAACGCACCTTCGTCCCCTCTCCCTCCGGGAGAGGGTTAGGGTGAGGGCCGCCAGTCGTCCCCTCTCCCTCCGGGAGAGGGTTAGGGTGAGGGCCGCCCGCCAGAATGTCCCATATCTGCGGGCGCTGGATGCAGTCGCTGGGCGAGGTCCACATTTCCACCTGGCGACTTTTGCGCCAATAGAAGCCGTTGGCCACCACCCCGTGCTCACGAGGCAGGCAGCCGGTGGTCATATTGGCCTGAACGCAGCAGGTGACCGAGGGGAAGCTGGGCACGAGGTCGGCGATCTCGCCGCCGGCGGTCAGTTCCCGCAGCCGCGGCATCACCGCGACGTCTTTTTCCCGCAATCCGGGGATGGAAAGGAGGATGAGTTTCTTGGTCATGATGAATCCATGATAAAGGCGGGGGGCGGAAGGGGGAAGGCGGAGGGGAGACGCAAGCCGGCGGCGAAAGCCTCCGGGTCATCCCCCGTTCCCACCGGGCGCAACCGGTGGGCTTGGGGGTCCTTCCCCTTCCCCCTTCCGCCCTCCGCCCTCCGCCTTCAGAAGGAACTCCATCGCCCGGCGGGCCGCCGCGGGGCCCTCATGGCTGTGACGACTCAGTTCCACGTGGACGCCGCCGGGGCAGCCCACTTCGGCCAGGGCGCGCAAGACAGGCGGAAAGTCGATTTCCCCCTCGCCGAACATCAAGTGCTCGTGCACGCCCGCACGCATGTCCTCGAGGTGAACGTTCACCAGCCGCGGAGCCCACTGGCGGATGACCGCGGCGATGGGCGTCTCGCCCTGGCAGTGGAGATGGCCCACGTCGAGCGTGAGACGAAAATTGGCGGCGTCCACCTGTTGCAGAAGCTCCTCGTAGCCGCGCATCGAGTCGATGAGCATCCCCGGCTCGGGCTCAAACCCGATCGTGACCTGCCGGGCCGCGGCATAGGATAAGACCTCCTCAAGACCTTCGATCAGCCAGGCCATGGCCCGCGGCCGGGCAATGCCCGGCTGAAGCACCCCCGACCAGAGCGAAACGCAATCGCTGCCCAAGGCCGCGGCGCAATCGACGGCATATCGGTAGAACTCGACGCGGCGGCGGCGGCCCGCGGGGCTGGCCGAAATCAACGTCGGCTCGTGCTTCTCGACCGGATCCAAAAGGAACCGGGCGCCGGTCTCGATTACCGACCGCATTGCCAACTGCTCCAGCAGCCGCCGCAGTCGCCCGAGCCGCTGGGCGTGGTAGCGCTCATAGGGCGGCAGGGCGGTGTGGTCGATCGTGATGGCCACGCTCCGGTAGCCCAAATCGGCCAGCAGGCGGACGGCATCGTCGAGGTCGTGATGGGCCAGGCCGTTGGTGTTGTAGCCAAGGAGCATAAGAGGGACCAGGGGCCAGGGACCAGGGGCCAGGGAAAAGGATAACGTGCAGCCTGACTTCTAACTTCTAACTTCTAACTCCTATCTTCTAACTCCTAACCTACCCCAGCCCGCCCCGGATGTACACCACGCCGCGCAACTCTCGCGTCATGGCTTGCACCACCCGTGCGACTGGTTTGAAATGGAAAAGATAGACAAGCCGTCACGACCGGTACGTTAAGACCAATTGGCAGGACCTAGCTAACCGATAGAAGCTAACAGACGTGCCAACCAAAGGGGACAGTCCCCCCGCTTCGATTTCCACCGCGAGAGCACCAGCCATGCTTATCCACCCGTTGGCGTTGATCAGCCCGGAAGCCACCCTGGGCGCGGATGTCCGGATCGGGGCTTTTTGCGTGATTGAGGGGGGGGTGAAGATCGGCAGCGGGTGTATTTTGGAGAGCCACGTGGCGGTCAAGAGCGGCACCACGTTGGGAGAGAACTGCCGGGTCTCGGAGGGCGCGGTGTTGGGCGGCCTGCCGCAGCACGTCCACGTGCCCGAACACCCTGGCACCGTGGTCATCGGCGCCGGCTGCACAATCCGCGAGAACGTGACGGTGCACCGGGCGTTGGAGGCGGACCACGAGACGACGATCGGCGAAAATTGCCTGCTGATGGCCAACGCCCACGTGGCCCACGACTGCCGCCTGGGCAACCAGGTGATCGTGACCAACAACGCGATGTTGGCGGGGCACGTCATCGTGGGCGACCGGGCGTACATCTCCGGCGGCGCGGGGGTGCACCAGTTCTGCCGCATCGGCCCGCTGGCCATGCTCGGCGGCCAAGCCCACATCACCAAGGACGTGCCGCCCTTTGTGACCGTCGACGGGCAGAGCAGCTACGTGGTCGGCCTGAACCAGGTCGGCCTGAGGCGCGCGGGCTACGATCAGCCTACGCTGCTGCAATTGAAGGAGGCCTATCGGCTCATCTACCGCAGCGGGCTGCTGTGGAAGGATATCCTGCGGCGGCTGCAAGAGGAGTTCAGCGAGGGCCTGGCGGGCGAGTTCTATCCCTTCCTGGCCGCCACCAAGCGGGGCATCATCCCCGAGCGACGCATGCCCCCCGGCGCCACCATCAAGTTGCGATCCCTGGAAGAGCCGCAGCGGGAGCTGCGCCACAAGGCGGGCTGATCTAAAGCACCGGCAACTCGGCCAAGGCTTCCTCGATCTTCTCCTGCGGGTAAGCGTAGTCTTCGAGGTGCCCGGCGAAGAATTTTTCGTAGGAGGCCATGTCGCACAGGCCGTGGCCGCTGAAGCTGAAGAGGATGCACTTCTCCTCGTGGTTTTCCCGGCAGCGGAGGGCTTCGCAGATGGCCCCGCGGATGGCGTGCGAGGTCTCCGGGGCGGGAATGATCCCTTCGGTGGCGGCGAACAGTTGGGCCGCCTCGAAACACTCGGTCTGATGGAAGGCGGCCGCCTCGATCAATCCCAGGTCCGCGCCCAGGCTGACCAAAGGGGCCATGCCGTGATAGCGTAGTCCGCCGGCATGGATCCCCGGCGGCACGAAGCTATGCCCCAGGGTGTGCATCTTCACCAGCGGCGTCAGCTTGGTCGTGTCGCCGTAGTCGTAGCGATACTGGCCGCGGCTCATCGAGGGGCAGGAGTGGGGCTCGCAGGCGACGAAGCGGATGTCTCGGCCTTCGAGTTTGTAGCGGAGGAAGGGGAAGGAGAGTCCGGCGAAGTTGCTTCCGCCGCCGACGCAGCCGAGGATCACGTCGGGGAAATCGCCGAGGAGCTGGAACTGTTTCTCCGCCTCCAGCCCGATGACGGTCTGGTGCAGCAAGACGTGGTTGAGCACGCTGCCCAGCGTGTAGCGGGTATCCTCGCGGGCCAGCGCGGATTCCACGGCCTCGCTGATGGCGATGCCGAGGCTCCCCGGGCAATTCGGGTCCAAGGCCAGCATCTGCCGGCCGGCGTTGGTCTCCTCGGAAGGGCTGGCCGTGACCTCGGCGCCCCAGAGGTGCATCATCGAGCGGCGGTAGGGCTTCTGCTGGTAGCTGACCTTGACCATGAAGACCTTCGAGCGGAGGTTGAACATCTTGCAGGCGAACGCCAAGGCGCAGCCCCATTGGCCGGCCCCCGTCTCCGTGACCAGCCGAGGGATGCCCTCTTGGAGGTTGTAATACGCCTGCGGAACGGCCGTATTCGGTTTATGGCTGCCGGGCGGGCTGTGGCTCTCGTCTTTGAAGTAGATCCGCGCCGGTGTCTTCAGGGCCCGTTCCAGCGCGCTGGCCCGGACCAGCGGCGCGGGACGCCAAATGGCGTACACGCGGCGGATCGCCTCGGGAATCTCGATCCAGCGCTCCTGGCTGACCTCCTGAGCGACCAGCGCGCGGGCAAAGATCCGCTCCAATTTGGCCGGATCGACCGGCTGCATGGTCGCCGGATCCAAGGGTGGCGGCAGGGGCCGCGGCAGATCCGCCTGCAGATTGTACCAGGCTTGGGGCAGCTCTTTTTCGTCGAGAAACACACGCTTGGAAGTCATGGCGGTTTTCTTTTTCAGAGAAAGATCAGGGTGGGCAGAACGGGTAAGTGCTTGGAGTAATCTAGCATACGGCGACTGTCGGACGGTGGCAATGAGTGGCGTCTTGACCACTTTGCGGCCAGCGGGTACAAAGGCAGCAGGATGGGCAGTTCGCCATGGCACGAATCACTTTGCGGATACTCGACGGGGCCGACCGGGGACGCATTTTCGAGAATATTTCTACCCCCCTGACCATCGGCCGCGAAGAGGGCAACCCGATCCAGCTCAACGACGAGCGGATCAGCCGCTTCCATCTGAAAATCCAGGAAGACGAGGGCAAGCTGGTGCTCACCGACCTGGAGAGCACCAACGGAACGAAGGTCAACGGCGAGCCCGTGCAGCTTTGGCGGCTGCGGCCCGGCGACGTGATCAACCTGGGGCGGACGGTGGTGCTCTTCGGATCGCGGGAGGAGATTGCCACCCGGCTGGCGAAGCTCCGCAAGGCCGACCTCGCGGCGGGGATCGCCCTGACGCCGGGCGAGTCGGACGAGCAGGCGGCGGTGGTGTCGCTGGATTTCGAGTTGAGTTTCGGCCACGATCCCACGGTGCAGGGGCTGCTGCACACGCTGGTCCCGCCCGAGCTGCCCGCCGCGCTCAGCCCCGGCCAGGCCGCCCAACTGGCCGAGTTGTTGCAATACGTGCAGTTGCGGCTGCGGGCGCTGGTCGAGACGGGAAAGAAGAGCCGCGGCGAACGCATCTCGCTCGAACAGCGGCAATGGCAGAACCTGTTGGACCTCTACGACCGCATGGCCGGCTATCTCCGCGCCGTCGGCGAGCCGGAGGAGTAACGACCGTCGCCATGAGCAACCATCCCTTCGCCCACCTCCATTGCCACAGCCACTATAGTCTCTTGGACGGGGCGGGGACGATCGAGGCCCTCTTGAACCGCACCAAGGCCCTGCAAATGAACGCCTTGGCCCTCACCGACCACGGCAACCTGCACGGCGCGGTGAAGTTCTACCAGAAGGCCAAGGACTTGGGCATCAACCCCATCCTCGGCATCGAGGCCTACATCGCCCCCGGCAGCCGCTTCCACAAGGAGGCCGGCAGCCTGCGGGAGGCCAGCTTCCACCTCACGCTGCTGGCCGCCAATCGCACGGGCTTTCAGAACCTCCTGAAGCTCTCCTCGAAGGCCTTCCTGGAAGGATTCTATTTCAAGCCCCGCATCGACCGCGAATTGTTGGAGGCCCATCACGAGGGGCTCCTCTGCCTCAGCGGCTGCGTCTCCAGCGAGCTCAACCGCCTGCTGGTGGCCGGCGGCGAGGCCAACCTGGCGAAGGCCCGCGAAACCGCCGCCTGGTTCCACAAGCTCTTCGGCGACCGCTACTTCATCGAGATCCAGAACAACAACCTGGAAGTGCAGCGGGTGGCGATGCAGGCGGCCGTCGAGTTGGCCAACCGCATGGGACTGCCCCTGGTGGCCACCAGCGACGTCCACTACGTGCTCCGCGACGACGCCGAGGCCCAGGACGTGTTGCTGTGCGTGAACACCGGCAAGTTCCGCAGCGACACCAATCGCATGAAGATGGACAGCAACGAGTTCTATCTCCGCAGCCCCGAGGAGATGTACGCCGCCTTCCCCGGCCAGGAAGAAGCCCTGGCCCGCAGCCAGCGGATCGCCGACTCGGTGCACATCGAACTGGAACTGGGCCGGCGGCATTTTCCCGTCTACTCCGTGCCGGAGAACACCACCTCGGCCGACTACCTGCGGAAGCTGTGCCTGGAAGGGCTCGGCCAGCGCTACGCCGGCAACCCCCAGCGCTTGACCGGCGGCCAACTCGCGGCCGAGGTGACGGCGCGGCTGGAGCGGGAGCTGGAGGTCATCGACAAGCTCGGATTTGCCAACTACTTTCTCATCGTCTGGGACTTCGTGCGTTTCGCCCGCGCCTCGGGCATCCAGGCCACGGCCCGCGGCTCGGGCGTGGGCTCGCTGGTCTGCTACGCCCTGCACCTCAGCCACGTCTGCCCGCTGCAGTACGACCTGCTCTTCGAGCGCTTCCTCGACGAGAGCCGCCGCGAGGCGCCCGACATCGACATCGACTTCTGCCAGCAGCGCCGCGGCGAGGTAATCCAGTACGTCAAGGAAAAGTACGGCGTGGAGAACGTGGCGCAGATCGGCACCTTCGGCACGCTGGCCGCGCGGGCGGCGATCCGCGACGTGGGCCGCGCGCTGGGCCTGCCCATCCCGCGGGTCGACGCCGTGGTGGCCCTGGTGCCCGAAGAACTGAAGATCACCCTCTCCGACGCGCTCGAAAAAAGCGCCGACCTGAAGAAGATCTACGAGACCGACCTGGAGATCCGCGAGCTGCTGGAGTTGGCCATGCGGATCGAGGGCCTGGCCCGCAACGTGGGCACCCACGCCGCCGCCGTGGTCATCGCCGACCGACCCCTGACCGACTACGTCCCCTTGCAGCACGTGCAGAACAAGGAGGAAGTGATCACCCAGTGGGCCATGGCCGACGTGGAGCGGGCCGGCCTGCTGAAAATGGACTTCCTCGGCCTGCGCAACCTCACCATCCTCTCCAAGGTCGTCGAGCTCATCGAGCAGACCACCGGCCAGCGGGTCGATCCCTACTCCTTCCCCCTGGACGACGCCGAGACCTTCGCCCTGCTCTGCCGCGGCGAGACCAAGGGGGTCTTCCAGTTGGAGAGCGGCGGCATTCGCGACCTCTTGCAGCGGATGAAGCCCGACCACTTCCGCGACATCATCGCCACCAACGCCCTCTATCGGCCGGGCCCGCTGGAAGGCGGCATGGTCGAGGACTACATCCAGGTGA
>JBKQVT010000184.1:0-31566 GCA_052139835.1 Thermoguttaceae bacterium
CCGAGACCGTCAGCCGGCTCTCCTCGGAGGTGCCGATCACCTCGACGTGCAGGCCGGTGGCCATGAAGATGCGGTCGAGGAAGGTGTCGGCGTTGCCGGCTTCGCGGGCCGCGCTGGTGGCCACCGCGCGGACCCGCTCCGCCTTGTAAAGCTGGAGCAACTGCTGGTAATCGTGGAGCACGGCCACGGCGGCCCGCATGCTGGCGGCCCCCAGCCGCCCGCGGCGGAAGGCGTCCTGGCCCAGGTGGACCGCGCGTTGCAGCCGCTCCAGCACCTCGATGCGGCCGTCGGCCAGCACCTCGGCCACGACCATGCGGATGGAGTTGGCGCCCACGTCGATGGCGGCCACGATCCGCGCCCGGACCGCGGACTTCGCCGGCGACGCAGTGGCAGGGGCAGGAGTGGACGGCATGACTATCTGAAAAGGGTTGATACTGGGGTTTCGCAAATCGCGAATTCAAGGTCCCCTCTCCCTCCGGGAGAGGGTTAGGGTGAGGGGAACTTGCCGCAAATGCCTGCCACCAAAATTGCACGCCCTCTCCAGCGCGCCCTCACCCCGGCCCTCTCCCGGAGGGAGAGGGGGACCGTTTGCGCTCATCGGCCGACCGTCTCCGCGGCGCGGCGCGTCGCTTCGTCGCCGTTGGACTTCGCTCCGCCGCCATGGGCCGCGTCGTGGCGGAGCAGCAGCGCAGGGGCCGGCCCCGGCGTCACCGGCGGCGCCGGCACGGCAAGCGCCGCCGGCGGGGCAGTCACGGCCGCCGCGGGCGCAGCGCCGCCGGCGCAGTCGCGCGGCCGATCCAACAGCACCGACAGCCTGTCCCAGAATCCCTGCTGCCGCAACTGCTGCCAGTAATCGACCATTTCCTCAAAGACCCGCTGGCGGTGGCTGCGGCGCTCCTGGCGGAGGTAGTTGATGCCGGCCTCCAGGCGGACGAACCGCGCCGCCCGGCCGGCGGCCGCGATCGTCTGCCGGCGTTGGGCCGCCGCATAGTCGTCGATGTGCTCCAGCCACACGTCGCCGTCGTGGATGTCGCCCAGCAGCGTCTGCACGCGCTTGACGGCCGCGAGGATTTCGTCCAGCGCCGGGCCCCAGACCGGCCTGGCGATCTCGACCGTGTAGCGGAGCCGCTTGGCCGCGATCCGCATGGCGTGGTGCCGCTTGCGGTCGTCCACGTCTTCCAGGCTGTCCTGGCAGGCCAGCATCGCCTGCAGACGGCCGGCGACGTGCCTCCCCGTCTGGGCGCGGGCGAAGTCGCTGTAGTCGCCCGGCTCCAGCCCTTTCGCTTCGCCGCCCTTATGCCCGGCCAACACGGCCTTGGTCACCGTCTGCATCTCGTCCAGCGCCCTGCTGGCGGCCAGACGGCTTACCGCCTTGACCACCGTGGGCTGCAAGAGGTCGCGCTCGTATTCCAATTGCGCCAACAGCCGCGCGATGCCGGGGAAGCAACTCTTGTCGCTGACCGCGGAAAGAATGCCGCAAAGGAAGTCGATTTGCACGTCCTTGTCGCGGGCCTCGCCCAGCCCCTCGGTGACCCGGCGAATCTGCTTCCGCCACCGCTTCATCGCCTTGGTGCGGAAGCAGTCGCGAAACATCTTCAACGCCGAGCGCAGCCTCCGCGAGGCGACGCGGGCCCGGTGCAGAAACTCGATGTCTTCCGCCCTCCGCACCCCCTCCAATTGCTCGGCAAGTTGCTTCGCCTGCCGGCGGATGTATCCCGCGGCGAGAACCTGATAGCTGGGATCCACGGGCTTGCTCATGGCTGCGGTGCGGCGACTGGTCGGGCGGCGCGACGATGCTCCGCACGGCCGTGGCGCCCTACGTTTTCGGAAGAGGAACTCCTCGTCTTGCCTGCTATTATATTCTACGCGGGGAAGGCATTCTACGGGGCCGCCACGCGGGGGGTGCCGCATGAGCCGGCAGAATGCAGGAACGAACATCAAGGTTATTCGCAGTTTGCTTGACATTATTTCGGCCACTAGGTATGTTGGCTCATAGTGGCGCGCCCGCGCCGACAACAACAAGCTGGCCTTTTCCTCTCTGCCACCAATCACCTGCCGTGGCACACTGGCCCCAAGCAATCCGGGGCGGCGTTTCCGGGCGGTCGGCTGGGGAAGGGATGATGGCCGGGGCTTCCTTCGTGGTGGCGACGGGTTGGCGGCACGGAGAAAATTGTGGGAATTGTCCGTCCCGCGCTGGGTTTTTGCCCCCGGCGTGGAAAACTTGTTCACAACTAAGGATAAAGGATCAAGGATGAACGAGAAACGGTCGCTTACATCCTCTCCTTGATCCTTGATCCTTCCTCCTTGCGTATGTTGATCCAGGTGCTTGGTCCGGGATGTCCCCAGTGTGCGAAACTGGCCGCCAGCGCGGAGGCGGCCGTAAGCGAATTGGGCCTCGACGCCGCCGTCGAGCGCGTGACCGACATCACTGCCATCATCGCGGCCGGCGTGCTGCTGACGCCCGCCTTGGTGATTGACGGCGAAGTTCGGGCCGTGGGCAGGGTACTCTCCAAAGACGCCGTCAAGGGCTTGCTTCTGCCGCCGGGAACGCTATAAATTGAAGGAAAGGGGGTGCATGATGCCGACACGCAGCCTTCGGGGGATCCTGGTCCTGGGGTGCTTCTTCGCGGCGGCGAGTTGCTCGGCCCAGGATTGGGCCGCCGCGATGTTCGAGACCACCAGCCACAACTTCGGCGCCGTGGCCTATGGCGGCAAGGTCGAGTATGATTTCGTCCTCACCAACAAATACGCCGCCGACGTGCACATTGCCGACGTGCGAACCAGTTGCGGCTGCACGACGCCGCGCATCGAGAGGGCAACGCTGAAACCCAGGGAGCAGGGGGCCATCATCGCCCACCTTAATACGGACAGCTACATGGGGCCCCATCGGGCCACGATCACGGTGACGTTCGACCAGCCCAGTTACGCCCAGGTCCAGTTGGACGTGGCCGCTTACATCCATCAAGAGGTCCTCTTCGATCCGGACTTCATCGCCTTGGGCGACGTCGACCAGGGCGTCGGGGCCGAGGGCAAGATCATCGTCTATCGCGCCGGCCGCAGCGACTGGACGGTCCGCGCGGCGGAATCGAGCAACCCCCACCTCACCTGCCGCGTCGTGGAGCGGGCCCGCCAGGACAACCAGGTCTGGTACGAGCTTCGCGTGCGCCTGGACAAGAGTGCCCCCTGCGGCAGCATCAAGGACCACGTGATCCTGCTGACCAACGATGCCGAGGCGCCCCAGATCCCCGTGACCGTGGAAGGGCAGGTCGTGGCCAAGGTCAACGTCAGCCCAAGTTCACTCTTCCTCGGCACCCTGCAACCGGGCGAGAAGACGACGCGGAAGGTGGTGGTCTGGAGCAAAGAGCCCTTCCGCATCACGTCGATGGCTGGCGATCCCGCCAGCTTCCAGCTCACGGCCCCCGAAAAACAGCCGGCCAAAAGGGTGTACGTCGTGCCGGTGACCTTCATCGCCGGCAGCGACCGCGGCCGGGTGGTGAAGACCATCCACATCACCACCGACCGCGGCGGGGCGGCCACCGAGATCTCCACCTACGCCATCGTCACCGAGTAGGCCCGTAACGGTTATTCTCTTGGCGCCGGCTGCGCCGGCGCGGGTGCGACTGCATCGCCCGTACCCCCTCCCGGTAAGCTAACCTTGTCTGGAAAGCCTGCTGCGCCGGTCAGCACCTCCTGCGAAACCGCCAGCGAACAGCGGGCCTTGCGACGCGCAAATCCCTAAATCCCTAAATCCCCAAATCCCCAGTCCCTCGGTCCCCATGCATCGCGAAGACTCCGAGGACCTCGTCCATCCCGTCCCCTTCGACGGTTCGGCTCCCCTGGAGTCGGCCGGCTCGCTGCCCACCGACACGCTGGTGGGCGGCGTCTTCATCCTCCTGACACTGACCGTATTGCAGCGGCTGGTGGGCTTCCTGCGCGAAATCCTCTTCTGCCGCTGGCTCGACGCCGGGCAGTTGGGGCAGTGGGACATGGCCTTCGGCTTCCTCATGCTCGCCGCCCCGCTGGCGGTGTTGTCGCTGCCGGGCACCTTCGGACGCTACGTCGAGCGCTACCGGCAGCAAGGGCATTTGCGCAGCTTTCTGCGGCGGACGGGCATCGTCTGCGCCGCCCTGGCGTTGCCCGCCACGGCCGCCGTCGCCCTGGCCCGCCACTGGTTCTCGCACTTGATCTTCGGCCCCGGCGACCATACGCGGCTGGTCGTCCTGCTGGCCGCCGCGCTGCTGGCGGTGATCGCCTTCAATTACCTTACCGCGGTGTTCACGGCCCTCCGCAACATGCGGCTGGTCTCCGGCATGGAACTGGCCGCCAGCCTGCTCTTCGCCGTGCTGGGCATCAGCCTGATGTGCCTGTGGCGCTGCAGCACCGAGAGCGTCGTGGCGGCCTACGGCGCGGCCTGCCTCGTGACCGCGCTGGGGGGATTGTGGTGGCTGCGGCGGGCGTGGAGGCTGCTGCCCGAGTCGCCCGCCCCCATGCCGCAACGGGCGGTGTGGTCGCGGGTGCTTCCCTTCACCGCCTGGCTCATGATGATCAACCTGCTCACCTCGCTGTTCGACCTCGCCGATCGCCAACTGATCATCCATTGCTCGGCCGGCGACGCCTTGGCGGAAGTGGGCAATTATCGCAGTTCGCGGGTCGTGCCGCTGCTGTTGGCCTCGGTGACCGCCATGATCGCCGCCGTGGCCACCCCCCACCTCAGTTGCGACTGGGAGGCCGGCCGCCGCGGCCGTGTCTCCGCGCAGATGAACCTCCTGCTGAAAGTCCTCGCCGTCGCCTTGACCGCCGGCAGCGTGCTGATCCTGGCCGGCGCACCGCTGCTGTTCCAAGTCGCCTTCCGCGGCAAATATGCCGGCGGCCTGGCCGTCATGCCCTGGACCTTGATCTATTGCACCTGGTTCGGACTCACCATCGTCGCCCAGAAGTACCTCTGGTGCGCCGAGCGGGCGGGCATGGTGGGCGTCGCCCTGCTCGTCGGCCTGGCCGTCAATGTCGCGCTGAACCTGTTGCTCCTGCCCCGGCTGGGACTGCTCGGCGCCGTGCTGGCCACCGCGGCGGCCAATTTCATCGCCCTGATGCTCGTCGTCATCTTCAGCCGGCGCTTGGGATTCCGCGTCGATCCCGGCACCTGGGTCGCGCTGCTGTTGCCGGCGGTCGTATGCCTTGGGCCTTGGATCGCCGCGCTGGCGCTGGTGGTCGTGGCCCTCTACGCCGCCGTTTCCGACCGGCTGTTTTCCCGCGAGGAAAAACGCGTGCTCACCGCCGGCATTGCACAGTACCAGGCGAAGCTCGTCGCGGCCTGGCGCCGCCGGGGCGAGGAAAGGGTGGCGACATGACGCGGCCGCGAGTGATTCACGTCGCTTCGTTGGCCGAGTTGCGCTGCCAGGCTGCCCCGTGGGACGACCTGTGGTGGCGCAGCAACTGCACCACGCCCGCCCTCCGCGCCGAGCTGATCGCCCTGTGGATGGACCATTTTGCGCCGCGGGCGCCGTTCCATGCCCTGGTGGTCGAAGACCAGGGGCAATGGGTGGCCGCCCTGCCGCTGGTGGGCCGCCGCGTCGCCGGCGTCGTTCCGGTTGCCGCCACGGTGGGCAACGCCTGGACCTCCTGCGCCGACCTGCTCTGGGACGCCGCGCACGCGGCCGACGCCGACGCACGGTTGGCCGTCGGCGATGCCCTGGTCGAGGCCATGGCCCGCCTCCCCTGGCATTTGCTCTGGCTGGAGGGGGCCGCCCTGGATTCTTCGCCCTGGCGGGCCTTGCGCGAAGCCCTGGCCCGCGCCGGTGCCACCGCCGTCTGCCGCGGGCGATGGCTCGTCGGCCGCGTGCCGGTCGATGCGCCGTGGCCGGCCTGCCAGTCCCGCTGGTCAAGCAAACATCGCCGCAACCTCGCCCGCGGGCTCGATCGCCTCTCCGCCCGCGGCGCGGTGACGCTGGACGTGGCCCATCGCCTCCGGCCGCAGGAAGTGGAGCCCCGGCTATGCGAGGCCCTGGAAGTGGAAGACGCCGGTTGGAAGGGGGCGGCGGGCACTTCCGTGCTGCGAACGGCCGGCGTGTTCGACTTCTTCCTCCGCCAAGCCCGCCAACTGGCCGCCTGGGACCAATTGGCCCTGGCCGTGCTCCGCTGCGGCGGGCGTCCGGTCGCTTTCGCCTATGGTTTGGCCGCCAAGAGGGTCTTCCACTGCTGGAAGATTGGCTACGACGCCCGCGTGGCCGACTGCGGTCCCGGCCAATTGCTCTTCGACCGGCTCATCCAGTGGCTGCACGACCAGGGGAAGTATGAGGCCCTGGACTTTGTCGGGCCGCTCAGCGACGCCCAGGCCCGCTGGCATCCCGACACGTACCTGCTCGGCCGGCTGACGGTCGCCCCGCGGCGCTGGCTGGAGGGCCTGGCGTTGCGGGCCTACGAGCGTTGCCGCCCGCAGCGCCAGGATGTGGTTCCCCTCTCCCTCCGCGAGCGACCACTAACACGGTATCCCGGCGTGACACAAGACGAGCCGACCCCTAGGGAAACGATTCTCCGTCCAGCTCAACCGTCACATCCTAGAAGTTCTTGATGTAGGTGAGACGGTAGATCGCGTCCCAGGGTTTGTAGTCCGAAATCGGAATATCAGTGCCGAACATAAGCCAGTTGTCTTGGCCCATCTTGACGCCATTGCTCTTGCCGAGATTGAAGCGGACGCCTGGGGTAACGGTAACGAGCGTCCGCCCGCCGTGACTCCCATCGAGATCGGTTTGGGCGTAGTTTTCCACAAAGAAGGTCAAATTGCCCAGCAGGGGCGTCTCCGGGCCGGTGACGGTCTTGGCCAGGGTAATGTCGTAGCCGACGTCGCTGCGTTTGGCGCCCTCCTCACCCGGCCCGGCAAAACTGTCGAACAAGAAGCTGTAGTACAGCCCGACCCGCTTGAAGCCGAGCCAGTAGGCCAGGTCCTCGAATCCGGCCAGGCCGTAGCTCAGCGTGGTCTGCGATACCCCCAACTCCTGGTTAGGCGCGGCGGCCTTGAGATTGAGGGAGTAGGACGACGATTCGGTGTCGATCAGTTGAACTCGGCCCACGAGTCCGGGAGTTCCGCCGTTCTCTTCCAAGCCGGTACGCGGATCGGTCCACTGGTAGGCGCCGGTAACCTCCAACATCAGGCGGCGATTGAAGCTCCAAGCGATGAGCGCGTCGAGATCGGTCAGGTTCTTGGTCGTCGCGCTGGCAACGTTGTTCTCCGAAAAGTAGTTGACCCGGAACTCGCGTTCCATGAAGTTCGTCTGCACCCGCAACAAGGCCAGGTTGGGTGTGCCCGTGTCGCGCACCTGTTTTGCCCATTCGTCGTCCCAGCCGGCCGAGAAAAAATTTGCCAGGGTCAGGTCTTGGGGCCGCTGTTGCTGCGTAAGATAAGGATACCCTGATTGACCATCCCCACCCGCCATCTGAAGCCCATCCACCTGCGATTGCTCTGCGGTGGAACTGGGCAGCGGTGCATTGTCGTCCGCAACCGCCCGGACCGTGCCGCACGCTCCGAAGATTGTGATCAACAGAAACCAGATCGTTGAGTATCCACAGCGTAACATGGTGAAATGCCTCTTTCTTTGCGCCGCAACTCGGCGTATGGTAATTATGGAAAATTGGCGAGACTATGACGATAGAGCCGTTTTTACACGCTGGCTGCGATGGTCCGGCGCATGAAAGTACATTTTCGTCTCCTGCCCTGGTCCGCCATGATCCGATCATATTCTGCTATGATTATGTCGGACGCAGCGATGCTTTTTCGTGAGGGCGAGTGGGGAAACAGGACCGATAGCCATACCAGACGACAATTGCGTCGTGCCGATTCACAGGACAATGATCGAGGGCCATTCGATGTCGGAACAACGTCAACTGCAGAACCAGGTGCGGGCACGGCGGATCGACCGTGGCTGGTCGCAGGAGGAGCTTGCGTTGCGCGCGGGCATTTCGCGCGCGGGCGTCAGTGCGATTGAAATGGGGCGCCTCGTTCCCGCGGCGACTGCCGTGCTCGCGCTGGCCGCGGCGCTGGAGTGCCGCGTCGAGTACCTGTTCTCGCTGGTTGCCGCAGGGCAGAACACGGGCGCGTGGGCTTGGCAGCCCGCCGGCGAGCCCTGCCGCTACTGGCACGCTAGCGTGGCAGGGCGCAAGCTGCTTTATCCCGTGGAGCCGACTTGCATGCCGCTGGCCCACGACGGGATTTTTCACGAGGGTCGCTTCGAGGACCGCAGCCAGGTTCCCGCTTCCGACGTCCTCGTGGTCGCCTCCTGTGATCCCGCGTTGGGTCTGTTGGCCAATGAGTACCACCGTCTCAGCGGCTTCCATATCTTGGCACTGCAAAGGCCCAGCCGGGAAGCCCTCTCGCTTCTGGCCCGCGGCCTGGTGCATGTGGCGGGGGTGCATTTGGAACGACGCGGCCAGCGCGGCTGTAATGCCGCCGCGGCGCGTGAAACTCTGGGAAATGGGTTTTGTCTTCTGCGGTCGGCCTTCTGGCAGGAAGGTTTGGCCGTGGCCTCCAGCCGCCGCGTGCGGTCGGTGCAAAGGGCAATCGAGAGTCGGCTGCGCTGGGTGGGGCGCGAGCCGGGTTCCGCCGCGGGCGAACTCCAGCAGGAACTCCTCTCCGGCCGCGTGCCCAAACACGTTGCCTGCGGGCATCGCAATGTGGCCGAGGCCGTGCGGGCGGGGTGGGCAGATGTCGGGGTCTGCGTGCGCCTGGTCAGCGAAGAGGCGGGGCTCGACTTCCTCACCGTCCGCGAGGAGACCTGCGATCTGTGCTTTTCTGCGGAATCGAGTGGCGACCCTCGTATCGAGGCATTGGTGGAAACGGTGCAATCAGCAGCCTATCGCGTGCTGATGGGAGACTTGCCCGGCTACGACGTCTCGGAGACCGGGGAGTTGGAACGGGTCGATTGCAAATGACTTGCGAGGTGCTCACATGGCATGAGCAGTGGACATCGCCGATTTTCCCGCTCAATCCAACCGGATGCCGCCGTCGTCGATCGTGTAGGGGATGAGCTGATCGGTGCAGGCGCTGCCGCGATGCTTGCTGACGTACATGGCGCGGCGGAAATGCGTCCCCTCGCGAATCTTGCCCAGGTGGATCACCGTGCTGGCGTTGGCCAACAGGTCGCCCTCATCCAGCGGCCGCTCGATCAGGCCGTCCAGCGTCGCCTCGTGCGAGGTGTATAAGAGCAGGCAGACGGTGCGGCCCGGATCGTACACGTGCCCGGCCACCTCCTCGGCATGGCGGCGATACTGCTGGCGGAACAGGTCGCGGGCGACCCACTCCGCATCCTTCCGCAGAATCTGGTGATAGATGTACTCGAACAGCTCGATCTGCACCGAGTCGCTGGGGCGGTCGACCGGTTCGATGCCGTCGATGATCGCACGCCGCACGCCGCGGACGAAGTTTCCATAGAAGAAGGCGATTGTTGCCTCCAGCCGGTGGGCCAGCTCGGCCTGCCAATCGCGCCAGGCCTCGAAGTCCATATCGCGGCGCGTGACCCGCCGGCCCCGCTGCTGGAAAATGTGCATGTAGTCGCCCGCAACGCGGTCGTCGCGGAAGAAATCGTCCAGGTCCACCGCCCGGTCGTCGGCCGGTTGCAGTTCCCAGCCGAACATCCGCCGCGCGTATTCGGCGTGGCTTTGCGGGTCGCCGCGGGCGGTCATGTCGAAGATGATGCCGCCGCGGCCTTCCTGTTTCAGGCCCGCGCGGGCGAATTGCAGCCCGAATTGCGTCTTGCCGATGCCGCTGGAGCCGACGACCACGGTGAGCGTTCCGGGGAGCAGTCCGCCGCCGAGGAGTTCATCGAGTCCCTCGACGCCGGTGGAGAGGCGCATGTCGTTCATCCAGAGATTATAGCATGACTGTTGGAAATTGCCGAATGAGGCTCCCCCTCTCCCTCGTCACACCCGGTAGTCACGCGGCAGATCCAAATCGAGCCCCATAAAATCCAGCCGTATCCGAACCCCGTCGGGCATCTTTTCACGCGCGACAACCTGGTATACGTGCCGTATTGTCTCGCCGTGTTTCAGACCAATCATCTTGCCTTCGGCGTATAGCTGGATCACCCGATCAACTAGTTCCGGCTTCTTGGGTTGGCCGAGGGGGGCAATGCGAGCCTGAATCTCCCGCACGCTCTCGTGCAACTCCACAGTCGCGGGGATTTCCAGAAGGCGCGCACCAATGCGTCCCCGGTCCGACAGAAAGAGGTATGCTCGGGCAGGATTGTCCATGTTTTGCATGTCGTCCGTCCCGACAACGATCAGGCTGTCCTTGCACCCACCATGAAACTCGAATTGCACGACCGCCATGGAAAGTTCCTCCGGCAAACGGTCCGCTCGGGGGCCTTTGAATTCCGAATGCGTATCAGATCAAACGCCCCAGGACGTCCAGCAGCCGGTCGATCATATCGGCCGTGTGCGTGGCGAAGACGGCCAGCCGCAAGGCCCCCTCGGCGCCAAGGCCGGAATAGGCCGCCATGTAGGCAATGAGAATGCCCTCGGCCATCAGGCCGGACTGGATGCCGCGCATCCGCTCGGCCGTGCCGAGGCGCAGGCAGATGATCGGCGAGGGAGTCTGCGGGCAGGGCACGCCGAGGCGCACGAGGCCGCCGCGGAGCCGCTGGACATTCTCCCGCAGCCGCAGGCGCATCTGCGGCTCGGCCAGCACCAACTCCAGCGCCCGTGCGGAGGCCGCCAGCAGCGGCGGCGGCAACGGACTGGCGCCGTCGTACCAGTGCGAGGCGGTTTTCAGCCGCTCGACCCACCGCTGGCTGCCGGCGATGATGCCGCCGTAACCGCCCAGGGCCTTGCTCAGCGTCCCGCAGAAACAAATAACGGGGTCAGAACTATTTTTCCCGGGGTCGAAAATAGTTCTGACCCCTTTTTCTTCGAGCGTGCCGCGACCGTGTTGGCCCAACACGCCCAGGCCGTGAGCGTCGTCGACCAAGAGCGTCGCGCCGGCATAATCGGCAAGTACGTCGCGGTACTCGGCCAGCGGGGCAATGTCGCCGCGGGCAGCAAAGACGCCGTCGGTCATCACCAGCGGCCGCTCGGACGGCTTGAGGTGCGTCTGAAGGGCCTTTCGCAATGCGGGTGGATCGCAGTGGGCGAAACGGAAGACGGGCCGGCCGCCGGCCTGGGCTGCCTCGGCCACGCAGTAATGGGAAAGCTCATCGAGGAAGACGGCGTCATAGGCGTCGGCCAGGGCGGCCACGAGGATCTGATTGCCCGCATAGCCGGAGGGAAAATGGAAGGCGGCTTCGGCATCCAAGAACTGGGCGGACAGACGCTCCACGGCCAGTAGCGGCGGCGTGGTGCCGTAGCCGGCGCGGGTGGTGGCGCTGCCGACGCCGTATTGCCGGGCCGCCTCGCAGGCCGCATGGATCACCTCCGGATGCCCTTGCAGGCCCAGGTATCCCGTGCCCACAAAATACAGGTAGCGGCGGCCGTCGATCACGGTCTCGGCGCCCGGCGGGCTCTCGATCAGGGGGCTGGATGGCGGGTTCATGGGC
Source organism: Thermoguttaceae bacterium (assembly GCA_052139835.1). Classification (GTDB taxonomy): domain Bacteria; phylum Planctomycetota; class Planctomycetia; order Pirellulales; family Thermoguttaceae; genus JBKQVT01. The sequence continues at coordinate 11,520 of JBKQVT010000184.1, forward strand.
GGGCCGAGCGTGATTCCTGCGAAACCGCAAGCGGGCGGCCGGGCTCTTCCCTGCCTCCAATCCCTAATCCCCAATCCCTAATCCCTTGTTTCCTACAGCGCGTCGCACACCAAATCGCCCACCTCGCGGGTGCCATAGCCCATGCGGCCGGCGGCCTGGCTCTTCATCTTCGTGCCGGTGACGCTCTGGATGGCCCGCATCACGCGGGCGGCGGCCTGGGGATAGCCGCTGTGCTCCAGCAACATGGCCGCGGCGCTGATGGCGGCAATGGGATTGATCACGTTCTTGCCGGTGTACTTCGGCGCGCTGCCGCCCATGGGCTCGAACATGCTGGTGCCGCCGGGCTGGGGATTGATGTTGCCGCCGGCCGCCACGCCCATGCCCCCTTGAAGAATCCCCGCCAGGTCGGTGATGATGTCGCCGAACATGTTCGTGGTCACGATGACGTCGAAATATTCGGGGTTCTTGATCATCCACATGCAGCAGGCGTCGACGTGGTTGTAGTCGGGCTTGATGTCGGGGTACTCGCGGGCGACCTCCTGGAAGGTGCGCCACCAGAGGTCGTGGCCGTAGGTCAGCACGTTGGTCTTGGCGACCAGCGTGAGTTGCTTCTTCTTGTTTCGCTTGCGGGTATAGTCGAAGGCCCAGCGGATGCAGCGCTCGCAGCCCTTGCGGGTGTAGACGGCGGTCTGCATGGCGACTTCGTCGGGCGTGCCCTTCTTGAGGAATCCGCCCACGCCGCAGTAGAGGTCCTCGGTGTTCTCGCGGACAACGACAAAGTCGATATCGTCGGGTCCCTTGCCGGCCAGCGGCGTCTCCACGCCGGGGAAGAGCTTCACGGGGCGGAGGTTGATGTACTGATCGAAGCGGAACCGCAACTCCAGGAGGAGGCCTTTCTCCATGATTCCCGGCGGCACGTCGGGATGGCCCACGGCGCCCAAGAGGATGGCGCGGAAGGAGCGCAGTTCTTCGAGGATGGCCGGCGGCAGGACCTCGCCGGTCTTCAGGTAGCGATTTCCGCCGAGGTCGAAGTCCTTCAACTCGTAGCGGATGCCTTCGAGCTTGGCCACGGCCTGGAGGACCTTGACGCCTTCGGCCGTCACTTCGGGGCCGGTGCCGTCGCCGCCGATGACGGCGACCTTGAGAATGTCGTTGCTGCTCACCTGGTTCTCAGTTCTTGCTGAAGCCGACCGCCTTGGCCAGCGAGACCTGCCGGCCCAAGGGATTCTTGAGGAACTTCTTGCGGCATTCGGGGCAGAGGTCGAAGCGCAATTGCTGATACACGTCGGCGCCGACCTGATCGTCGTCGGCGTCTTCCAGGCGTTCGAGAATGTCCTGGATTTCTTGGAGGTGATCGCGGTCGTCTTCGGCGTCGTCATCGGCCGCCGAATCCAGCGCGGCGTAGACTTCCACCTTGACCACGTAGCGGAGATCATCTTCTGGATCGAGTTCCCGCTTGCACAGATCGCATGAGTACCGAATCATTGGATTCACTCCCGCTGAAAAGTGGCCCGAGCCGATCCTCGATAAGATGTACGTCAGCGTCCGATACCTTATCCTAATGGGTCTGCGGCGGTGAAGGCAAGACGTCTTGGGGATTTTTTCCCGCCAGCGGCCATTTTTTTCCGTCCCAAGGCCGCCCCCTTGACCATTTTGCGCCAATCGCCGGAAAACTGCCGCGGAACTGGCGTGGCGGCCGCGGTTCGGCTAGAATGGAGGCGGCGGCTTTTTCCTGCCCGTTGCGGGCAAGCGGAGTTTTTTCGGCCTGGACAGGCAGGAAACGTGAGCGGCGCGTCGTGCGCGCCGTATTGGGTGAGCAAGGAGTTCCACGGTGCGCGGGGTCCCCACGACCAATGAACGGACCGGCCGCCTCCGCCATTGGCGCAGGGGCGATGTCACCGCACCCCCTCCCCCTTCGGTTGCATTACAGGCCAGCATCCTGGTGCTCAACCGGCTCTACATGGCGGTGCACGTCATCGGCGTGCGGCGGGGCTTCGCGCTTCTGTGCCGGGAATTGGCCGAGGTGATCCACCACGAAGACGGCGTATTCACCAATTATACCTTCGATTCGTGGCGCCAGCGGTGCGACGCCCGCGCCACTCGCAAGCAGGCGCACGAAGATTGGATTCGGGCGGTGCAGTTCGAGATCCAGGTGCCGCGGGTCATTCGCCTCTTGACCTACGACCGCCTCCCCAAGCAGAACGTGCACCTGAATCGCCGCAACGTGCTGGCCCGCGACGGCCATGCCTGCCAATACTGCGGCCGGCACTTCCCCATCCATCAGTTGAGCCTCGACCACGTGGTCCCGCGTAGCCTGGGCGGCATGACCACCTGGGAAAATGTCGTCTGCGCCTGCCTGGCGTGCAATGTCCGCAAGGGTGGCCGCACCCCGCACGAGGCCAAAATGAAACTCGTCCGCCACCCCATCAAACCGAAGCGGAACCCCTTGCTCGCCTTGAAGATGGACAATCCCAAGTACGAAAGTTGGCGGACCTGGCTCGACGGCGTCTATTGGGACATCGGAGCCAGGGAATAAGGGGGAAGGCGGAGGGCGGAAGGGGGAAGGAGACGAAAGGATGAAGGATAAAGGATGAAGGATGCGTAGCCCGACGCTCGCGGTTTCGCCTGTCTTCCCCCTTCCGCCCTCCGCCCTCCGCCTTACCTCTCTTTCTTCCGATTGATCATCGGCAGGTTCGGCGCCTGCCGGGCGTTCTCCTCGATGTAGTTTCGCCACTCCGGCGGCACGTTCTCGTCGAGGAAAATGGCGTGCACCGGACAGGTCGGCACACACGCCTCGCAGTCGATGCAAACGGTCGGGTCGATGTAGAGCATCTTCTCCGCCTCGCGAAAGGCCTCGACCGGGCAAACCGGGGCACAGTCCGTATACTTGCACCCGTAACAGGGCGCGCACACCACATGCGGCATACAAATCACCTTTCCTGCTGGGCCATGACGACGGGACCGCTTCCAAAGCCCTTGCTACCAAAGCACTTGAGGCCTCTCGCTCTGCGGCCAAACTAACTGAAATCGTAGGGACATACCGCCCGAGAGTCAACCCCACACGATGGATTTGGGCCACCATAACGCGGGCTCCAGGCTTGTTTCTTTTTCCAATCCAGTTTAGAATCACATGCTGGAAGGGAATTATCGCGTGGGTCTTTCCGAGATCGATCGCAACTTGCTGGAACGTTGCCTTCAGAAGAAGCCCCGGGCGTGGGACGACTTCGTCGATCGGTTCGTTGGCCTGGTGATCCACGTGGTGAACCACACGGCCCAAGCCCGCAGCATCCGCCTCGGCCCCCAGGATCGCGACGACCTCTGTGCCGAGGTCTTCCTGGCGGTCATCAAGAGCGACTATGCCCTGCTGCGGAACTTCCGCGGTCAAAGCAGCCTGGCGACCTATTTGACCGTGGTAGCGCGGCGGATCGTGGTCCGCGAGTTGCTCCATCGCAAAGCGACCTCCCGGCTGGGCGACGGCGACAGCGCCGCGGCCGCGGCCGATCCCCACCCCGCCGTCGAGCAACGCCTCAGCGACCAGGAAGAAGTCCAGCGGCTTTTGGGCGGTTTGCAGGGGACCGAGGCCCAGGTGGTCCGGCTGTTTCACCTCGAGGGGAAGAGCTACCGGGAGATCAGCTCGGTGATCGGCATGCCGGAGAACAGCATCGGCCCGATTCTCAGCCGCGCCCGCAACAAGCTCCGCCGGGCCGGGATGAACCCGGCGACGAGTTGAGTTGCACCCTCTTGCCCGCGGTCGCGCAGCACGGCTGACAGAGCCGTGGCACGCGTTAAGAAATCCGGCTCAGAGCGAATAGCCCGGACGATATTCCGTCTTGATGAGCCGTTCCAGGCCGGGGATGTTCTTGACCGCCAGGTTCTTGGGGTCCCACTCGATCCGCTGGCCCTCGCCGGCGGCGGCCAACCAAACGGCAAGGTTGCCCAACAGGATGGTTTCGGTCAAGGGGCCGGCGTAGTCGGGAAAATTGGACATCGCCGGCTCACCGCCGCGGATGGCGCGGATCCATTCCTGGAAGTGGCCGGGGGACTCGGGGACGTCGACTTCCGGCTCGGTGCCGCCGTCCAGCAGGGCAAAGCCCATTTCGCCGTAATCACCCGGCGCATAGAGCCGCCCCTTGTCGCCGATCACCAGGCAGCCGGCGGCAAAGGCGTCGCGCTGGTGTTCGTCGTCGAGGTCCTTCAGCGGCACGGTCTCGGCGGCCTCTTGGAAGCGGAGCACATCCGGCGAGGGCAGCTTGCCGCCGTCATACCAGTGGAACTTGACAGGGCCGCGGGCGTCGGTGGCGGGAAACTCGAAGTCGATGGTCGACCACTTCTGATAGCTGTCGCCGTTGTGCCCGCCGCTGCGGGCCTGGACCGCGGTGGCGTCGCGGAGCCCAAGGGCCATGAACGGCATGTTGACCGTGTGGCAGGCCATGTCGCCCAGGGCCCCGGTGCCGAAGTCCCACCAGGAGCGCCAGGTAAAGGGATGGTAGCCGGGGGCATAGGGCCGCAGCGGCGCCGGGCCCAGCCAGAGGTCCCATTTCACGCTGGCCGGCACCGCGGCGGACTTGGGGCGGTTGCCGCCTTGCGGCCAGGTGGGCCGGTTGGTCCAGACGTGGACTTCCTTGACCTTGCCCACCACGCCCGCCTTGACCACGGCCGCCGTCTTGCGCGTGACCGGGTAGGCGGTATAGTGGTTGCCCATCTGCGTGGCCAGCTTGTTTTCCCGCGCCAATTGCCCCAGCACGCGGGCTTCATAAATCGTGTGCGTCAGCGGCTTCTGCACGAAGGCGTGTTTCTTCATCCGCATCGCCATGGCCGCCGCGGGGGCATGACAGTGGTCGGGCGTGCTGACGGTCACGGCGTCGATGCTCTTCTCCATTTCCTCGAGCATCTTGCGGAAATCGTAGTACTTCTTGGCCTTGGGAAAGGTGACCGAAGCGGCGTTGAGGTTGTTCTCATCGACGTCGCAGATCGCCACCATGTCGCCCGCCCGGCCGGCATCGCGGGAATCGCTCAGGCCCTTGCCGTTCAGGCCGATACTGGCCATGGCGATCCGCGCGTTGGGCGAGCGGCTCTCCCTGGCCACCGCGCCCGCGGCCAGCCAGTAGCCGATGCCCGTGGCGGCGGTGGTTTGCAGAAACTGGCGGCGAGTCGGCATAAATGGTGTTCCTTGCATGGCAGGAGGGTAGGGGGCCTCAGGGGGGAAATTCAGCGTAGCACATGCGTGCACGCGATGCAAGTTCTCGGGCAGCGCTCTCGGGGCAGCGCCTTCATCCATAGGTCCCATGAGTCCCATAGGTCCCATGAGACTTATAGGAGTTATGGGACTTATGGGACCAATGTCGGCACGCGGTCTTCGAAAAGGGTTTGCCCGCCGCGTCCGAATCCGCTATCCTAAGGGATTGCGCTGGAGATGGGTTCCACGAAGCGTTTCTTTCTCTCCATGGGGTTCCGAGACCATGAAAAACAGTCCGCTGGCCTGCCTGGCGCTGTCGGTGGCGTGCATCGTCGGTTGTGAACAGCCTCCGGATCCGGCGCCGCCCGGGGCCGTGGAACTTGCCCCTGCGGCGGCGGACGCGGTGGCGGTGCAGACCGTGGTGCAAAGCATCACGAAACTGGGGGCCAACGTCGGCCGCGATGCCGCCGGCCGCATCGTGGCCGTCAACTTGATGTTCTGCCCGGCCACCGACGACGATTTGAAGGCGATTTCCCGCTTGGCTGACCTGCAGAGACTGACGCTCTACGGCGCCGAGATCGGCGACGCCGGCGTGGCCTGCCTGAAGGGACTGCCAAAACTCAAGGACCTGACGCTCTATAACACCAACATCACCGACGCCGGCGTGGAAGAGCTGACCGCCGTCCAGAGTCTGCAATCGCTCAACCTCCAACGCAGCACGAACCTGACCGACGCGGCCACGGGCGCGCTAAAGAAGCTGCCGCACCTGACGTCCCTCTTCATCCTCTACAACAACCTCTCCGATCAAGGGGTGGCCTCCTTGAAGGACATGACCCAACTGCGCTTGCTCGACATGCGCGGCCTGTGGTGGATGACCGACGCCGGCATGTCTTCCCTGAAGGGTCTGACCAATCTGAGGACCCTGAAGGTCCGCCACCATGCCAGCGACGCCGGCTTGCGGAACGTCGAAGGCATGACCAGGCTCGTCACCCTCTCGCTGGAAGACTGCGCGTTTACCGACGCTGGGCTGCAATCGCTCTCCGGCCTGCACGACCTGGAGGACCTTAGCCTGTTGCGCTCGACGCGCGTCACTGACGCGGGCCTGGCGCACCTGGCGGGTTTGACGAAGCTCAAGCGGCTCGATCTCCGCGGCATCTCCGGCATCACCGGCGCCGGCCTGGCCCAACTCAAGGGAGCCGCCGGCCTGAAACGCCTCGATCTCAGCGAGACCGGCGTGGACGATGCCGGCCTGGAGAATCTGAAGTTCTTTCCCAACCTGGAGGAACTGGACCTTTGGCATTCGCGCATCACCGACCAGGGCCTCAAGCAACTCCAGGGACTTCACAAGGTCAAGTCGCTCCACCTCGACGACAACGGCATCAGCGACGCCGGACTGCCGGCCCTGGCCGGCTTGACCGGCCTGGAGAAGCTCTATCTCGACCAGAACCCGGTCACCGACAAGGGACTGGAGCAACTCCGCAAACTGACGCACCTGAAGCGTCTCGGTCTGTGCCTGACCAAGGTGAGCGGCGCGGGGGTGCGGAAGCTCCAGGCGGCATTACCCAAGTGCCGCATCGTGCGCTAAACGGCGCACCGGCCGCAGGGCTCGCGGAGGCGGCGGGCCAAGAAACGCCGCCGGACGCTCGCGGCCTGCCAGGAGCGGCGGCGAGCGTCCGGTCGTCGCGTGGCCCTCGCACCTGGCAAGGGCCACGCGGATGCTGAGGAAACCCTCCCTGGGAAACTAGAAGTTGCCGTCCACGAGGAAGGTGCCGTTGTTGGCCACCGGCAGATAGGGCATCCAGCAGTTGCCGGCCACCGTGCGGGTGCGGGCATTGCCGCCGGGATAGAACGTCAGGCCGAAGCCGATCGAGTAAGCGTCTTCGACCGAACCCCGGACCCCCGCCGAGGCGGTTGGCCGCATGTAGGAGCCGTTGGCGTACAGGGCCCAGCGCGGCGAAATCGGCACGATGAACGTGGCGCCCAAGGTAAACTCGCCCAGGCTGCCATCATTTCCCGTGGCCACCGCCGGCGTCTGGCCCAGGCCCCCGCCGTCGTTCACCAGCGCGGTGACATGGACCCGCTCGGGCATCCCGACCGACAGCCAACTGTTGGCTCCCGAGCAGAAGGTGTGGTGCCAGAAGAGGTTGATCTGGCTCAGGGGGCGGTAAATGATCGGGTCGCCGTCGGAATCGAACTTGTTCTCGCTGAAGCGATCGCGGTATGTGCCCCAAATGCCCACTTCGTTCTGGGCGCTCAGGCAGTAACCGATCTGGCCGCGCCACTGACCGAGAAACGGGCTCTGGGCCAGTTCGCCGTAGGCGTCGTTGACCATCCAGTCATAGGCGATGCCCATGTTGAAACGCGAGGTCCAATTGGGGCCGTCGAAGGCGCGGCGGAACAGTCCGGCGGTGAAAAACATCTGCTGCTGCACATCGGTGGGGCTATTGGTAACCCGCCCGTCCAGATCGGCGGCCGCATAGCTGCAGCCGACTTGGGCGCCGATACCGTACTCGCGCAGGCCCGGCACCGGAACGCCGAGGTTGGCGGAGACGATCGGCCCGGCGTTGTTCTGGAACTCGCCATCGACGATGCCGCGCCAGCATTGCACGCCGGTGGTCACCTCGACGCCGATACCCGGACATTCATCGCAATCGGCCTTCGAGCAACCGCAGCCGCAACCACAGCCGCAGCACTTCGGGCCGCAGCCGGTATTGCAACCGCAGGAACCGTCGTCGGCCACCATGGGTGGCGGCGGTGCGCCAGGACCGATCGAAGGTTGTTCGGGCACGAACGGCGTGCCGGAGTTGTTGTCGCTGGCCACGACCGCGGCTGATGTCGGGCCGTCCGCCGCCACGGATCGGTAGGGGATCATTTGCCCCATTGCTGAGTTGACACAAAGCGCGGCCATCAGGCCGAGCAGTCCCGCCAGTGTTGGCACAGTCGTTCTCATAACTCTTGCTCCCCTAGATTGGTTTCTGACGAATAAACGCGATCTTCCGGACGTATGTTTTGTATCGGTTGTAGGGGATATCACGGCAAGAAAACCTTCTTGCCCCCCTAATGATGTCCCATTTTTCCCAAATTACCGGCGGGGCTGGGGACTGCGGGCATGACGAAGGCCAGGTTCGGGCCCCACGGCTTGTGCGGTTTGCAAAAACACCTCGCCGCCACGGGTCGCGCGACCCGGAGCGGCGAGGGTATACAAGCTCTTGCTTTCCCGCCCTTACGCCGTATTCGCTGCGGAACTACTAGAGGTTGCTGTCCACGAGGAAACTGCCGTTGTTGGCCACCGGCAGATAGGGCATCCAGCAGTTGCCGGCGACGGTGCGGGTGCGGGCATTGCCGCCGGGGTAGAACGTCAGGCCGAAGCCGATCGAGTAAGCATCGTCTTCCGAGGCCCAGGGGCCCGGCCCGGCGGTGGGCCGCATGTAGGAACCGTTGGCGTACAGGGCCCAGCAGTTGGAAATCGGCACGATGAACGTGGCGCCCAGCGTGTACTCGCCGAGGCTGCCGTCATTGCGAATCGTTGTCGTCACCACATTGTCGCCCGCGCCGGCGCCGAATGTCTCCACGGAGACGGTGTGGACGTGCTCGGGCATGCCGATCGACAACCAGCAATTGGCCCCCGAGCAGAAGGTGTGATGCCAGAAGAGGTTGATCTGGCTCAAGGGGCGGTAAAGAATCAGAGCCTCGCTAACTCTTCCGTTATCGTCGTTGCGATCGGCGTGCGTGCCCCAAATGCCGATTTCATTGCAGGCGCTCAGGCAGTAGCCGATCTGGCCCCGCCACTGGCCGAGGGTGGGGCTTTGGGCCAGCAAGCCGTATTCGTTGTTCAGCATCCAGTCATAGGCGATGCCCACGCTGAAACGCGAGTTGAAATTATTGCTGTCGAAGGCCCGGCGGAAGAGGCCGACCGTAAAGAACGTCTGCTGCTGCACGCGAGAGTCGTTGCCGTCGGTTGAAATATTTTCCCGACCGTCGAGGTCGGCCGCGGCATAGCTGACCCCTGCCTGCGCGCCGATGCCGAATTCGCGCAAGACCGGAATCGGCACGCCGACGTTGGCGCTGACAATCGGCCCGGCGTTGTTCTGGAGTTCGCTGTCGACGACACTACGCCAGCACTGCACGCCGAAGGACGTCTCGATGCCGATGCCCGGACATTGGTCGCAATCGGCCTTGCCGCAGCCCAGGCCACAGCCACAACAGCCACAACCGCTGTCACAGCCACAGCCACAGCCGGTATTGCACGCGCAGCAACCGTCGCCGCCGGCAAGGACAGGCGCTGGCGGCGGCACGGCGGCGGCGGGCGGCACGGGACCGGCAGGCGACTCGGCCACGAACGGGGTGCTGTCGGTGGCGACGACCGCGGGTGAAGTGAGGCCGTCCGTCGCCACGGATCGGTATGGGACCATCTGCCCCATCGCTGAGTTGACACACAGCGCGGCCACCAGGCCGAGCAGCGCCGCCACTCTTGGCACGGTGTTTTTCATGACTTCTTCCCTTTTAGATTGGTTTTTAGCGGATAAACCTGATTTTCCGGCCGTATGCTTTGTATCGGTTGTACGGTTTATCACGGCAAGAAAACCTTCCTGGCCCAATACCACCTTCCCATCCTTCCCCAATCCACCGGACGAATGGCGTTCGTTCCACCACACTGGTGGAGGCAGATCCAGGAGGAGGGGTGGTCCGAGCGGTCGCCTGCACGGCCGAGAATTCGATGCCTCAGAGGCGAAGCGGCCTCTGCAAGCTTCTGCAAGCGGCAGAATGGGGCGATGGTCGCCATGCGCGACCCGGGCACCATGCAAAGCATGGTCGCGCATGGTGCCCGGCTCGGCCAGCCCCAATTACTCCGGTCCCTGGCCCCTTACCCCCGTGCCAGCCCCGATTCCTGGCAAAACAGCACGCGGCGGCGGCCGCGGCGCACTCTCACCGGCATGACGAAGGCCAGGCTGGGACCCCAGGGCTCGTGAGGTTTGCGGAAATATCTGCCCGCGACCTGCTGCTCGGCCGTTTTGTCGGGGCAGACTGAGGCGGGAACCACCAGCCAGTCGAGTTGCAGTGTCTCCACCGCGTCGATCAACTTGACTCCTCGGGTCGTCACGATTGCCCCCCTTTCCTCCTCGGCAGCCATGCTTTGGGCAAGCTCAGTGTAATGTCCTCATCTCTATCGCCGTGAGGAGCACGTAGCGTGCCGCCATGCAGTCGACCGCGCGCAAGTCGTTGGCAAAACGCGGTTTGTCGCCCAACGACCGCGCCGGCGGCGTGGCGAAATTGCGACACATTCCTCGCCCTGCCGCGACGCGACGTTGCCTTCCGGAAACACGGCAAGGTCTTCTTTCCTTCCCTGGTTTGACAGCCGGGCTTTCTTGACACAGATTTCATATAGACCCCCTGACACAACTGGCTCGCCGGCCATTGTGGGCCGGAGCAGACAAGGTTGCTTCAGGGGGTTGGCTTAAGAACTCCTCTCTCCGTCCTGTCAAGAACACATGGTCCGCCATTCGGCGGCAGGGAACCGGGTCGCTCGGCACGCTCCCAACGTTGACCGCCCGGATTCCAAAAACTCGGGAATCGTATGCGACGATCAGCCGTTGATTCGAAGGTGCGCGCTGCGCGCCGGACGCGGAAGACCCTGCACTTCGAACAACTCGAGCCGCGCCACCTGCTCAGCGCCGCCAGCCTTGCGTCCCTCATCGGAGCGACCTGGTTCGGCGATTTCGCCACGGCCGGCGAGGCGGCCCACGCGGGCGCCGCCTCCCTCTCGGCTTCCGGCGTTGGGACCTCCACTTCCAGTGCCTCCTCCGCCGCCGGCGCCAACCAAAACGACTGGATAGTCCAGTTCAACACGGCCGCCATGACCGGCATGACCTCGGCGGCCCAATGCAGCCGGCTGCTGAGCACCAGTTCCGGCGTCCAATTCCAGATCATCGAGGGGCTCGGCCGCGAAGGCGACGTGCTGGTCCGCTCCAGCGGCGCCGGCGCCACCGTCGTGGCCGGCCTGCTGCGGGCCGACGTCAATATCGCCAGCTACGAGTTGGATTCGTATCAGCAATTCGAAGAGGTGCCCAACGACCCCAGCTTTTCCCAGCAGTGGAGCCTGGCCAACACCGGGCAGAACGGGGGCACTCCCGGCGACGCCATCAATGCCGAGGCCGCCTGGAACATCTCCACCGGCAGCCACAACGTGGTGGTGGCGGTGATCGACACCGGCGTCGACTACGCCAACCCCGACCTGGCCGCCAACATCTGGACCAATCCGCTGGACACCGCCGCCAACGGCTACGACGGCGACGGCTTCGCCGGCGATATCCACGGCTACAACTTCGTCGCCGACAACGGCAACGTCATGGACGACAACGGCCACGGCACCCACGTCGCCGGCATCATCGGCGCCTCGGGCAACAACGGCACCGGCGTCACCGGCATCAACTGGTCGGTCTCGATCATGGCTCTCAAGTTCCTCGACGCCTCGGGCGCCGGCTACACGTCCGACGCCATCCGGGCCATCAACTACATGACGATGTTGCGCGACGACGGCATCAACGTGGTCGTGGCCAATTGCAGTTGGGGCGGCGCCGCCGCCGATCCCGCCCTGCAAAGCGCCATGGCCGCGGCGGGCCAGGCCGGGATCCTCTTCGTCGTGGCGGCCGGCAACAACGGCACCGACAACGACACCACTCCGCAATACCCGGCCAATTATGAGGCCAGCCTTTCCAACGTCATCACGGTGGCCGCCACCGATAACAACGACCACCTCGCCAGCTTCAGTTCCTACGGCGTCAATACCGTCGATCTCGGCGCGCCGGGCGTCAACATCCTCAGCACCTACAACGGCGGCTACGCCTACCTTTCCGGCACCAGCATGGCCACCCCGGAAGTGGCCGGCGTGGCCGCCCTGGCCTGGGCCGTGGACCCCAACGCCACCGTCGCCCAGATCAAAGACGCCATTCTCCAAGGCGTCGATCCCGTCGCCAGTCTTCAGGGCAAGGTGCTGACCGGCGGACGGCTCGACGCCTACAATACGCTGCGGCTGATCGAACAGGACGTCACGCCGCCCCCCGCGCCCCCCGCGCCCACCCCGACCCCCGTGATCGCCACCCTCGCGGCCTCGCCCGGCACCGTGCCCTCCGGCGCCACCGTCACGCTCACGGCCCAAGGTGTCGCCGAGTCCGGCGGCGCCGTCAGCAGCGTCTCGTTCTACCGCGATAGCGACGGCAACGCCCAGTGGGACTCCTCCGACCAGTTGATCGGCACGATCACCACCGTCAGCGGCGGCCAGGCCGCCATAACGCTGAGCACCGCGGGCTTGGCCCCCGGTACCTACCAATTTTTCGCCCGCGCGGAGGATAGCGGTGGAAACTGGAGCAGCCCGGTGGCCACAACGCTTACCGTGACCGCCGTTGTTCCGCCGGGCAGCAATGCCGCCACCGCCGTTCCGGTAACCGTGGGCAGCACCACCGGCGGCACGCTGGCGACCACCGGCGCGGTCGAGTGGTACAAGTTCCAGGCCGTCGCCGGGACCTGCTACATCTTCCAGACCGGCCTGCTGACGCTGCCCGATTCGGTACTGACCCTCTACGGCACGGACGGCAGGACGGTGCTGGCCTCCAACGACGACATCGCGCCAGGCAACTACGCCTCGCGGATCCTCTGGCAGGCGCCGGCGGCGGGCACGTATTACCTGGCCGTCTCCTCTTACGCCAATGACTACTCGGGCAGTTTCACGCTGGAAGTTGCCCAGAAACTCGGCCCCCCCGCGCTCGCCGCAATCAACAACCAGACCCTGACTCTCGGCGGCACACTGTCGCTGGTGCTCTCGGGCAGCAGCCCCAACGGCCTGCCTCTCACCTACCAAACCAGCGTCCAGCCGCGGACTTCGACGCCCGGCATGATCACAGCCGGCGTCTCCGGCAATGTGCTCACCCTAAGTTCGTCCACGGCCCGCGCGGGGAGCACGTTTCAAGTGCAGGTGACCGTCAGCGACGGCCTGCAAACAACGACGCGGATATTCATCGTAACGCTGAGCACGCCGGCGCCGGCGAAACCCAGCACTTCGTCGCCGCTGGGACGCTCGCTCTTGGGACGATAGCGCCGACCCTGTTTCAACTGAGCCGGGCCGCCACCGCGTCGAGCACCGCGGCATAGCCGCCGCCGATGGCCGTGAGGGCAAACCGCCGCGATTCCGCGCCGGTCACCGTGATGTCGATCTCCATGCGCTCGGCCGGCAGCGCGGCCCGCACGCGATCGGCCCATTCGATCAGCACCAGGCCCCGGCCCTCGAAATACTCCTCGGGACCGAGCTGGCGGAATTCGTCCTCGTCGCGGAGGCGGTAGGCGTCGATGTGATAGACGGGCACTCGGCCCGCATACTCTTGGATGAGCACGAACGTGGGACTGACGATGCTGCGGCGGTCGACGCCGGCGGCCGCGGCGATTGCCTGAACCAGCCGCGTCTTGCCCGCCCCCAGCGTGCCGCACAGGGCGACTGTCGAGCCGGCGGGCAGGGCATCGGCCAAGGCGGCCCCCAGCGCGGCGGTCGCGGCTTCGTCGTCGGCCTGATAGGTGAAGTGTTCCACGGGCGGATCAATCGAAGCGGTGCTGCCAGCCGCGCACTTCCAGCGGGGTCGGCTCTTCCCGGCGGGAGCGCTGCCATAATCCCGGCTCGGCGACAAATTCCCCGATCGCGCTGAGCGGGACCTCCAGCGGCTGCTCGGCAATCATGCGGCGGGCCTCCGCGGGCGGCACCGCCAGGATCAACTCGAAATCCTCGCCGTCGCCCAGGGCGTGCTCCAGCGCCGTGGGGCCCCCGGCCGCGCGGGCAGCCAGCCGCCGGGCGTCCGGGCTGATCGGCACGGCGTCGGTCTGGAGGACCGCCCCGCAACCGCTCTCGGCGGCCACGTGAGAAAGGTCAATGACCAGGCCGTCGCTGGCGTCGATGCCGGCGTGCAATTCGTAACGGTCGCTGAGCAACAGGGCCTCGACCACGCGGGGCTCGAAGTCGAAGTGGCGGCCGAGGATGCTGCCGCCAAAGGCGCCGGTCACGACGATTTGGTCGCCGGGACGCGCGCCGCCGCGGCAGAGCGGCCCGCGCCCCGTCACCTGGCCCAAGAGCGTCACGCTCACGGCCAGCGGTCCGTCCCAGCTATTGACGTCGCCGCCGGCAATGGCCACGTCGTAACGCTCCGCCAGCGGCAGCAGGCCCTCGATGAGTTCGACGGCCAGTTCCATGCCGTGGAGCCGCGGCAAGACCACGGCGATCACCGCCGCCAGCGGCCGGCTGGCCATGGCCGCCAGGTCGCTCAGGTTCACCGCCAGGCACTTGCGGCCGACCCGGCGCGGATCGTCGCGGGCCAGCTCGAAATCGACGTGGTCGGTGAGCATGTCCACGGTAACGACGCACTCGTCGATCCCCGCCATGCGCAGCACGGCGGCATCGTCCCCCGGCCCCAGCCGCAGCAGCGGATGGGGGGGCAATCGCTTACGCAGCCAGGCAATCAGTTCAGCTTCCATGGGCACTGGCCGTAGTATCGGCCCTGAGCCGTGGGAGAACAAGGGGGCAGAAGGCGGAGGGCGGAGGGCGGAAGGGGGAAGGAAGGCCGGAACCGCTTGCCTCCGCGTCAGCGCGTCCTTCCCCCTTCCGCCTTCCGCCCTCCCCCTTATTCCCGGAGGGGGACCGTCCGACTTTCGCGGCGGGCGACGGCGGTCTTGCGCGTCCCGCCGCCTCCTGGGCCGTGAAAATCGGGACGGGTCCCCTGTGAACGATTACTCCTGCCGCGTGGTCTTCGTGCCGACCGCCATGTAGCCGTAGAGCGTGTCGCTGCCGCGGAGGATGAAAAACTTGACCGGGTCGAGCGTGGCGAAGTCGGGCCGCTTGAGAATGTAGGCCACGTTCTCCGGCGAGACGGTTTCCCAAATGTGCATCCCCACCAGCACGTCGCCGGAGCGGATGCCCTGGGCGGCCGCGGGACTATTGGAACGCACGTCGGTCACCAGCAGGCCGCCGCGATACCGGCTCTGATATTTCTGGCGGAAGTCGGCGGCGGGAATGGCCTTCAGTTCCAGCCCCAGCAGTTCCCAGGCGGGACCCGCGGTCGGCTTGGGCGCCTCGGGCACCCCGGCCAGCGTCAGGCTCAGCGTCCGCCGGCTCCCCTTGCGGACGACGGTCATGGCCAGCTTGTCGCCGGCCTCGTGATTCAACATCGCGCGCTGGAATTCCAGGGCCCGCCGCACCTCCGTCCCCTCGACGGCGGTGACCACGTCGCCGGCCTCCAATCCGGCCTCGGCGGCCGGACTGTTCTTCTCCACCGCGGTGATGCTCGCGCCCGTTCGGGCCGGCGGGCTGTCGGGCGCCAGCACGACGCCGTGCCAGGCCCTGCCCCCGGTCACCGAGCCCAACAACGTGGCGGCCACGTTCATGGCCTTGTCCACCGGGATGGCAAAGCCGATGCCCTGGGCCCCCGCCCGCACCGCCACGTTGATGCCGATCATCTCGCCGTCGATGTTCAGCAGCGGGCCGCCGGAGTTGCCCGGGTTGATGCTGGCGTCGGTCTGGATCAGGTCGTCGTAGTACTGGGCGTCGCTGACTTGCACCGCGCGGTGCAAGGCGCTGATGATCCCGCGGGTGACCGTATTCTCGTAACCGTAGGCGTTGCCCACCGCGATGACCGATTCGCCGGCCATGAGGTCGGACGAAGTGCCCAGGGCGATCACCGACAACTTGGCGGGAACCTTGACCTTGATGATGGCCAGGTCGGTATCCAGATCGCGCGCCACCAGCGTGGCCACCGCGCGGCTCTCGTCGGCCAACGTCACCTGGATCTCGCGCACCCCTTCGACCACGTGGTAATTGGTGAGGATGTAGCCGCGCGGATCGATGACCACGCCGGTGCCCATGCCGTTGACGCGGCGCGCGGTCTCGCCGCTGGCTGCCGCGGCTGCCGCCGGGGCCACCGTCTTCTCGCCGCGGATGCTCACCACCGCCGGCCGGGCCCGTTGGATCGCCTTGACAATCGGCGATTGCCGCAACTCGGACGCCGCCGCCGGCGTCGAACCATCCATCAGCCAGAGAGCCAACGCCATGGCCGCCAGCAGAACCATTTTGCCGCGAGGGGACTGTCCCGATTTTCGGGCAGCGACGCGTAGCGTCGGCCCGAAAATGGGACTGTCCCCCTTGGTTGACACAGAAATCGGCACAGTCCCGCCGCGAGGCCTGGAAGAATGCGCAAGGTGATCGAGCATGAGTAGCCTATCGCTGGTGGTTGGCCTGGGACTTTTGGTAGATCGGACCGCTACCACCAGTACCTTGATTACGGCCGGCACCAGCGTAATAGACAGCCTAGATTGCCAGGCTACCGCAGAGTCTGCTGGTCCTTCGCCGAGAGTTCCGTCTTGACCTCCACCTTGGGCTCTGTAAGCCCAACGGCAGAAGGGGGAAGACTCGGCGCGAAGATCCAACTCGACCCGTCCGCCGGGGCCACGGCGAGTCGCTCCGGCGAAGCATCGCCCCGCTTCGTGGTGGGCGGGTTCGGCGGGGTCGGCGGCAGCGGCATCAACTCGGGGCCACTCTTCGGCGAAGAAGGCACAGACGGCGAGGGCACACCCTTCGGCGCCCCCGGCGCACTGCCGTCGGGCGTTCCCTTCTGGTTTGAGCAAGCCGCCAGCGACTCCGTCCGCGGGCCAAACACCGGTTGCGTCGGCACCGGATGAAACCGCGGATGGTTGTAATAGCCCTCGCAGTTATCCCCGCAGGCCGCGCCTGCCGCGGGCCGTCCGCACGCGGGGCACGCCCGCGCAGCGCCCGGCGTGTCCGGCACCGTGCCGTCCGGCCAGCGATTGCAGAGCCGGGCCATCAGCCCGCCGCTGGGGCAGCAGCAGCCCGACAGGACCATGAAGAGGAGCCCTGCGGCTGGCATGAGTCTCGTGGACTTTACATACCACCCATTCACTGCATCTTCCCCAAAGTGAAGCGAATGCCCTTTTGGGGCGAATCACTTCGTGGAGAATCGGCAGGGCGGGGTCAGAATCTTAGGAATAATCGACAAAGTCGGCGCAGGCCGCCCAGACAGGGCGGAGGGCGGAAGGGGGAAGGAAGAGGGCCCAAGCCCGCCGGGCACCCAGTTAACGGCGTCGCTTGCGACGCCCTCATCCCAAGCAATCGCCAAGCCCGCCGGGCAGCCGCCCAGCCCCCCGCGCCGGCCGCTCCTGGCCGACTCCGCGGCCCACCCCATCAGTGGGTTCCGGCAGGACGTGGAATTGCAGGCGTGCGACCCGACGTGGTTCGCCCTTTCGGCGCGTCGGTACGATGTGACCGATGGGCGCAAGCAAGATGCCGTTGCGTGCTCCGGTGGGGGCGACCGACGCAGGTTCGAGCCGCGCTCGGGAGCCGGCAGCTCGCTCCGAAAAGGGGGGCATTTTCTGACAAGTCTCATCTTAGCCGTACGCCCGCTTGGAATCACGCCGGTCGATGTAACTGATGTTGTCCTGGAAGACGCTTATGTTGCGGCCTGCCCTCGGTTGTGCTAGAATGCACAGCGACAATACCGCAAGTTTTTGGGTGGTTGATACATGCAGCCCTATACCGACGTTCACGGTCGTGCCTGGGAGCTTACGCCGACCCCGGCGCACAACGCCTACGCAGGTGGCCACGTTATCGGCTACCTATGTTGGGTCAAGTCAGCGGCGCCAAATTCCCATCCAGGTGATTATGCCCGGACCGGCCATTCCCGGGGCGCGCTCCCTATCGTTTCTCCAAACCCTGCGGACGCAATCACGGCGGGCCAGGCATTTGCCGACGCACACCCCTGAAGGTGCGGGTATCACCTCTTGAAATCGGCAAGGGTGGCCAGGCAACACTCGTGACGCCGGCATCGAGGGCAGATTGGAGTGGACGACGGGAGACCGGCGAAGCGGTCCCCGGCGCGACCGGCGATTGTCTCCTTTCGTACCGTCGCGATCGGGAGCGGCCCGGCCCAACGAAAGGCGAAATCGTGGCTTCGCTTGCGGATGAACGCCTCCGATCACTCCACGAGGAATTCCGAGAGGGGGCAAGACGTCATCCCGACCTGCTGTTTGCTGCCCTCGCGCCACTTCATCCCGAAGAAACAGCGTGGCCGGAGGTGCCGATTAGAAGTGCCTCTGAACTCGGCCCGCAGTTTTCTATCGCCGTTCCAGATCACCCGGAGGGAACGCGGTGGAACGCGTGGGAGATTCGGGATAGCTCTGAAGTGCTGTCCCAATCGCCGATACCGGAGTCGCTTCTGGCCCAATATAGGTCCATCGGCTTCACGGGGGGTACATTCTGCGATTTGTTGGGTAATTTGCCCTGTGAGTATCGGCTGGTGCCGGTCCTTGTGTGTTGGTTGCAGATTGAAGGACTGCTCTGGGAAGGTGTGTTCTATGACGGCGATGTTCGGAAATACGCATCTCACCTGCGCGACGAGGAGGCAGTGGAGCAGCGCAGGGCATACTGCGTAGCGGGCGTAAATTGGTTCGCCCAATTGGCAAGACGGTGTGCCCTGCAATTCTCGCTCTTGTATGAGCCCGACGCGAAAGTTATCGCATCGTGCCGTAGGGAGCATGTCGCGTTGGTTTGGGAGACGTTGGTCAAACGCGAAAGCCGTTGGCTTGAGAATCTTTGTAACATGCCGTTTGTACAAGCTGACACCGTCGTTCGGCCGTGGGGGCAATATCGACTGCGGCGCTTTGCAGGCGACGTGTTCACCGCTTCGGCAATGGCAGTGGAGTCGCTTATTTCCGGCTCAACGATTGTCTCGCCGCTGGCCGCTGGTCCAGAACAGGACAAACGCAACATGAAATCATTAGTGTGGCTCGTCGAAGAAATCTTCCGGCCGGCGGTAGACATCGCCCAAATGCTCGCTGATGCTGACTGGGACCCCGGTGCTGTGCTTTCCACTCAGGAATACCACGATGCCCTCAGCCATTTAAGGGCGGGACTAGAGTGCGCCGACAAGGTGCGGCAGGACCTGCCGCAGGGTGACGTGCAATTGGCCGTGCAGAACCTGCAGATGACAATTCGTGAGTTCGAATCAATGAACGATCCGGCGACTGCGCAAGCGATTGGGCACAGCCTACACATCCCGGCGAGGCTTGGATGGGTGGCGATCCTTCATCACCTGCCTCCCGGATCGCCCGCCCCGCCTAACGGCTTGCTTCCTTCGAGAAGGCCTCTGGCTGGGGCGAGAGCGAGCACACTCGATGCGGATATCACCGAGCCGAGTACCGAGATTCTCGGGGAGGAGCAAGAAAGCGGCCTTTATGGCAGGGTTTTCAAAGGGAAACAAACCGCGTTGGAGCGGATTGTGGCGGTGAAAATCATAAGGCCAGACTGGCCGGACGCTGCCGATATAATTCAACACGCCAAGGCAATTGCTCAGGCGGGCTTGCACCCGAACATCGTGACGGTCCACTGTGTCGAACAGGTCCGCGTCCCAGGCTTCGATCAGCCACAGACGGCGATGATCATGGAATGGCTTGACGGTGAGAGACTTGACCGTCGCTTGGGAGCGGCGAAATTCGATGCGGAACAAGTGCGACGGATTTGCATCGGTATTTTGGATGGCGTGCAACACATGCACGCCAACGGAACCGCGCATGGTGACCTGCACGCGGGCAATGTGTTTGTGGTCAGGAATTGTACCCCGAAGATATTCGACATCGACCCTAACAAGGACATCACCCTTGCCAGGCTGTCGACGGTTTCAAAGCAAAGAACAGTACAGTCAGACATGGTGATGTCAAGTCTCAATCGCAACGAAGTCGGGAACTGAGGATTTCGAGGGGCGTTCGATAGCCGAGACGTTTTCGGGGGCGGTTGTTCAGAAGATGTTGGACTTTCTCGAACTGCTTTGCCGG
>JBKQVT010000185.1:0-16464 GCA_052139835.1 Thermoguttaceae bacterium
GGGCGCCTCGGCGCCTTGGATCGCTTTGCCGTGGAAGAAACGCCTGCGGTGAAAGACGGGCTGCTCGTGGAAGACCCGTGCCACGCGGCGGACGAACTTCAAGAGGTCGGCCTTGGCCTGGTCCAGGTCCCAGTGGAGCCACGCCAATTCGTTGTCCTGGCAATACGCGTTGTTGTTGCCTTGCTGCGTGCGGGCGATTTCGTCGCCGGCCTGGAGCATCGGCACGCCCTGGGACAGGAGGAGGGTCGCCAGCATGCTCCGCATTTTTCTGGCCCGCAACTCGTTGATTGCCGGATCGTCCGTGGGACCCTCGTGGCCGCAGTTCCAGCTCGTGTCGCTGTTGTCGCCGTCGCGGTTGTCTTCGCCATTGGCCTCGTTGTGCTTGTGGTCGTAGGAAACCAGGTCGTTGAGCGTGAAGCCGTCGTGGCAGGTGATGAAGTTGATGCTGTTGATGGGCAGGTGGCCGCTGGTCTGATAGATGTCGGCGCTGCCGGAGATGCGGGAGGCGACCGCCCCGACCAGCCCCGGATCGCCGCGGACGAAGCGGCGGACGTCGTCGCGATAGCGGCCGTTCCATTCCGCCCAGCGGTAGCCGGGGAAATAGCCGATCTGGTACAAGCCGGCCGCGTCCCAGGCCTCGGCGATGATCTTGGCCCCCTGCAGCGACTCGGAAAGCTCGATGCTCCAGATCACCGGCGGATGGGCCATCGGCACGCCGTCTTCGCCGCGGGAGAGGATCGAGCCCTCGTCGAAACGGAAACCGTCGACGTGCATCTCGCGGACCCAAAACTCCAGGCACTCGAGGATGAACTTCTGCACCACGGGATGGTTGCAGTTCATCGTGTTGCCGCAGCCCGAGTAGTCCATGTAATACTGCCGGTCGGAGGGCACGAGGTGGTAGTAGATCTCGTTGCAGAAGCCCTTGAAGTTGATCGTCGGGCCGAGGTGGTTGCCCTCGCTGGTGTGGTTGAAGACGGTGTCGAGGATCACGGCGATGCCGGCGCGGTGCAGGGCCTTGACCAGGTCGCGAAACTCGCGCACGTGGGCCCCTTCCGCCGGCGCCACGCAATAGCTCGACTCCGGGGCGAAGAAGCCGATCGTGCTGTAGCCCCAGTAATTGGTCAGCGGCCCGCTGCCATCGGGCTTCAACCGCAGCGTCTCCTTGCAGTCGTATTCCATCACCGGCAGCAACTCGACGGCGTTGATCCCCAACTCCTTCAGGTACGGGATCTTCTCGATCAGCGCCGCGAAGCTGCCGGGATGTTTTACGCCGGAGGAAGCGTGCCGGGTGAAACCGCCCACGTGCATCTCGTAGATGACCAACTCGTTCATCGGCCGCTCCAGGGGGCGGTCGCCCTGCCAGTCGTAGTCGGCCATGTCGATGACCACGCTCCGCATCGAGGTGGCCAGGTTGTCGTTGGGTCCGCAGGCGTCGGCCCGGTTCCAGAGGGCGTCGGTGTTGCCGCAGGCATAAGGGTCGACCAGCACCTTGTTGGGATTGTAGCGGAATCCCTGGCCGTGGAGGTCCGCCGGGCCGTCGACCCGATAGGCGTAATGGGCCCCCGGCCGCAGCCCGCGGACGTAGACGTGCCAGAAGAAGAAGGTCTTGTTGGTGGCCGGGTCGAGCGGGATGGTCTGGGCGGGCTGCCGGTCGTCGTGCTGGTCGAAGAGCAGCAATTCGACGGCAGTGGCGTTCCGCGAGAAGACCGAGAAGTTCACGCCGTGGGCGTCCGGCGTCGCGCCGAGGGGGTGAGGCCGGCCGGCGGCCGTTTCGTAGGCACGGGTCGTCATGGTTGCTCCTCCTGGAAGTGGGCACCTCCAGAATAGCCTCCGGCCCGCTGGGAGTCCAGTGTTTCCGCCGCCGACAGTCCCTCCGGGACCGACCTGCTCACACTTCCCCCGCCGCGGCGCGATCGGCCAGCACCAGGGCATGGTCGCGCCGCACCCGGCCCGCCGGAATCGAGCGGTCGCCGTCGCGGAAGCGCTGGAAGACGGCCGCCTTGTCACGCCCCGTGACCAACCAGAGAATCCGTCCCGCGCGATTGATCATCGGGTAGGTCAACGTCATCCGCCGCCGCCCCTGGTAGACGCCGGTCACGGCCACGTCGGCCGCGGTCACTTCGAGGACCGGATCGCCGGGCACCAACGAAGCCGTATGGCCGTCGGCCCCCAGCCCCAGGTGAACGAAGTCCAGGATCGGCGGCGTGCCGGCCAGCCTCTGCAACGTCTCCGCGTATGCGGCGGCCGCGGCCTCCAGGTCGGGGGCCTCCACGGGCATGGCGTGGATCTGCTCGGCGCGGAGCGGGGTGGGCCCGAGCAGGCCTTCGCGCAAGGGGGTGAGGTTCCGGTCCACGTGGCCCGCCGGGGCCACCCGCTCGTCGACTTGGAGCACCTCGACGGCCTCCCACGGGACCTCTTCGGCGGCCAGGGCGCGGAGCATGAGCCAGGGCGTGTGGCCACCGCTCAGCGCCATGAGGAAGCGGCCCCGCGCGGCCACTGCGGCGCGCGCTTCGGTGGCCAGGATCCCGGCTGCGCGATGGGCCACGGCCTCGGCATCGGCAAGAATTTCCACGCGCACCGCAGCACCTCCGCGTCTAAAACTGCCGGCGCCCAAACTATCCCACGCAAAGGCGCAAAGACGCAAAGACGCAAAGGTAAGACGAAGTTGAGACTTGCGACGAAATCATCTGTCTCCCTTCCTTCGCGCCTTCGCATGAGTCTTTGGCAAATTGCCTTTACTTACCAGCCGGTTTCTCGTGGTGGCCGCCGAACTGGAACCGCATCGCCGAGAGCAGCTTGTCGGCAAACTCCGCCCCGCCCCGCGAGCTGAAGCGGGCGTCCAGCGCCGTGCTGAGCACGGGGGCAGGCACACCCTCGTCGATGGCCGCATGGATCGTCCAACGCCCTTCGCCCGAGTCCGACACCCGGCCGGCGAACGCCGCCAGCGCCGGGTCCTCCAGCAGCGATATGGCCGTCAAGTCCAGCAGCCAGGAGGCAACCACGCTACCGCGCCGCCAAAGCTCGGCGACGTCGGCCAGGTTGAGGTCGTACTGGTAGTGCTCGGGGTTGCGCAGCGGGGTGGTCTCGGCGTCGATCGTGTGCTCTTGCTTGCCGACGTTGGCGTGGCGGAGGATGGCCATTCCCTCGGCATAGGCCGCCATGATGCCGTACTCGATGCCGTTGTGGACCATTTTGACGAAGTGGCCGGCGCCGGGCGGTCCGCAGTGCAGGTAGCCGCGCTCGGCGGTGCCGCCGACCTTCTCGCGGCCCGGCAGCCGCGGCGCCGCCTCGACTCCCGGCGCCAGCGTGGCAAAGAGCGGATCGAGGTGCTGGACCGCCGCCTCTTCGCCGCCGATCATCAGGCAATAGCCGCGCTCGAGTCCCCAGACGCCGCCGCTGGTGCCGCAATCGACGTAATGGATCCCCCGCGGCGCCAGTTGCTTGGCCCGGCGGATGTCGTCGATGTAGTAGGAGTTGCCGCCGTCGATGAGGATATCGCCCTGCTGGACGCAGGCGGTCAACCCCTCGATGGTCTTATCGACGACCGCGGCGGGCACCATCAGCCAGATCACTCGGGGCGGCTTGAGCTTGGCCGCCAGCTCGGCCAGCGAGGCGACGGCCACGGCGCCGGTCTCCTTGGCGAAGGTATCGCGGGTCTTGGCCGTGGCGGAGTAGACGATCACCTCGTGTCCGGCGCGCATCCAGCGGCGGACCATGTTTCCTCCCATTCTTCCCAGGCCGACCATTCCCAGTTGCATGGCTGACTCCCTTTTCAGAGCGGATTATTTTCACTTGGCTGGCGGAACCGAATCACGTGAGGTCATGTAGTCTAAAGCAAGTGTCGGCGGGTCGCAAGGAGGAGGGCAAAGGGGCGGCCGCGGCAGACGGCGCTTAATGAAGGGGAGACATCGGAGACCCCCGGCCCCTTTTTCCTCTGCACGGGAGCTAGGGTTGTCCGGGCTTCTCCCCTGCGCCGTCCGCCCCTTTGCCCGCCATGCCCTTTTTTCCTTTGGCGGGCCAGATCAACTCGTCGAGATCCCATAGCTGGAGGCCGTTATCACCGCCCGTAACGAGCTTGTGGGTCCCGGGCACAAAACGCATCGCCCACGTACCACCGTAGTCATAGCGGAAAATCACGGGCTCCGAGTAGCTATCTGTGCGGCAAACAGCAAAATGAGCTGGAGTCGGGGGGTCATAGCCGCCGGCCCGACATGCCACGAGCAGTTTGCTGTCGGGCGAGAACGCAAGCGGCGTTCCGATGATTTTGTCTTCGGGCGGCTTGCCCTTGAGCCTGAACACCAGCTCCTTCAACCGCCGGCCGGTGCGGAAATCCCACACTTCCACCCCCGGAGTGGCCATTTGTGACCCGTCGGGAGCCACCACTGCGCAAGAGCACGCCTCCTGTCTGCCTAAAGCACAGGAGAACCGACAGCTCTCAGTTTTCAAATTCCAGACCACAACCCCCTGCCACGTGCCGATCACCAGGTCGTTGCCATCGGGACTAAGGGCAACCGGCACCACGTCGAAGGTATTACCCCGCCGCTTTAGCGGCGGCTTCACGCGGTCAGGAGTGAACACCGTGTCCATCGCACCGGTTCTAATGTCAATCCGAAGAATATCTCCTTTGTAATCGTTGCCTTCCACGTAGGCATATCTTCCGTCAGGGGCAAGGAGGATCCGGCGCACACCGTTGGAGTCAACGTCTACTTCCTTGCGGAGGGCATGCGCCTTCACGTCCCATATTTGAACGCGCGGACAGAAGTAATCGCGTTTGGGAACAGGACCGAGGCCGCCAACGACAAGGGTCTGGCCGTCCGGGGTTATCGCCACGCTTAATGTGGATAAGCCGACCGGAAACGATGTTCTGTCACCGGTGGCCAAATCGTAAAAGTCTATTTCATAGTCACCGCCTGCTACGACGGCACGCTTTCCATCAGGCATGAACTCAATGGCCGTAACCGGGCTCTTGGTATCTAGTATTCTCACAAGTGGACCTTTCGGGTCGTCTGAGGAAGCCGCATCGGCGGGCAACCCCGCTACGCACCACGTGGCAATCCCAGCAATCAATACGCTATGCCAACGCATAATTCACCCCTCATGCAAGTAGGACGAACCCGCGTCAATTATGCGCCGAGGCCCACCGCCGGACAAGCCGGCAGTGGCCAGCGCCGAGGGTCATCGGGATTGTCTGGGGACCTATCGCCGCTTACGGCGCGCTGCCCGGCTCCGGCGGAGGCGCGCCGGCCTGACCCTCCGGCTGCTTCAGCCGCACGAGCATCCATTGCTGCGTCTTGTTCGGGCCGACGTGGACCAGCACGGGGGCCTGCTGTTGGGTCAAGTTGTAAATGCCCGCTTCAAAGACCGTGGTCGTCTTGTCGCCCACGGTCCAGGCGGCCCGCTGCGTCTTCGGGTTCACCGATCCGTGGACCGGCAGCGCGGTGTCGGTGAGCACGCCGTAATAATTGCCCGCAATCGTCCCCGCCTTGTTCACCGCCAACTGGAAGACGACGCTGGAGTCGGTCTGGTCGCCCTGCACGAGGGAGAAGACGCCCAGGGGCATCCAGTCGGCGTTGGGGTCCGGCGCCGGGGCGGCCTGGGCCAGGGTGGCGGCCTGCTGGTAATACTGGTCGGCCGTGCAGACCGGCGAATCGCCATAGTAGACTTGATCGCCCACGTAGGTGATGTTATCGCCGTAATCGTAGTAGACCGGTTGCAGGCCGGCGCCCCAGCCGCACCACGCGCCTAGGGCGAACCAGGTGGCCGGGGCCCAGGCGTGCCAGGGTCCCCAGCCGTGCGGGTTCCAGGCGCCGGGGTGTCCGTTCCACCAACCGTGACCGAAGGCGTCGTAGTGGTTGAAGCCGTTTCTCACGGCGGCGCCGCGGGCGGTGGCCACGCTGCCGGAGACGGCCACGGTGCGATGCCCGGCCGCGGCGTAGCCGCCCGCACGGGCCCCGGAGAACCCCCGGCCGAAGCCGCCGTCGGTGGGCAGTCCGACGTGACCGGCGCTGAAGTTGCCGGGGCCGTGATAGCCGCCGGCCTCGCCACCGTAATGGGCCGCCTCGCCGCCGTAATGGCCCGCTTCGCCACCGTAGTGGCCGCCGCCGGAGAAGCCGCCTTCACCGCCGTAGCGGCCGCCGCCGGAAAAGCCGCCCTCACCGCCGTAGTGGCCGCCTCCCTCGAAACCGCCGTAATGGCCCCCACCGCCGCCGAAGCCGCCGCCCCCGTAATGGCCGCCGCCCCCGCCGGCGCCGTGGAATCCGCCGCCGCCGCCGCGGGCATGGGCCATCGGCACGGCCAGCAGCACCATCGACGTCGCCATCACAAATCCGACCAGGATCTTCATGGTATTTGCCTTTCTGGAAATCATTTGCGTGGTTCCACGTCAAGGGGACAGTCCCCCGACTTGCCCCTACTTGCCGGCCGGCGTCCTGACCACCTTGACCGGCGGCGTGTCGGGAAGCTTCACGCCGTCCAACGTGCGATCGAGCGACTGCCAGGTGAAGCTGTTGGCGTCGATGGGCGTGATGACGTTGACGGCGGCGCTCTGGCTGCCGTCGCGGAAGATGCCGGTGGCCTCGACGACCCATTTCGCGCCGTCTTTCATCCACACGTCGTTGCCGAAGCCGCCTAGGGCGTCGAAGTGCAAGGAAACGATCCGCCCCAGCTTGGGGTTCCAGCCGATGATGCGGCCGCCGCCGACGGTGGTCTTGCCGTCCTTGGTGAGGGTGAAGACGCCCTTGATGAAGTTCCGCCCGCAGAGCCATTCAAACTTGACGTGGCGGCCCTCTTCCTTGGGGCCGACCGTCCAGTCGCCGATCAGCCATTGGATGTCCTTGAGGACGTCGTCGCTGGCCCCCGGCACGTAGGGGGCATCGCGGCAATCGACCATGATCCACTTGCCGTCGCGGCGCGCGTGCACGACCGTGTAGCGGGCCGCCGACGACTCGCCCGAGGGCGGCTTGAGCGTGGCGATGCCCTTCTCGATGGCGATGTCGGGGCCGAAGAAGCGGATCGATTCGATCTTGACCGTCATGGTGGCGCCGGGATGGTCCTTGAACAGGCCGGCATACAACTCCTCGATCGCCGCGCGGCCGTGGTACGATTGCCCCGCCTCGTCGGTGTACTCGGCGTCGGGTGCCCAAAGGGCCCCGACGGCCTTCACGTCGGCGGCGTCGCAGGCCTTGACGAAGTCGTCGGCCGTCGCGCGGATGGCCTTCTCGTCGGCCGCGTGGCCCGCGTTGCCCGCGGCAGTTGCCGCTTGGGACCCGGCGGCCGCCGGCCGGCCGGCCGCATCCACCCCTTGGGCCGCGGCGACGGCCGCTCCGAGGAGCACCGCCGCCCAGACGATGAACGGGACCTGCTTCAACACGTGCTTCATGGCTGACTCCTGCTGGCAGATGGTGGAGGTTCGCTTGCCTTGGGACGATCGCCCGGAGGCATCCTGGGCGACAATCCCCCAAAATGGTAACAAAGCGGCCGACAAAGTCCAGTAGGGCCGGGTCCCATCCCACCGGGAGATGGGAGGGCTCGGGCCGGTTCGCCTTGACTGGTTTCGCCGCCGCCGGTAACATCGCCAACCCGAAGCAGGGCGGGCGAAAGGGACCGCTTCTTTTCCGCGGCATTCGGCCGCAAAAATCACCACGGTCCCCCGAGAAAAAGGCGCGAAGAATCATGTTTCGCTGGCCCTCCCTCCTGACCATCGCCGTGATCGTGGGCGGCTGGTCTGTTCTGGCAAACAATTCTTCCGGGCAAATGACGCCGCCAAGCCCGCCGCTTCCCTATGGGGCCCCAACTGCCGAGTCAGTGGTGCCGCTGCCGCCGACGTCGGTCAATCTGCCCCCATCGGATCCCGGCGCCGGCGGGCCTCCGCCGGGCAGCGGGCCGCCGTCGTACCCGCCGCCGTCGTACCCGCCGTCGTCGTACCCGCCATCGTCGTACCCGGCACCGTCATACCCGCCGCCGACGTACCCCACGCCGTCCGTGCCGCCATCGTACCCGCAGCCCTACCCACCGCCGTCCAATTTCGGCCCTGCATATCCGCCGGTCGCAGCCAGTGATACCCCGCTGCCGCCGCCGACGGTGATCGCGACCCCGTTCGAGAAGCCGGCGGAATCGAGCTGGTACACGCGGGTGGATTACTTTCACTGGAACGAGCGGGCGGGCGGCACGGATTTCGTCAACGAGTTCGGGGCCTTGTATACCTTGGGATACCAGCGGCGGATCGGCTGCCAGCGATTCCGCGTCGAAGTCTTCGGCGGCGACATGACTTACGACGGCGGATTGCAATGGCCCAACGGGGTGATCGAGCCCGACACGTCGAGCACCCGCTACCTGGGATGCCGCGGCGAATACGAATACCTCTGCGAGCCGACGTGGTGGCCGGAGGGGACGTTCTTCCTCGGCGTCGGCAGCCGTTTCTGGATCCGCGACATCGAGGCCGGCTTCGGCGTCTGGGGCGACTTTGGCGAGGAGACCCAGGAGACCTGGTGGACGCTCTATCCCTACGTGGGCCTGGAGATCAAACGGCCCCTGCAAAGCGGGCTGGAAATTTACACTTCGATGCGCGTGGGGGCCACGGCCATAACCTACAACTACTCCAACGCCTACGACCTCCCCGTGTATCCCCGCCTGGGCGTGGTGGCGGGGATCGAGTTGGGATTGCGGGGGAAGAGTCTCTCGCTCTCGGGCTCGTGCGAGGTGATGACCTGGGCCCGGTCCAAGGAGCAGTATTTCTATACCACCGACGCCAACGGCAATCCCATGATCGGGGCGGTGGATCAGCCCGAGTCGACGATGCTCCTCCTGGGCGGCAGACTCTGCTATAGTTTCTAGTCGGGATATGGTAGGATGGGCATGGCCCATCGAGAACGTCCGATGCGGTGGGCAATCGCCATCCCGCGAAGACGGAAACGCCCATGTCCCGACGCATCCTGGTGCTGTCCGCCGCGGTGGGGGCGGGTCACTTGCGGGCCGCCGAGGCCGTCCAGTCCGCTCTCTGCCAGCTCGACCCCGCCGCCACGGTCAAGAACGTCGACGTGCTGGAACTGACCAACGCCGCCTTCCGCCGCGTCTACAGCCGCACCTATTTCGACCTCGTGAACAAGGCCCCGCAAATCCTCGGCTACATGTACGAGCTGCTGGACCGGCCGCCCTCGGCCCAGCGCAAGGCCGACCGGCTGCGGCTGATGGTCGAGCGGCTGAACCTGCGGCGGTTCTCCAAGCTCTTGCGCGCGGAAAGCTGGGACGTGATTGTCAATACCCACTTCCTGCCCGCCGAGATCATTGCCGCCCTGCGCCGCAAGGGCGAGCTGGCCACGCCGCAACTCACCGTGACCACCGATTTCGAGACCCATCGCCTGTGGGTCAACCAGCCTTGCGACCATTACTTCACGGCCACCGACGAAGGGGCGGCCTACTTGCAGCATTGGGGCGTGGCCGCCGAGACGATCACGGTGACCGGCATCCCCGTCCATCCCGTCTTCAGCCAGCCCAAGACGAGCGCGGAATGCCGCGCGCGGCTGGGGCTGGGCGCCGACCGGCCGGTGATCCTCCAGCTTGCCGGCGGCTTCGGCCTCGGACCGGTCGAGAAACTCTTCACCGGGCTGCTTTCTGCGCAACGGCCGCTGGAGGTCGTCGTGGTCTCCGGCCGCAATGAGGAGCTCCGCCAGCGGCTGGAGCAACTGGCGATTCCCCCGCGGCATCGGGCGAAGGTCTTGGGATTCACCACCGAAATGGACGAGTGGATGGCCGCGGCCGACGTGGTGCTCTCGAAGCCCGGCGGGCTGACCACCTCGGAGGTCCTCGCCCGCGGGGCGGCCCTGATGATCGTCAATCCGATACCCGGCCAGGAGACCCGCAACAGCGATTTTCTCTTGGAGAACGGGGCGGCGCTGAAGGTGAACAACCTGGCCACGTTGCCCTACAAGCTGGAGAAGCTGTTGGACGATCCGGCGCGGTTGGCGGGGATGAAGCAGAGTGCCCGGCGGCTGGGCCGGCCGCAGGCGGCCTTCGACGTGGCGCGCTTCGCGCTGGAGTGGGCGAAGTGACCGCTTGACGCGGCGCGAGTTTTGGAGGTAGATTCATCTTGACGGGGCCGAATATCGTGATGCCGGAACCGCCATAAAGCATTACCGACTTCAGCGGAGGACCATGCATGAAAAGCTTGCTGTTGACTGGACTCACGGGCGTTTGCGTGGCGATGACATCGCCCCTCGTCGCCAACGACGGCGACGACGGCGCCAAGGCGTTGCAAGGGGTGTGGGCTGCTGCGTCGATGGAAGCAGACGGCACACCGGCTCCTGCCAAAGACGTCGAGCGGATGCGATTCACTTTTAAGGAGAACAAACTCCTGATTCGCGGGAACTTCCGGGACGACCGCGAGCAAGAGTGCGCCTACAAGGTCGATCCCAAGCAATCGCCGAAGCAATTGGACTTCACTCCACCGAAGGAGCAAAAGCCGATCCTGGGAATCTACGAAGTCAACGGAGACGAATTGAAGGTCTGTTTGCGGCACGCCAGCAGCTCCGACGGGCGTCCGACCGAGTTCGCCACGAAACCGGACTCCAAGCTGGTGTTGATCGTGTTCAAGAAACAGAAGCCGTAGGCACGGTGCGAAGCCACGGGCGGGCAGCACCGCCGAGGCGGACTTGGGCGGTGTGCCGCCCAACCCCGACAGGCCGCCAATTTGCCCAGGTGTCCAAGACGCCCGCGGCGGCAAAATCCCCGCCCCGCCCGTGGGCGACAAGCAACCGGGCAGGCTCGCCATTTTCCCTCATCATGGCCGACGATGCCGGCCCGTTCCGCCGCGGCGCCATCAGCGAGGGGTTGCGTCCGGCAAGACGCCGCACATCGAGAGACTGGCCTGCCAACCGGGTGAGTGAGTAAAGTTCCTCCGGAACCCAAAGGGCGGTTGAGAGCCACACTGCCGCTTTGCCTGGCCGCCGGACCGAGCACACCCAAAAGCAAGCCGGAGTCACCCATGAACAAGCCGTTGAAAAATGTCCGCTTTCGCGTCGCGGCGATCCTGCTCCTCGGGGCGGCACTGGCCGCGATCGGCCAGCAAGGCTCCGTGACGGCTGCCCCGGCGGCCGGCGCGGCCCCCGGCGGCGCCGCGGCACAATCCAATCCATCAACGCCCCCCGCCACGATAGGAAGCCAGTCCGACGAGAAGGGGATCCGCGCGACGGCCGACGACTTCGTCAAGGCCTTCGACGCCGGCGACGCCAAGGCGGTCGGCGCCCTCTGGGCCACCGATGCCGAGTACACCGACGAGGCCGGACGGTCCTACCACGGCCGCGCGGCCATCCAGCAGGAATACGCCGACCTGTTTAAGGAGCATCACGGCGCGACCGTGACCGTCAGCATCGAGTCGATCCGCTTCCTGGGACCCGACATCGCCATGGAAAAGGGCATCGCCCAGGTTAAATTCCCTTCCGACAGCGCCGCCATGGGATCGCGTTACACCGTGGTCCACGCCCGCCGCGACGGCCAGTGGATCATGGTCCAGGGGCGCGATGCCCCCTACGTGCCCGGCGCGGACGGCGATTACCTCAAGGACCTCGATTGGTTGATCGGCGATTGGACCGTCGCGGCCAAGGACCGCCCGTTGGTGATCCATTTCGAGTGGATGGCGCAAAGGAACTTCATCAAGAATACATACATCGTCACCAAAGACGGCAAGTCCACGATGACCGGCGGCCAGATCATCGGCTGGGATCCCAAGTTGGGGCACATCGTCTCCTGGCACTTCGCCGCCGAGGGCGGCTTCGGCCACGACGTGTGGACCAGGAACGGCTCGACGTGGGTCATCGAGGCGACCGGCGTGTTTCGCGACGGCAGCGAAAGCGCCGCGGTCAACGTGGTGACGCCCATCGACGCCAACAGCTTCACTTGGCAGTCGCTGAAACGCACGCTCGACGGGGTGAAGCTTCCCGATATTGCGCCTGTCAAGATGCTGAGGGTGCAGTCCGCAAAATGAAGTGCGCTTTCGCACAAGTAGTCCGACGATTTCCTGAAAGGTGTCTCTTATGTACAAAACAACGATCGGTCTGACAGTGGCGGCGGCCTTGGCGCTGTGCGGGGCACAAGTGGTCCATGCCCGCGGTTTCGGCGGCGCCCACGCCGGCGGTGGAGCCTCCGCCGGCGGATCTCATGGCAGCAGCTACCACGGCGGCAGCCAGTCCGGCGCTTCTCATGGTAGCAGCGAGTCCGGTGCGTACCACGGCAGCAGCCAGTCCAGCGCTTCCCATGGTAGCAGCGAATCCGGCGCGTACCACGGCGGCAGTCAGTCCGGCGCTTACCACGGCAGCAGCGAGTCCAGCGCGTACCACGGCGGCAGTTCTTCCGCAGAAACCTACCACGGCGCCGACGGCGCGACCGCTGTACACGGCGCCGATGGGACCGTCGCGAAAGGCCCCGAGGGAAACGTCTATGCCCACCCGGACTCCGCTGGCGGCACGTACCACGCTACGGGCGGCGCCACGTACGCGCACGGCACCACGGGCTACAGTGCCAGTGCCGCCCACGTCGCGTTGCCAACCGACGCGGGCTATGGCATGTCGGCGGGAAGAACCGGCACGGCTGCATTCGCCGGATATGGCCAGACCGCGGCCGTCAGCGGCGGCCTCACCGCGCACGGCACCGCCGTCCAGGCCGCGTTTAGCGCCCCCGGCCTCTATGGTCAGGGTTGGCATACGGCCAACCCCGGCGCCTTTGCCCCGGCAGGCTGGACAGCCGGGCGGGCATGGGCCACGACCGCCTGGCCGGCGGTCGGAACGTCGCTGGGTTGGGGCGGCGCGGCGCCCATTGCCTACAACTACGGCAGCAACATCACGTACCAGGACAACCAGGTCTACTGCGGCGACCAAGCGGTGGCCACGGCTGGCGAATACTACCAGCAGGCCGCCGCGTTTGCCCAGGGCGCCCCCGCGCCGGACCCCAATGCCGACTGGGTCCCCCTGGGCGTCTTCGCCTTGGTCCAGAAAGAGCAGTCCGACCCGCACTACGTCATGCAGTTGGCCGTCAACAAATCGGGCGCGATTGCGGGCAACTATTCGGACCTCCTCAGCGGGACGAACCTCCCCATTCAAGGGTCCGTGGACAAAAAGACGCAGCGCGCGGCTTGGACGATCGGAAACAACAAGACGACTGTCGGCGAGGCCGGGCTCTACAACCTGACCCAGGACGAGGCCCCGGTGTTGATCCACATCGGCAAGGACAAGACGCAGCAGTGGCTGCTGGTCCGCTTGAAACAACCGGAACCGTCCGGCGACGCGAAGTGATTCCGATCGGCACGGCTCACCCCTCTTCTGACCACAGTGTTACACGCGGGTGACATACATATGTCACCCCACTCGCCGCCGCGCTGTGGCGCGAGGGGAACCGCCCCAGAACTGCGGTTGCCCATCGCTGGAGTCGGCTGCACCCGCGATCCGATTACTCTGAGGGATCGGCCGGGATTCGCTCAGGGGGACAGAGCGGGAAATTTTCCCCCCGCGGCGGATTTTCGTGAAATTATCGGCCGTCGCGGCGCATCCAATCTAGTGATGAACATCGACGCCAGTGGAAAGCGAATCGTCGGCCGGCGGTGGCAAGCCCTTCGCAATCGGATGTGCGAGCATCGCCTCCGGCTGTGGCGGGGTCTGGAGACAGCCGCTGCCCGGACGCGGAATCCCCGCGGCCTGGCGCTGGCGGGCGCCGGTTCCGCTGGCGTCGGCCGGGAAGGCGTCGGCGAAGCGGCCCCCGGCGGCCCCGCGCGGGAAAGGTATTATCGGCAGCCCGATGCCCGCCAGCTTCGCGATCGCTACCTGCCGCAGTTGAAGCGCGCGATTGCCAGCGCTTACAAGATCGGTCCGGTGACGGCCGCCGACCTGGTCATGCTGGCGGGCTACCTGCGGGCGTACGTGGCGGACGAGGACCTTCGCCGGGAATTGTTCGATTGCGCCCGATCGGCCGCCAACGGCGCCGAGGGCCGTTGATCGCCCCCTGAAAGGGACAGTCCCCGGCTCTAACTCACTTCTCCGTCCCGAAGTCCACCTTCGGCGCCTGCTTGGCCCCAGGGTTGGCTTCGAAGTAGGCGGCGTCGGCCGCGAAACCTTGCCGGCGGGCAATGACGCTCGCCGGGAACTGCCGCACGCAGGTGTTGTAGGCGCGGGCCGCGTCGTTGTAGCGTTGCCGCTCCACGGTGATGCGGTTCTCCGTGCCCGCCAACTCGTACTGGAGATCGCGGAAGTTCTGGCTGGCCTTCAAATCGGGGTACTGCTCGGCAACCAGCAGCAAGCGGGCCAAGCCCCCCTCCAACTCGCCGGCGGCCTTGACCTTCTCGGCGTCCGTGCCCGCCTTGGCCCACTGGCTCCGCAGGCGGGTGACGTCCTCCAGCACGTCCTTCTCGTGCTTGGCGTAGCCTTTCACGGTATTGACGAGGTTGGGAATGAGGTCGTAGCGTCGCTGCAGGACGGTTTCCACCTGGCCCCAGGCGGAATGCACGTTCTCTTGCAGGGCGACCAGCCGGTTGTTCACCGAGACCGCCCATCCGATCACCACGGCCGCCAGCACCACCACGACCAACACGACGAGAACGAAATTCTTCATGGCGAGGTATCTCCGGTTTGCGGATGAAGGCGGCGGTCGACGGCCTCCGCCACTTGTTCGATGACGGCCAGGTAAGAGGCGAAAAGGGCTTGCGGGACCACCTCGCGCAGCTTGCGCCGGCGGTGCTTCAGGTCTTCGATCTCCACCAGCGGCTGCGGATCGAAGGGGATATGCCGCGACAACAGCCGCAGGGCCTCGACCTTGTGCGCGGGCACGTCTTCCTGAAACAACCGCAAGGCCGCGCGCAACACGACCAGGACGCCGGCCACCGAGGAGACCAGCAACTCGGCCACCCGTTTCGGCCGGCCGCCGCTGAGCAGGTATTGTTCCCGCAGCGTCAGCAGCTTGCCTTTGAGTTCCCGCTCCAGTTGCAGGCACAAGTGTTCGTGCCGGATCGCCACGTCGGCCAGCGGATCTTCGCCGCAGAGCACGCGATGCGATTGCCGGATGTCGAGCAGTTCGATGGGGAAGAGCGTGGCGGAAGCGCGAAGTTCGCCGGGGGTGAAGAGCAGCGGCGGCCGATTGCCGGCCTTGGCCCAGGGCAGGGCCGCCTTCGCGATGGCGTCGAGTTCGGCCACGCCCAGGCGGTCGAGGACCAGGAGCACATTGTAGTTCGAGGTGCCGGCGACGAAGTCGCCGGCGGCGGCCGAGCCGTAGAGCAGGGCGGCGGACACGCGGCCGGGGATGGACTTTTCGAGTTGACCGACCAGTTCTTCCGGAGTCATGACGTTACCCTTTCCGTTTACCAACCGCCGCTGGCCCCGCCGCCGCCGGAGCTTCCGCCGCCGCAGCCGCCACCGCCGAACCCGCCGCCACCAGAGAAGCCGCCGCCGGAGAAGCCGCCGCCCGACCAGCCGGACCCTCCCCAGGTCCAAGGGGAATAGCCCTGGGACCGTCCCTTCCCGCCGACGTGCCCGGCAGACTTCCAGCCGACGACGAACATGGCCACGGCCCAGGCAGTCAGCAGGTAGAATCCCACCGGGGACACCATCCAGGCCATCACCATGGGTATGCCGCCGAACCACGCGCCCCAGAACACAAGGAAGGCTTGTCGTCCGCCGATGCCGCCGCCGATGGCAGCGAATCCGATGGCAACGAAAATGGAAAGAAACAAGATCGTGCCAACCTGGATGCCAAGCGGCGGCGCCGCGGGCCGCCTGGCCTCCGGCGGCGCCGGTTCGCCGCGCTCGATGATCTGGGCGATCCGCTCGACGGCCTGACGCAGTCCCTGGGCGTAACGCTGCTGCTTGAAGGCCGGAAAGAGTTGTTCGTCCAACACCCGGCCGGCCAGGGCGTCGGGGAGGATCGGCTCCAGTCCATAGCCGACTTCGCAGCGGGCCTTGCGGTCCCCAAGGGCCACCAAGAGCATGATGCCGTTGTTCTTCCCCTTCTCGCCGATGCCCCACTTATTGAACAGCTTGTTGATGAAGTCGTCGATTTGTCCGCCTTCCATCGACCGGAGAATGACGACGTCGAACTGCACGCCCGTCTTTTGCCGCAATTGGGCCAGCCGGTTTTCCAGGTCCGAACGCTCCGCCGGGCTCAAGATCCCGGCGTAATCGCTGACGCTGCCTTGCCGTCGGAGCCCGTTGAGGAGGGCGTCGGACGGCGTGACGGCCCAGGCGGTCGAAGAGGCCATCCAGACCGCCGCGAGCACAACGGTCATTACCCTTCGGGCTGGCGCCATGCAAAGATTCATCATCCCTACAACGGTAGCTGAAACCGCCGCCTTGTCAAGGGATTTCCACCCACTGTGTTGTACACAGGTAGAAATGTCCCCTCTTTCTCACGGATAGAAATGTCCCCTTGGTAATAGGTTAGGAACAGAACAACTCAGGGTGGGGCCGGCGTCGCGGAGGCGAGCGTAGCGAGCCG
>JBKQVT010000186.1:0-8120 GCA_052139835.1 Thermoguttaceae bacterium
TGACGTCGCTCCGCCAGGTCACCGGCCAGGACCTGGGCAACGACGTGAACAAGTGGCGGGAGTACGCCAAGGCCAACAACCTCCATCCGGCCAAGCCCGAGCCTTCCCTGGCCGAGCGGAGTTGGCACCCGTTCTAGAGCCCTGGGCCGAGATTTTCGTACGCCTTGCGCGCTCTTTTCTAATCCCCAATCCCTAATCCCTCCGGGCAAACCGGCCTCCATTGCGGTTGCCATCGCCGGCAAGAAACCGTAGGATGGCGGGCACGTAAGGTGCCACGACCATGCAAGCGCTCCGACTGACCGATCAGTTCAAGGCCCTCCTCACGCTGGCCTTTCGCATGACGGAGACGGCCGGCGTCGATGCCGTCCTCCTCCTGGTGGAAGGCACGGTGGATTGGCAGCGGCTGCGGAACATGGCCGGCGCGACGAAGATCCGGATCCTCGTGGCGGCCGACACCGACGAGCAACTCGCCGGGGCCAAGGAGGCCGGCCTGGAGCCCATCCGCCTGGACATGCCGGAAAGCCCCGTCTACGAGCGCTTGACCCAGGCCGTCCTGGAGGCCGTGGCCGACGACATCCTCGTCCCCGGTTCCTGCGTGGCGGCCCTGTATTGCGGCTTCGACTCCGAGACGATCGACTCGCTGAGCGTCATCAACCTCGACGAGCACCTCAACCGTTTGACCGGCCGGGACCTCCGCCAGTTGGAGACCCGCGTCCCCCTGGACACCCTGAAGGTCGTGGTGGACCTGGCGGTCGAGATCAGCCGCGAAGGCCGCGAGGGCAAGCCGCTGGGGGCGCTGTTGGTGGTGGGCGATTCCCGCAAGGTCCTGGCCCGCAGCCGGCCCGCCGGCTTCGATCCCGTCAAGGGCTACAGCCGCAAGGAGCGGAACCTCGACGATCCGCGGGTCCGCGAGGGGATCAAGGAAATCGCCCAGATGGACGGGGCCATCATCGTCTCGGCCGACGGCGTCGTCGAGGCCACCTGCCGCTACCTCGACTGTTCGGCCGCCGACGTCACCCTTTCCAAGGGACTGGGCGCCCGGCACTGGGCCGCGGCCGCCATCAGCCGGGCCACCAACGCCGTCGCCGTCACCGTCAGCCAGAGCAACGGCACGGTGCGGATCTTCCGCAACGGCGAGACCGTGCTGCGGATCGAGCCCTCCCTGCGGCGGCCCATGGTCTGGCGCGACTTCGACTACGACGCCCCCAATCCCGAGGCCAAGCTTGCCAAGCCCAAGGCCGACGGCTGAGCTACCCTACTCCTCGGGCCGCTCCAGCACAAGCTGCAACTCGAAACGCTGCCCCGGCTCGGCCGCGTTCATCACCGGGGCCGTCACAATCCGCAAGGCGCTGGCCGGACGGTTGTCGCTGCGAACCGCCTCATAGACCACCCGGGCCGGATCGTTGGTCGGCCGCCACGTCAGTTGGTAGCGGCTCCGCAGCAGGACGATGAGCTTGCGCGGGTCGCCCGTGTTGCCCAGAAAGGTGATCCGCTGCAGTTGCTGCTGGGCGTTGAAGTAGTAGGTCAGCGCGCCGGCCACGTCGCTCTCCGCCGTGCCGCTGATCAAGGGCACGCGGTAGCCCTGCAATTGCACCTGGTCCAGCCCGGTGGCCACCTGCGGCCAGCGCCGCATGATCCACTCGGGCGTGATGTTGAACTGGAAGACCTCGGTCAGGCTGCGGTCGGGCGTGGCTTGCACGGGGCCGGTCGGCAGCGAAACGGCCGGCTTGGAAACGGCAAAGAAAACCATCGGCCCGGTCACCGCCGCCATCAGCCCCAGCGCGCTGAGCGTGAGCTTGTTGAACATATTGTCAAGATCGGCAGCCGCGGCCGCCGGGCCTTGCCGCTATCGGCGGCGGCTGCCGTAGCTTGCCCAATGGGCACGACAGGCCCAAGACGCAAGGCCCCCAACCCTCACGGTTGGCATAGTCGTAAACTGCTGCCAGGAGGGTCTTAGGTCTTGGGCCTTAGGTCTTAGTACTACAGCGCAGCTTTTCAAAATGGGTAAGTGTGGTTCCTCTTGGAATAAGGACTTACATCAAGGACGTTTACCCATATTCACAAGCTGCGCTGTAGTATTAGTTGCAAGCTCCAAGACCTAAGACCCAAGACCCAAGACCTACTTCCGCTCTTCCGCACGGCCCGCCACGGTCGCGCCGGCAGAGACGAATTCTTCGCTAAATTCCGTCAAGTAATGAATGTTGCTGGCCTCGCCGCGGAAACCCACGACCCCCTTGTCGACGGCCATCTCCTGACCGAGGATTCGCCCCGCGTCGATGTCGAACCGCACCGTGCCGGCCGACTCGAACTGAATCAACTGCGCCTCGATGGCCGGATCGTGCACCGGCGAAAGGATCTGGGTGGCCAGGTGGATGGTGGCCACGCCCGTCTTCACCCCCAGCAGGGCGAAACACTGCCGCGCCTTGATCTTGCGGATCGCGCCGCCGGGAAGCGGCAACTCGATGTCCTGCGGGACCGACCACTCGTATCCCACCGCAATCGGCTCCCTGGGCAGACAGACGGTGATTTCGCCCTCTCCGCCCACTGCCGCCTTGACCGGGAACCGCTTTCGCTTCACCACTTTGCCCTGCGCGTCCAGGGTGACCAACGACAGCGGCACGCCGACCGACTGGGCCAGGTACTCGTAACCGTGGGGCGGCACGGCGTCGCTGCGGCTGTTGTAATGGACCTCGGGGCTGCCGCTGAGTTGATGCCGCATATCGACCCAGTCTACCAGGTGCTCGAAGGTGGCCGAGCCGTCGGGCTCGACGCCCCGGACCCGCCAGACCTTCTCGGAGGTGCTCACGGTTTCGACCGTCTTGGTGGTGCCGGAGACCGTGGTCCGCACCCGGCAGCGATGCACGACCTTCCAACGCAGCGATTCCCCCGGCGTGAATTTGTAGCGGAGGGTGTACCGCTCCACGGTCTGGGCCGCTTGATCTTCGCTCACCGCCGGCGTGGGCAGCGAGAGCACGCCGAAGACCAACAGGGCCGTGGCCCCGCTCCAAAGCCGCAGAACGCTGGCATCCTTTCCCGCTGGCATCTTGATCGACTCCCATCCGTGTTCGAGTCTTGGAATTACGTCTTGGGTCTTGGGTCTTAGGCTCGATCGCTTCGAAACTGGGACTCGTTTCCAAGTCCTAAGACCTAAGACCCAAGTCCTCTCTCGTCACATTTTATCCTTCATCGTTCATCCTTCATCCTTCGCTCAATCTGCCCGCTCCAGCCCAGTTTTTCCCGCAACGTGCGGTAATAGCTGTGCCCTGGGGCGGCCACGAGCTGGAAGCGGCAGTCCGCCCGCCGCACCGAGACGCGGTCGCCCGGCTGCAAGCGGCAAAGGACCTGCCCGTCGACCACCACGGAGGTCTCGGCGCGGGGCCGCGCCACCTCCATCTCATAGACCCGCTCGGCGGCGTCCACCACCGGTCGGTTGGTCAGCGAGTGGGGGCTGATGGGCATGATCACGAAGGCCTGGAGGTCCTTGCGCAAGATCGGTCCGCCCGCCGAAAGGCTGTGGGCCGTCGATCCCACCGGCGTGCTGATGATCAAACCGTCGCAACTATAAGTAGTTACCAGTTCCGAGTCAACGTAGAGATCGACTTCCATCACGGAGAAGGGCGGGCCGCTGTGGACGGCGGTCTCGTTCAGGCCCATTTTCTCGGCACGCACCACGCCGCCGTTCGTCACGCGGCAGTCGAACAT
This sequence comes from Thermoguttaceae bacterium, assembly GCA_052139835.1. Classification (GTDB taxonomy): domain Bacteria; phylum Planctomycetota; class Planctomycetia; order Pirellulales; family Thermoguttaceae; genus JBKQVT01. Next base: position 3,703 of record JBKQVT010000186.1, read on the forward strand.
CAGATGCTCGATGATCGTGAGCCTTCCGGCACGGAAATCCCGCAATACAGCGGGCAATTCGTCGGGGGAAACATCCGCCAGAAACCCCAGTTTTCCCAAATTCACGGCGATGACCGGCAACTGCCGGCCGCCCATCTGATGCACCGCCCGCAGGATCGAGCCGTCGCCGCCCAGCACCACCGCCACGTCGGCGTCCAGTTGCGCAAGGTCTTCGGCGGCGTGGAAATCGGTGGCCACGATCTGGGCGAAGGGCTCGATTTGCGTCCGCAGGCGGCGGGCCTCGGCAACCACCTCCGCGCGCTCCGCCGCGCTGAGCAGCACCACCCGCAAGGGGCGTTCCGCCGGCGCCGGGGGCACGGGGGTGGAGGGCGGGTTCATGGCGGTCTATCCAGACGTATACTTGGCGCCGGGGACTGTCCCGATTTTCGGGCAGCGACGCGAAGCGTCGGCCCGGCACTGCCCTTGCCCGCCGATCCGCTCGCGGCAAGTCCGCGCGATGCCGCGGGCGTCCAAGCCCAGGCCGGCCAGCAGTTCCCCGCGGTCGCCGTGTTCGATGAACCGGTCGGGGATGCCCAGCCGATGGACGCGGCTGGCATCCAGGCCGGCCTCGGCGGCCGCCTCCAGGACCGCGCTGCCGAACCCGCCCATCAAGGCCCCCTCCTCGACCGTGACCACCAGCGGACATTCCCGCACGGCGCGGAGGATGGTCTGGCAGTCCAGCGGTTTGACGAAGCGGGCGTTGATCACGCCGACCTCGATCCCCTCCTTGGCCAGGCGGTCGGCCGCGTGGACACACGACTTCAGCACCGTGCCGCAGGCCACCAGCATGGCGTCGGCGCCCCAGCGGAGGACTTCGGCGCATCCAGGCTCGATGGCCGACAGCGGGCGCGGCACGGTCTCCGCGGGCGCCTTGGGATAGCGGATGGCCGTCGGCCCGGGGTAGCCGACCGACCAGGCGATCATCGCCGCCAGGTCCTGCTGATCGCCCGGCGCCATGACGACCAGGTTGGGCAGCGGCCGCAGGTAGGTCAGGTCGAAGACGCCGTGATGGGTGGGGCCGTCGGGACCGACCAGGCCGGCGCGGTCCAAGAGCAGGGTCACGGGCAAGTTTTGCAGGGCGACTTCCTGGAAGATCTGGTCGTAGGCCCGCTGCATGAAGGTGCTGTAGATGGCCACCAGGGGCCGCATCCCCGCCTTGGCCAGGCCGGCGGCGAAGGCCACGGCGTGCGACTCGCAGATGCCCACGTCGAAGAAGCGCTGGGGAAATTCCGCCCGCACCGGCTCCAACATGGTGCCCTGGCACATGGCCGCGGTGATGACGGCCACGCGGGCGTCGCCGCGCATCTGCTGGAGCACCGCCTCCCGCACGGCGAGCGTGTACGAGGGCGCATGTTTCTTCTTCATCGCCACCACCGAGCCGTTGCGCCGCGTGAACGGCTCCGGGGTGTGGAAGGTGGTGGGGTCCTCGGCGGCCGGCCGAAAACCGTGCCCCTTCTCCGTCACCACGTGCAGCAGCACCGGCCCCTGCACCTGGCGGACCATGGCCAGGTACTTTTTCAGTTGGCGGATGTTGTGGCCGTCGACCGGGCCGACGTAGCGGAAGCCCAGTTCCTCGAAGAACATGCCGCCCACCAGGCCGGCCTTGATCGCCCCCTTGACCTGGTTGAGGAACCGCTCCACCGGATCGCCCAACACCGGCAAGTGCCCCAGCAGCTTCTGCACCTCCGTCTTCAGACCGGTGTAGAGGGTGTTCATCCGCAGCCGGTCGAGCGATTCGGCCAGGCCGCCCACGCGGGGGCAGATCGACATCTTGTTGTCGTTCAGTATCACGACGAGGTTCTTCTTCAGCCCGCCGGCATGATTCATGGCCTCCAGGACGATGCCGGAACTGAAGGCCCCGTCGCCGATGACGGCCACGACGCTCCGCGGCCCGGCGGGCTCGACCAGTTCGTCGCCACACTTCATCCCCAGGGCGGTGGCCACGCTGCAGCCGGCATGTCCGGTCATGAAGAGGTCGTAGGGGCTTTCCTCCGGATTGGGATAGCCCATCAGGCCCCCCTTGGCCCGGATGGTCTCGAAGCGGCCGTAGCGGCCGGTCAGCAGCTTGTGGGCGTAGACCTGGTGGCCGGTGTCCCAGATGAGGCGGTCACGGCTGAAGTCGAAGGAGGCGTGCAGGGCCAGGGCCAGTTCGACGACGCCCAGGTTCGAGGCGAAATGGGCGGTCCGCTTGGCGGCCACGCGGCAGATGGCCTCGCGCATCTCGGCGGCCAACTGCTCCAATTGAGCCGCCGACAGCCCGCAAAGGTCCTGCGGCGAGCGGAGCGTGGAAAGCAGCGTGTCCATCAGCGATTTCTCTCCAGGACATGACGGGCCAACAGTTCCAAGCCGGCCGCCGCCGGCCCCAACGAGGCCAGCGCCGCCAGGGCCTCGGCGATAAGCTGCCCGGCATAGGCGGCGCTGGCGTCGCTGCCCAGCAGGCCGGGAAAGGTGAGTCTTCCCTTGGCCGCGTCCTTGCCCAGACGCTTCCCGGCCGCGGCCTCGTCGCCGCGGACGTCCAGCAAGTCGTCGGTGATCTGGAAGGCCAGTCCGAGCCGCCGTCCGTACTCGTCCAGGGCGGCCAACTCCCCCGGTGAAGCCCCCACGGCCATGGCCCCCAGGCGGAGCGAAACCCGGATCAGTGCCCCGGTCTTCCGGCTGTGGATCGACTCCAGAAAAAAGGTGTCAGGAACCTTTTTCCCGCGGGTGCCACTGCTGGCTTGTCCAGCAGTGCCCTGGTGACGGGTGCCACTGCTTGCTTGTCCAGCAGTGCCCTGGTGACGGGTGCCACTGCTGGCTTGTCCAGCAGTGCCCTGGTGACGGGTGCCACTGCTGGCTTGTCCAGCAGTGCCCTGGTGACGGGTGCCACTGCTTGCTTGCCCAGCAGTGGTCCTCGCACTGCTGGACGAGCCAGCAGTGGCACCCAGGTCTCGCCCATATCCCACTACATCCTCGGCCTGTCCGCCGACGAGTTGGCAAGGACCGGCGGCCGCGGCCAAGGCGGCGCAGCAGCGGGCGGCCGCCTCCGCGGGCCGCACCCCGCCGGCCAGCACCTCAAAGGCCAGCGCCAACAGGGCGTCGCCGGCCAGGATCGCCAGCGCCTCGCCGAAGACCTTGTGGCAGGTGGGCCGGCCGCGACGCAGGTCGTCGTCGTCCATCGCCGGCAGATCGTCGTGGATGAGCGAATAGGCGTGGACCATTTCCACGGCACAGGCCGCCGGCAGGGCCGCGGAAAAATCCCCCCCGCAGGCCTCCGCCGCCGTCAACGCCAGCAGCGGACGCAGCCGCTTCCCGGGCGCCAGCAGGCTATAACGCATGGCCTCGCGGAGCCGGGAAGGACAACCTGGAGACAAGTCGGTATAGTCGCTTAGGGCCGTCTCGATGGGGGGACCAAGCCGCTCGGCATGTTCGGCCCAGGGCGAAGCCAGGGTGTTGACCATCGCGTCCATTGTAAGCCACCCGCCGCGGCGCGTCTACGCGGTTCCTTCCGATCCCCCAAAGGTGGGCACGTCCTCCAGGGGCCGCGTGATCGGATTGCCCTTGGCATCCACGCCGCTGAGGACCTCGATCTTCCGCTGCGCCCCTTCCAGGAGTTTATAGGCCCGGCGGAGGAGTTTTACCCCCTCTTCGTAACGGACCAGGGCCTCGCTGAGCCCCAGTTGGCCGTCTTCCAGCAGGTGGACGATCTCTTCCAGCCGGGCCAGCGACTGCTCGAAGTCGGGCGCCTCAGGCGGCTGGTCTGGGGGGGATGGTTGCTTTGCGGCCATGAGTGTTGTTACGACCGCTCCTTGCGGCGGCGGGAGGCCATCGCGGCTAGTTGCTGGCGCTCTTCCAAGACCTCCTGGCGTTGCTGGATCGCTCGGCGAACCCTCCGCCAGAAATAGGGCGCCCGCAGGACCACGTAGGTCGCCAGGGTCATGAAGTAGGCGGCCACGAGCAAGCGCCACCGCAGCCCCGCCGCGGGCACCGCCAGCTCGATCAGCGACAAGATCACCGCGCAGACGAACATCAACACCACCAGGCTCCGCACCGTGAACTGAAAGGGCGGCGTCGCCTCCTCGGCATCGCGGGCCATCGGTCGGTCGTCTTCTCGTAGGCTCATCGCATATCTCGCACGCACCGGGCCAAGTCCCGCCTTCACGCCATTTTACCGTGGCTTGCCATGGCGCCACAAGGCATATCCCCACTTCCGCCCTATCCGGAGACTGACGCCTCCGGCTCCCTTCCGCCCTCCGCCCTCCACCCTCCGCCTTTCTCCTCAGCGATTCCGCAAGTAGCTGGGTGTTGAAGCAGTAAGTGCCGAACTGGTCCCTGGTTATCGCCTGTTCGCTGGCCGCAGGCAAATTCGCATTCGAGAACCTCTTGCTATGCGCCGGCATATC
>JBKQVT010000187.1:0-54034 GCA_052139835.1 Thermoguttaceae bacterium
GTCCCTTGCCCGGATTGCGGACGACGTGTCTCGCGATTGGCCAAGGCCTGCCCGAACTGCGGAAGACCACTTTCATAAGGGGGAAGGCGGAGGGCGGAAGGGGGAAGGAAGAAGGGACCAGGGGCCAGGGGCCAGGGATTGGGGGCCGTGGGGCTTCCGCCCTCCGCCCTCCCCCTTTCCCTCGGCCTTCCCAGGTGCGGAGGCCGGCGGGGTGTGCTAGAATCAAGCGGCTGCTCGGCAACCGGTTGGGCCGGCCGGCGGAACATACCACCATTCTCAAGGGGAAAGAGACCATGAAGAAAGCCATCGTATCCGTGATTCTCTGTGCGACGCTCGTGGGCGGCGTTTGGTTGGTGCGGCAGGTCTGGGGGCAGACCACGGAGAAGGAAGAGGCCGTCACGATGACCAAGTCGCAGTTTGAGAAACTTGTCGAGGCACGCGTGGCCGAGGCCCTGAAGGCGAAGACGCCGCAGGACACCGACAAGGTAATCCACCGGGCGGAAAACTGGCATACGGCCATCTACAATGGGAGCGTGTTCACGATTTATACCGGGCCGGGAGTGGTGGCGCTGGCGCTGCCGGATCAAAGAGGGCAAAGGGGCCCCGCGCCGAGGCCGGGGGCCGCGACGCAGAAACCGGCGGCCAGCAAGGCCATGAGCAACTAGCGCTCGGCCGAGAAGAACTTCTAAGGACTAAGTTCTAAGAACTAAGTTCTAAGTTCTAGTGTTCGCGGGCGACCACGAAGCGGGCCAACTCGTGCAAGGCGTCCCGCGCCGCGCCGGGGGGGATCGACCGCAGTCCCTCCTGGGCCAGGCGGCTGTAGTCCAGGGCCTTCGCTTGGGCATAGGCGACGGCGTCGAAGCGCTCCAGCCACGGCCGCAGGGCCTGGCAACGATGGTTGCCCGAGCGCGAGAGCAAGGCGACCACCTCGGAGCGCTGGGCGGGGTCGGCCTGCTGGAGGACGCGGATCAGCGGCAGGGTCGATTTCTGCTTGACCAGGTCGGTGCCCAGCGATTTGCCCACCGTGGCCTCGTCGCCCAGCACGTCCAGCAGGTCGTCGGCGATCTGGAAGGCCACGCCGAGGTCGAGGCCGTATTGGGCCAGCACGTTTTCCACCACGGGGTCGCCATCGGCGTAGTGGGCGCCCAGCCGGCAGCAGCAGGCGGTCAGGGCCGCCGTCTTGTCGGCGATGATCTCTAGGTAGTCCGCCTCGGCCAGTTCGTAGTTGCCCCGTCCGGCGACCTGGCGGAGCTCGCCCTCGCACATGGTGCGGGTGGCCTGGCCGATGGCGCGGCAGGCGAAGGTGGTATCGACCGAGCTGGCCAGGCAGAGGGCGCGGGTGACGAGGTAGTCGCCCAAGAGGACGCTGGTCTCGTTGTTCCAGCGGGAATTGACGGTGTCGAGGTGGCGGCGGAGCGTGGCCTCGTCGAGGACGTCGTCGTGAATGAGGGTCGCGGTGTGGATCATTTCGATGGCGGCGGCCAGCACCAGATGGTCGCGCCGCAGGGGCCCGGCGACACGGGCCGACAACAGCAGCAGGGCCGGCCGCAGCCGCTTGCCCCCCAGGCGGACCCCGTATTTGACCAGGCAGTCGACGAAGGGATGGTCGCTGTGGAGTTCCTCGCGGAGGATCTCCTCGACCTGATCCAGTTCATGGGCCACGGGCGCATAGAGGTCGCGAAGGGGATCGGTGGCCTGGGCCCGTGGTACGGCCGCACCTTTCATCGGCGATTTCCTGGCACGTGGGGTTGCAACGGTGACTAGATTTTAGCGTTTGGCGGGGATTCGTCGAGGGGGGCGGGGATGCACGATGCGGTGGTATTTCGCCACCCATTTTGCGGCCGTGGCGGATCGGTGCCACGGTCCCTATGGGTCCTATAGGTCCTATAGGTCCCATGAGTCCCATGGGTCCCATCGGAGCTTTCTGACGGCCCGCGCATGTAAAAGGCCGCGCCAGTGCGCGGCCAAGAAAAAATTATCCGTCGCGGGGGTCTATCCGCGACGGGTTGGGTGAATTCGGCGAATCGGATTTATGAGTAACCTGGAGCGCGCCCCTTGCGGGGCGGGGCCTCAGACGAGTTCCTTCTTCGCGCCGATCAAGGTCCGCAGACGCTCGGCCAGCAGGGCGGCGTCGAAGGGCTTCTTGAACGTCTCGTTGATGCTGGAACGGTCGAAGCTCGTCGAGCTGCCGTCGTCGGGCAGCAAGGCGATCAGGATCACCTCCGCAAACTCGCTGTTGCGGCGGAGATTCTGGCAAATCTGCAGGGCCTCGGTCCGTCCGATCGAGAAGTCGACGATAATGCAGTCGGGGTGGAAACTTTCCGCCTGAATGCCGGCGTCGAATCCACTGGCGGCCACGGCGACCTTGAAGGAGCGTTCCAGGGGCAATTCGCGCTTGACGTTTTCGATCAAGACCTGGTCTTGGGCGACAATCAGCACCTTGGCCATGGCCTCGTCTTCCAAGTCGCCCAGGGGCATGCCATGCTCCTTGAGGAACTTGATGAGATACTCGCGAGGAATCCGCCGGTCTTGCGAACCGGGAATCCGATAGCCACGCAACCGTCCCGAGTCGAACCACTTGCTGACGGTGCGCGGGGCCACCTTACATATCTTGGCGACCTGACCTGTTGTGAAGACCTTCATCGCAGGCTCTCCGATATTGCTACGCGTTGGTTTGGTTATGTTTCGGCAGCGGCGCGATGCCGCCGACGAAACTTCATCGCCCCTTGCCCACGGTTTTTCCGCCCGTTTCTGCTCCCTCGCGCTGGCGCGGTCACCAGCCCGAGCGGCCCGCAGGCATCTGGGTCGGGGCCATCCGTAATTCGCTTGATCTGGCTGTGGTTCAGCTCCCTCTGACCCCCCGCCGTACTAAATACATCGGCAACCTTGGTATCCGGAAGCCAGAGAAAATCCGTAAAATAGGAAGCTTGGCTTTAACCGCCCTATTACGAATCTCTCCGACTTCACACAGAATCGTCCGGCGAACTACAGGTGGAAGGGGTGGGACGAGCAGACCATCCGCCTTGGAGAGTCAACAAGGCGGATCGTCAAGGCATGGCCTTCAAGGCAGGTTCCCCCCTGCGGCCCACTTCCCGGCGAACATCCCTAGGGGGCTTCCGCCTGAAAGTGAGCCATCCGATGAATAACTTCGCCCTGTGTAGGGGGTGGACTTTAGAAACTTTCTCCAGTCGTAACGACTAAACCGATTTTGCCGCTCGCAACGAACCTGCCGGCTGTGGAAACTCGACCGCTTCTAACGATGTAACCTGTTATGCCGACAAGGAATAGACCTCACGAATCCAACGGGCGTGCGGATTGTAGCGGAGGAAGCGAAAAGTCCAAGAATACCCGATCTCGGGCGCAGCAATCCGCCTCCAGCACGCCGCGGCGGCGGCAAAGCAATTCACCGCTGGGAAGCTGCGAAAGCTGCGAAAGAAATGCCGAGGCCCCAGGGCCGGGCCGTGTGGCACGGGCTCCGCCCGACCGTGTCCGGGAACCTGGCGAAAAAACCGGCGTCTTGGCAACGTTACGAAGAGAAACGTCTCACGCAAAGGCGCAACGGCGCCAAGCCGCAAAGGAGGAGGTGGTATTTGGTGAATCAACGCTCCGGGGGACAACCCAACCTTCCCCCTTCGTTTCCGTACCTTTGCGCCTTCGCGACTTGGCGCCTTTGCATGGAACTCCTCTACTCAAGACCATGCCCCACAGCCTTGGCTCCGCCAGTGCTTTGGGCTTCCTTGACGGCCTCGCCATCGCTGCGAGGAGGCACTGGCGGAGCCAGTGGCACACGACGGGCCGCCGGTGGCTCAACCCCCGGCGGCAAACCCCACCATCAACATGCCCGGCTTGAAAAACTGAAGATAGAACGGATCGAACTGCTGTTTCGGCTTCTCGAAGCTGGCGAACACCACCGGCATTGGTTCCTCAAGCAGCTTCGCGGCCGCCGCGGGGTCCAGCAGTTTGCCGTCCCGACACACCCGGTATTTGCCCGCCACCACCTTCTTGAGCCTCCGCTCAGGGACAAGATGGACGACTCGTGCGGTAACCTCCCGAACCCGTTGCACCGGGGCGCCGTTGGCGTCTGCCGCGGTGTAAGCTTCGTGCCGCGTCGCCGTTTCCCACACCTCGACGACGATGATATACGCGACCTCGATGTTCCCCTGGTCACCAATCGTGGCCAGGCCCAGTTGGGGCATCGGCCCGACGGGACCTGTTGGCTGTGCCCCGCGCAAGGGGCAGGCGGCCAGCAGCAGTAAACCGGCGACAAGAATGGATCGTTTCATCGCAGGGTCTCCTTTCAAGAGAAGGTCATTCGTACTGGGAGCAACGCAGCCATCGGGTGGGCATAGCCCACCACCGGAAAACGTAGTATAGCGGACTTCGCTTCCACGAGGCAGTCGGGGAACGCCCGCTGTGTCACTGGTACTCGTCAACGCGGCTATTGCCGTGCCGACTCGATCAGGGCGGCGGCACCTTGGGCCAGCAGATCGTCGGCCACGCGAAGGCCCAGTTGCTCGGCCTCGGCCGGCGGCGCCGAGCGGGTGGCCTCGATCTTCTGCAGGCCATCGGGACTGAGCACCCGGCCGGTCAAGATGAGAAGGTCTGGGCGATCCTGGTCAAACCGCCCCCAGGCGGCCACCGGCGCCAGGCAGCCGCCGTGGAGTGCGGCCAGCATGGCCCGCTCGGCCGCCACGGCGGCGTGGCTGGCCGGATGATCCAGCGCCTGGACGAGCTGCCGCGTCCGCCGGTCGTCACGGCGAACCTCCAAAGCCAAGGCGCCCTGGCCGACGGCGGGCAGCATGATCGCGGGGGGCAGGCGCTGGGCGATCTGGTCGGCCAGTCCGAGCCGCTCCAAGCCGGCCTCGGCCAGCACCACGGCGTCGACCTGGCCGCCGTGCAGCTTGCGGAGCCGGGTATCGACGTTGCCGCGGATGTCGCGGATTTGCAGGTCCGGCCGCGCGTGCAGCAGTTGTGCCCGGCGGCGGAGACTGCCGGTCCCCACCGTGGCGCCCGGGGGCAATTGGTCCAGCGTACGATACTTGTCGGAGAGGAGCGCGTCGGCGACCGACGCCCGTTGGGGGACGGCCGCCAGGCACAGCCCGGCCGCCACGTCGGTGGGCAGGTCCTTGAGGCTGTGGACGGCCAGATCGACGCGGCCGGCCAGCAACTCGCGCTCGATCTCCTTGGTGAAAACGCCCGTAGCGCCGATCGCCCCGATGGGCGTCTGCTGCTGGTCGCCGCTGGTGCTGACCGCTACCAACTCGACCTGGATGCCCGCCGCCTGCAACTCCGCGGCAACCCACTGCGACTGGCATTGGGCCAGCAGGCTTGCGCGGGTGCCAAGGCGGAGGGGCGACATCGGGACCTCAGGTGCCGGCTTGCAATTGTTTCACGTCCCCGGCCGGAATGACCAGGCCGCAACTGACGATGAACTGGATCGCCTCGTCGATCGTCATGTGGAGATCGACGACCTCGGACTTCCGCACCGTCAGCGCATAGCCGGTCATGGGCATGGGGGAGGTAGGAATGAACACGCCCACCCAGGGCTCCTCCGCGGTGGCGCGGATGGCCCGGAAACCCTCGCTGGTGACAAAGGCGATGCTCCACATCCCGGCCCGCGGATACTCGACGGCGACGACGCGGGTGAACTTGATCTGCTGCTGGCCGAAGAAGAAGTCGCTCACTTGCTTCACGGCGGAGTAGACGCTGCGCACCAGCGGCAGGCGCTGGATTGCCCTTTCGAAGCGGCCCCAGAAGAAGCTGCCGATGCCGGCCGCCATGAACTTGCCCAACAAATACAAGAAAACGATGAAGACGACCAGGAAAAACGGGATGGCATAGTAGGGACGCAGGTAGGTCAGCTCGACGTAGCGGCGGTAGACCGCCTTGCCGGTCTGGGGGAGCGATTCGCCCTCGGCGTTTTGCACCACCCGGTCGTACACCTGCTTGGGCACGAAGCTGTGGTCGTCGAGTTGGTAGAAGGTGCGGCCATCGACGACGGCGGTCCGGCCGTTGGGCTGGACCAAGGGCAGGTCTTGGCGGATGTCGGCCGCCAGGTAGACCAACGCCTCGCGGGCGCCGGCGCTGACGGGCACCAACACGTATTGTTGAACGGTACCGATGACCCAGAGGAGGATCACCACCGTCAGCAGGGGCGGAAACAGCGCCGCCAACCCGCGAACCACCACGGCGCGGAAGTGCCGTCCCGGCGGTCGGGTCTTCGGTGTCGTATTGGGTTTGGGTGGCTGCATCGGTTTAAGGATAAAGGATGAAGGATAAAGGATGAACGACCATGGCCGCGTGGGTTTAGTCGTTCATCCTTTATCCTTTATCCTTCATCCTTATCTTCTCCCCTGGGCGCGGGCGAGCACGGCGGCGGCCACCGCGCTTGCCCCGGCGCGCCGCAACACGGCGGCGGCTTCGCTGCAGGTGGCGCCGGTGGTTAGGATATCATCTACCAGGAGCACACGCGAGCCCTGCAATCGGCGGCGCTGTCCCCGCCGGACGCGAAAGGCCCCCCGCACGTTGCGAAAGCGGTCCTGCGGCGTTAAGTCTTTTTGCGGCAGCGTGTTGCGCGTGCGGACCAGGAGCCAATCGGCCACCGGCACCCGCAGACGCCGCCCCAAACAGCCGGCCAATAATTCCGGGCTATTGATGCCACGGCGGAAGCGGCGGGTCCAGTGCATCGGGATCGGCACCACCAGATCGGGGTGAAAATCGTTCAATTCCCGCTCTCGCCGCCGCAGGAGCAACTGCCCCAAGGCCAGCGACATCTGCTCATGGTAGGACCGCTTGGTCTTCAGCACTGCATCGCGTAAGGCCCCGTCGTAGGGCCCCAGGGGGATGACCGTCTGGAACCGCAGCCGGAGGTTGTGGCAGGCCGGGCAGCCCGCCGCCGACATGGCCCAATCGGCGTCTTCCAGGGCCCCGCAACGCGGACAGCCGGGCCAGTTTGCCGGTCCCAGGGCCTCGCAGCAGGCCGTGCAAAGCAGCATTTCGCCGTATTCCGGCGGCAACTCCGCCTCGCAATGGAGGCATCGCGGGGGGCAGAGCAAGTCGATCCCCTGCCGGCCAAGACGGGCGGCGCGCTTCCCCAGACGGCCAATCCATTGCCCCACGAGCCGCTTCCCGCAGATCGACTTCATGGGAGCTGATTCTCGCCCGCCGCGGCGGCCAAGGCAAGTGGCCGGACGCCCTTGACTTACACGCCCCGATTGCCATAAGCTGCCGCCAGTCTTGGAAGCAAGCGTTGTGAGTCCCGCTCTCCCCCCGTGAGATGGGAACTTGCCAAGGATAAGCAAAACGATGGTCAACCAGGGAAACTTGAGCCGGCGGGCCCAGTGGGCAGGCGGCCACACCATCGTCAGCCAACTGATGGCCAGGAGCCTCGCCCATCCCGAGTTGATCTCCCTGGCCGCCGGCTTCGTCGACCAGGAAACCCTGCCGGTCGAGCCTACCCGCAAGGCCCTGGAGGCCCTCTGGTCCGATCCTGGGCGTGCGCGGGCGGCGCTGCAATACGGCACCACGATCGGCCATCCCCCCTTGCGTCAGGCGGTGCTGGATCGCATGGTCCGCGCCGACGGTGTCACCGCCCGCGAGTTGAATCTCTCCCTCCCGCAAATCGTCGTCACGGCCGGCAGCAACCAATTGTTGCACCTGGTCAGCGATATCCTTCTGGACCCCGGCGATATCGTGATCTGCGGGGCGCCGACGTACTTCGTCTACATGGGGACTTTGGGCAATATGGGGGTGCGGACCATCGGCGTAGAGATGGACCAGGACGGCCTGATCCCGGAGGCCATCGAGGATGAGCTGGGACGGCTGGACCGCGGCGGCGAGTTGCCGCGGGTGAAGGCGATTTACGCGGTGACCTATTACGACAATCCCAGCGGCGTGAATGTGCCGGCGGGGCGCCGCGCGGCATTGGTCGAGCTGGCCAAGCGTTGGTCCGTGCGGGGGAAGATCTACCTGATCGAAGACGCGGCCTATCGGGAACTCCGCTATTGGGGCGACGACGTGCCCAGCCTGCGGTCGTTCGACCCCGAGGGCGACACGGTCATCCATGCGGGGACGTTTTCCAAGTCCTATTCGCCGGGCATCCGCGTGGGCTGGGGGATCCTGCCGCCGGAGTTGCTCTCAGCGGCCTTGGCGGAGAAAGGCAACATCGACTTCGGCTCCCCCCATTTCAACCAGGTCTTGATGACCACGGTGCTGGAACTGGGACTCTTCGACGCCCACTTGGAGACCCTGCGGGAAAACTATCGGGGGAAGATCGCCGCCACGCTGGAGGCCGCCGCGCAGTGGTTGGCCCCCTTGGGCGTCGGCTGGGTGCGGCCGACCGGCGGGCTGTATGTCTGGCTGCAATTGCCCGAGACCGTCGACACCGGGGTTACCGGGCCGCTGTTCGACCGGGCGGTGGAGGAGGGTGTCCTTTACGTGCCCGGCGAGTGCTGTTATCCGCTGCTGGGGCATCCGCGGCGGAACCACATGATCCGCCTGAGTTTCGGCATCCCCTCCTGCCAGGCGATCCGCGCCGGGGTCGAGGCGTTGGGGCGTGCCATCGGCAAGGTGCTTTGAGGCCGGACGCCATGCGTATTATCGACCGCTACCTGCTCCGCCAGTTCCTCCACACCTTCTCCATCTGTTTCTTGAGCCTCACCGGCATCTTCATCGTCTTCGACGCCTTCACCAACCTGGAGGCGTTCATGCACTGCGCCAAGGGGCTGCAGATGCTCCGGCTGGTCGCCGGCTATTACGTCTTCCAGCCGCTGTTGTTCTTCGATCGCACCAGCGGCCTGTTGGCGCTGATGTCGGCCATGTTCACCGTGACGTGGATCCAGCGGCACAACGAGATGACGGCCTTGATGGCGGCGGGTATCCCGCGGATCCGCATCGTGGCCCCGGTGATCGTGGCGGCGATCGTCATCGACGTGTTGGGAGTGATGAATCGCGAGTTGCTCATCCCGCATTTTCGCTACGAGGTTTCCCGGCGGCCCGGCGACCTGGCCGCCAATGCCGGCGAGGAACTATGCCCCCAGTCCGACAACCGCACCGACATCCTCATCCGCGGCCGCTTCGCCTATGTCAATCAGCAGCGGATCGAGCGGCCCGATTTTCTCCTGCCGCTTTCCCTGCGGGAATATGGGAAGCGGCTGCTGGCGGAGAACGCCTTCTACCGGCCGGCGGCCGCCGGACGGCCCGGCGGATACCTCCTCGACGGCCTCCAGGAACCGAAAAACCTGGCGAAGCAGCCGTCGCTGCTGCTGGAAGGCAAGGCGGTCGTCATTACCCCCCGCGACGCCCCCGCCTGGCTGCGGCCGAACCAGTGCTTCGTGGTCAGCGACGTGGCCTTCGAGGAACTCTTCGGCGGCCAGGCCTTCCGCAACTTCGCCTCGACCGCGCAATTGATCTCCAGCCTGCACAACAACAGCTTCGATTTCGGCGCCAACATCCGCGTGGCCATCCATAGCCGCATCGTGCAGCCGGTGTTGGACCTCACGCTGTTGTTCCTCGGCTTGCCGCTGGTCGTGACGCGGAGCAACCGCAACGTCTTCATGGCCATCGGCTTGTGTCTGGGCGTGGTCACGATCTTCGTGTTGGTGGTGATCGGGATCGAGCAACTCGGGTCGATTGAGCTGATCAGCCCGGTGCTGGCCGCCTGGTTGCCGTTGTTCCTTTTTGTTCCCGCCGCCGTCGGCGTGGCCGAACCGATGTGGGAACGGTAAGATGAGAAAAAAGAAGTCAGGAGTTAGGAGTTAGGAGTTAGAATCGTGCAGCGGCGCGTCGTCAATACTACCGATGACTCCTAATTACTCACTCCTCACTTCTCACTCCTCACTTCTAACTCCTAACTCTTAACTTCTGACTCCTGCTTCGAAAGGACTTCTCCCGTGAAAATTGTCACCATCGACACCAACCGCGGCACGATCCGCGCAAAACTCCACGCGGACAAGGCGCCCAAGACCGTGGCCAATTTCGAGAAACTCGCTGCCAAGGGCTTCTACGACGGCTTGAAGTTCCACCGCGTCATCGCCGACTTCATGATCCAGACCGGCTGCCCCCAGGGCACCGGCACGGGCGGGCCGGGCTACACCTTCAAAGACGAGTTCCACAAAGATCTCAAACATGCCGGCCCGGGAGTGCTCTCCATGGCCAATTCCGGCCCCAACACCAACGGTTCCCAGTTCTTCATCACCCACCTGGCCACACCCTGGCTCGACGGCAAACACTCCGTCTTCGGCCAGGTCGTCGAAGGGCAGAAGGTCGTCGACGCGATTCGTCAGGGCGACGTGATGAAGAAGGTGACGGTAGCCGAGGAAGAGGAGAAGTAAAGGGGGAAGGCGGAGGGCGGAAGGGGGAAGGAAACGCTGACGCGGAAGCTGACCTTCCTGTGCTTCCTTCCCCCTTCCGCCCTCCGCCTTCCCCCTTTTTTTCCGGCCTTGACCCAAAAGGCTGTTCCTGCGACACTACCCCCCCTGACGAGGCGACAAGAAGAAGGAGATTCTTGCCATGTGGCGAAGCTACGGAGTCGTGTGGTCGGTCGTATTGGCCGTGGGCGTGTCGGGCTGCGGGAAGTCGGCGGGACCAGCCGGCAAGACGCCCCCGGCGGTCCCCACCAGCACGCAGCCAACGGGGCAAGCGGCGGCGGATGGCCCGGCGGCCGCGGCCCGGCAGTTCCTCGAGGCCTGCCGGACCGGAAATGACGCCGCGACAAACGGAATGCTCAGTGCGACGGCCCGCAGCAAGCTGGCGAAGCTCGGCGGCGGCAAGGGACTAGCCCCTGCCGCCAGCGACACGGCCCATTACACGGTCGGAGAAGTCGAGTATATTGGCCAGGACGGCGCACGCGTGGCCTGCACTTGGACCGACCTGGACGCTACCGGCCAGCCGAAGACCAACCAGCAGCTCTGGGTGTTGCACCACGAGAGCGAGGGTTGGCGGGTGGTGGGCGTGGCGTGGACCGTGTTTCCCGGCGAGCCCCCCCTTGTGCTGAAATTCGAAGAGCCGGAAGACCTAATAAAGAAGTGCGAGTGGTGGCGGGCGGAGAAAGCGCGGCGGGAGCAAGCGGAAAAAAATCCCGAAAACTCCGCGGAGAAACCGGCGGATTCAACCCTCCGTTAGAGGGGACACAATCGCGACCTGTTCCCACGCCGGCCGCGTCCATCCGGGGGCAAGTCTGCGGCGGCGGCGGCTTATCGCCACACGATTTTCATGCGGAGGCATAACGTCATAAGTATTTGACTTTGAATACTTTACGTTGACATTTCCAGGGAGAGTCCCGGCGGGGGACCCTCCCTTTTTTCGTTTTCGGGCCGTCAGGAAGCGGATCGTGACCTAGCTTTCCCTAGCAATCGGCAGATTATTCCCAGAATACCAATTTTGGCTAGGGCGGGCATTTTTACGCGCGCCCCGGTTGACAACAAATTTAACTATGCTAGCTTATCGTTCAAAGCTGTGCAGTCGTTACCATGCACCAAGGCTGACGAACTTGAACAGGGCAAGACGGCGGCCTGCGAGTTGGTGGTGGCACAGTTAACGTTGAGGAGACTCCCCGGCTGGTAGCCGTCGTGGTTGGGGAGAACACAAACCAGTGACGGCACGAGTGCGAGTTTCTTAACGCTACGGTACCTGTAAGTAGGAGGTTTCTCGAATGAATCGCACGTTTCTTTTTGGTATCGCGTTGTTCGTCGCGGTGCTCGGGGTTGCCTTGCTAGGCAACCAGAAGCGGGCGGCGGCGGGCGATTGCTGCGCCCCCGCCTGTTGTGCGGCCCCGGCCGCCTGTTCCCCGTGTTGTGCCCCGGCCACCTGCTGCCGGCACCAGCGGTGCCGTCGGACTTGTCGTCCGAAGACCTGCTGCCCGAAGTGTTGCGCCCCGGCCACTTGCGCCCCGTGCGCTTGTGCCCCGGCGACCTGTGCCCCGGCCCCGTGTGCTTGTGCTCCGGCGACCTGTGCGCCGACGTGCTGTGCGGCCCCGTGCTGCGAGCCCAAGACTTGCTGCCCGAGGCACTGCCGCGGCCGTCGCAGCCGTTGCCAGCGGACCTGCTGCCCGAAGCCTTGCGCCCCGTGCGCTTGCGCTCCGTGCTCTTGCGCCCCGGCCCCCTGTGCCTGTGCCCCGGCGACTTGCGCCCCGGCCCCCTGTGCCTGTGCCCCGGCGACTTGCGCTCCGACCTGCTGTGCGGCCCCGTGCGGCCAGTCGTGCTGCGCAAAGAAGTGCTGCTGCCACCAGCGTTGCCGTCGTAGCCGCCGCAGTTGCTGCGGCTCGACCTGTGGTTGCTGTGCCCCGGCTTGCAGTTGCTGCACTCCGGCTTGCAGTTGCTGTGCCCCGGCCGGTGCCCCGAACGCGGCGCCTCCGGCGCCGTCGAAGGCCCTGCCGGCGCCTCCGCCCCCGACACCGTCGAAAACCTGATTTTTCGGACTGGACCGCTGCCGCGCAGGTTTCCGGCCAACCCTTTGGCCGGAAACCTGGCCCAGCGGATCCCTTGGCGAGTGGGGGCCTGCCCTGTTGGCCCGCCAACTCGAGTCCGCCCAACTTAAGCCGGACCTGTTACAGGTCCGGCTCTTCTTTTGCGCCCCCGGCGCCGCGAGGGCCAAAGGCAAAGGCCCCCGCACCTGGGGCGATGGTCGCCGAAACCCAATCAAATCCTAACGGAATCGTATCGCCGAACACACGAAACCCTCACCGTCGTGCGAATAATGGAGGGCGGTTGCGCAAGCGCCCCCCAGGAAACCGCCGCCGTGGTCCTTCGCCGATTCCCGCGGATTGCTCTGGCGGCAGCCTTCGCCGTGGCGGCCGGCACGGCGGCCACCGTCGCGATGCCTTCTCTGCACCGTGCCGGCGCCATGGCGACCTATCTGCCCGGCCCCTGGCGCTGCCAGGGCCCCAGGGCGGTGGTCCGGCAGCCCTTCAAGCAATTGGGCATCATCGAGACGCCCGCACAGTTTGCCCAGACCTTCCTGGTTCGCAACCAGGGGGATGCGCCGCTCGAGCTCGCGCCGGGCCCCAGCACCTGCAAGTGCACGGTGACGGAATTGCCTGCCCGGCCCATCCCGCCGGGCGGCCAAGGCGAAATCCGCGTGGCCTTCAGCGCCGCGACCAAGCACGATACCTTGAAGACCGGGCCGCTAGCTCGGAGCGTGTCCGTGCTGAGCAACGACCCGGCCCACAACCAGATCGTCCTGACGATCGCGGCCACCGTCCGCTGCCGCCTGGCCGCGGCCCCCTCGCCCATCACGTTGACCATCGACTCCGCCGACTTGCCGGCGGCGGAGAAGCGTTCGGCCGAGACTCTGATCTACTCGCAAACCTGGCGGCGATTCGAGCTGGCTGCGCAGCGACCGTCGCGGCCCGGCATGACGTGGCGCATCCGGCCGGCGACGGCCAAGGAACTCGATCCCTTTCAAGCCCACAGCGGCTACCACGTCGGCGTCACGTTGCCGGCCGACCTGGCGGACGGCCGCTTTGCGGAATCGGTCGAGTTTGTCGCCACTCCGCCGGCCGCCGCCGGCGCGCCCCATTCCCTGGCAGTGCAAATCCAGGGCAGCGTCGATGGCCGGGTGACCCTCTTCGGCCGCAAGATCGACAGCCACGGCGTCCTGCGCCTCGGCGCCTTGCAAGCGGGAGAAGGCGCCTGTGAAACCATCCTCATGAAGGTCCGCGACCCGCGCCCGTTGCTCGTCGTCCGCCGCATCGAGACCGAGCCGGACTTTCTGCACGTCCGGATCAACGCCTGCCAGGGGCACGGCCCCGGGGTCGGTTTGTATCGCGTCGAGGTGGAGATCCCGCGCGAGGCCCCGCCGGGCAACTTCATGGCGGACCGCGCCGCGGTCGTTCGCCTGTGGACGGACCACCCCCGGCTGCCGCTGATCGAGTGGAAGGTGGATTTCGCCAAGATAGGGGGGCAAAAGTAGGGGCTAGGGACTGGGGGCTGGGGGCTAGGGAATTGGTGCGAAACCGCAAGCGTGCCGCCACCCCGTCTTCATCCTTCATCCTTGATCCTTGATCCTTGAAAAGTGCCCCGACGGATCAACTCGGCCTCGACCGCCGTGCGGATCGCCGCCTTGTCCAGCGACCACTCCGGGCCGACGAGATAGCGCCGCGGGGCATCGCCGCTGAGGCGATCAATGACGCAACTGGGCGGCAAGACCTCCAGAAAGTCGGCCACATAGCCGACGTATTCCTCCCGGTTGGGCAACCGCACCGCACCGGCCGCGAGCATCTCGGCCAGCCTGGTGCCGCGGACCGCATACAGATTATGCAACTTGACCGAGCTGACCTCCAGCCGGGCAACTTGCCGGGCGGTGGCCGCCATGTCCTCGCGGGACTCCCCCGGCAGCCCCAAAATGACATGGACACCCACCGGCAGCCCCCGCTGCCGGGCCCGCTGGAAAGCGTCCAAGAAGGCATCCACGTGATGTCCCCGCTGCAGCCAGTCGAGCGTGCGGTCGTGGATCGTTTGCAGCCCCAGTTCGATCGTCACCCAGGTCCGCCCTGCCAATTCCGCCAACGTGTCCAGGACGGCGTCGCCGGCGCAATCGGGCCGCGTGCCCACGGCCAGGCCGACCACCTGCGGGTGGTCCAGGGCCTCTTCATAGCAATGGCGGAGATGGGCCAGCGGGCCATAGGTGTTGGTGGCGGGTTGGAAGTAGGCCACGAACCCCTCGGCGGCATGGCGCTTGCGGACGCGGCGCATCCCCTCTTCGAGTTGTGCGGTGATGGAGCTCAGTCGCAGCCGCCGGCTGGGACTGAAGCTCTCCGGGTCGCAGAAGATGCAACCCGCCGTGCCCAGCGTGCCGTCGCGATTGGGACACGTGCAGCCGGCGTCGAGGCTGACCTTCCAGATTCGCCGGCCGAACTTCTCCCTCAGGAAGAAGCTCTGGCGATAGTAGCGGAGGCCGGCGTCGTGCCAGGAGGCGACTTCCGGCGGCGCTGTCCCGATTTGTGTGTCAACCAAGGGGGACAGTCCCATTTTCGGGCCGACGCTTCGCGTCGCTGCCCGAAAATCGGGACAGTCCCCTTCCGGCCGATGGGGGGAGGGAAAGTCGGTTGACGCCATCATAGCACCAAAGTACACTACTAGAGGGGGCTATTCCATCCTAAGACCCCCTGGGTTTCGTGACAAGGTGGACGCCGATGTATGGTGAACTTCTCCCCGTAGGTGGGGGGGACCCGATTCCGTTCCTCAAGAAGACCTTGCTGGTGGGCCGGCGGGAGAGCTGCGACATCGTCTTGCGGTTCTCGAACGTCTCGGCCCATCATTGCCAGTTGACCGTCAACGGCGGCTATTGGCACGTCCGCGATCTGCAAAGCCGCAACGGCCTGAAGGTCAACGGCGCGCGGGTCACGGAGAAGCGGCTCGACCCGGGCGATATCCTTTCGATCGCCAAGCACAAATACGTGGTGAAGTATTCCCCGGTGGACCTTGGGGCCGTGGGACCGCCGCCGCCGGAGGTCGCCGAGGCCGACGTCTTCGGCAAATCGCTGTTGGAGCGCGCCGGGCTGCTGCACCGGCGCGGCGCGAAGGGGGCCCCGGCGCCGTTGCCGGCCGACCCCGACGATTCGAAGCGTTACGATCCGACCAACGACGAGCCGGGGCAACTGAAGGTGAGCCGACCGCGCTGATGGGCAAAGAGCGAAAGATCCGCGCCGAGTTCCGCAAGAACCGCAACGTCCGTGCCCGTCGCACCGATTGGACCCGCCAGTTCGACGCGCATGGCTTCCAGGAAGAGGCCCCCCCGCAGTCGGAGCGGGTCAGCGGCAAGGGAGAACTCACCCGCCACCGCACCATCCGCGGCTCGCAACTCCCCGGCGGCGACGAGCCGGCCTTGGACGTCCGCGTGGAGGTGGATGCGTCCTGCTGCCGCGGCCGGGTGCTCTCGGTCCTGGGACTGACCAGCACCGTCCGCACCGAGGACGGCCGCATTTTCCAGTGTGCCACCCGGCGGCTGCTGAAAACCCTGGCCACCGACCAGCGGAACGTAGTGGCGGCCGGCGACCGCGTGCTCGTGCGGCCCGCCGACGACGCGGCGCAAAACGAAGGCTTCATCGAGCGCGTCGAGCCGCGGCACGGCACCATCTCCCGCACCGTCCGCGGCCGACAGCAAGTGGTCGTCGCCAACATCGACCTCCTCCTGATCGTCGCCAGCGCCGCCGAACCGCGGCTGAAGCCAAACCTCATCGACCGCTTGCTTGTCACTGCGGAGAGGGGCCGCGTCCGGCCGGTCATCTGCATCAACAAGATCGACCTGGTCGACGCGGCCGACCTGGAGCCGTTGGCCGGGGTCTACAGCCGCATGGGCTACGAAGTGCTGTTGCTCAGCGCCAAGACCCGTTTCGGCGTGGAGCGCTTCGCCCGCCTGCTGGCCGGCCGCGAGAGCGTGCTGGCCGGGCAGAGCGGCGTGGGCAAGTCGTCGCTCTTGAACGCGGTCGATCCGGGGCTGCACCTGCCGGTGGGCGAGGTCAGCGACGCCAACGAGAAGGGCCGCCACACGACCACCGTCGCCCGGCTGCTGCCGCTGGCCTGCGGCGGCTACGTGGTCGATACGCCGGGGATGCGCCAGTTTCAGCTTTGGGACGTGATTGCCGAGGAGGTGGCCGGCTATTACCGCGACGTGCGCAGCTACGTGAGCCTCTGCCGCTTCCCCGACTGCACCCACACCCATGAAGAACATTGCGCCGTCAAGGACGCCGTGGCCGACGGCCGGCTGGACGAGCGGCGCTACGAGAGTTATTGTCATTTGCTGAGCGGACAAGGGGAATAGCAAGTCCCCTCTCCCTCCGGGAGAGGGTTAGGGTGAGGGGGAATTGTCGACAACTCCGTCGCCCTCACCCCGGCCCTCTCCCGGAGGGAGAGGGGGAATGCTTACACGCAAGCTAATGTCTTCCAAATCGGACCTTCGTAGAAGCCAGTTCACCATGACGCCGCTGGACGCCGGCCGCGTGGCCCCCGAGGCCGCGGTCCTGGTGGGCGTCCTGCTGCCCGGCCGCTCCTGCGACGGCGCGCCGCTGGAAGAACTCGACGGGCTGGCCGCCGCCGCCGGCACCCGCGTGGTCGGCCAGATCGTCCAGCGCCGCGAGGCCCCCGACGCCGCCACCTATCTCGGCAAAGGCAAGGTCGAGGAGCTCACCACCCTGGCCGCCGCCACCGACGCCGACGTGGTCATCTTCGACAACGACTTGAGCCCCGGGCAGATCCGCAACCTGGAGCGGATCGTCGACGTGAAGGTGCTCGACCGTACCGAACTGATCCTCGATATCTTCGCCTCGCGGGCCGAGACGCACGAGGCCCGGCTGGCCGTCGAACTGGCCCAACTGGAATACGCCATGCCGCGGCTGAAGCGGATGTGGACCCACCTCTCGCGGCAGAAGAAAGGGGTGGGCCTGCGCGGACCGGGCGAAAAACAACTGGAAGAAGACCGCCGCTTGGTGGAACACCGCATCGGCGACCTGCGCCGCCAACTCGACGCGATCGAGCGCCGCCGCAAGCGCGAGGTGGCGGCGCGGCGGGGACAGATGACCGTCTCGCTGGTCGGCTATACCAACGCCGGCAAGAGCACG
Source organism: Thermoguttaceae bacterium (assembly GCA_052139835.1). Taxonomy (GTDB): domain Bacteria; phylum Planctomycetota; class Planctomycetia; order Pirellulales; family Thermoguttaceae; genus JBKQVT01. The sequence continues at coordinate 17,555 of JBKQVT010000187.1, forward strand.
CTCATGAACGTGCTGACCGGGGCCGACGTGCACGTCGAGGACGCGCTGTTCGCCACCCTCGACACGCGGACCCGCCGCTGGCAACTGCCCGGCTGGGGACCGGTGCTGCTGAGCGACACGGTGGGCTTCATCCGCGACTTGCCCCACCACCTGATCGCCAGTTTCAAGGCCACGCTGGAGGAGGCCCGCGAGGCCGACCTGCTGTTGCACGTGGCCGACGCCGCCAATCCGGCGGTGTACGAGCAGATTGCCGCGGCCTACCAGGTGCTGGAGGAACTCGGCATCCGGCAGAAGGACACGCTGCTGGTGCTCAACAAGATCGACGCCCTGCCCGACCGCGCCCGCCTCGATGGCCTGTTGAGCCGTTATCCCGACGCCGTGGCCGTCAGTGCCCGGAAGGACCAGGGGCTCGATCGCCTGGCCACGGTGGTCAGCGACGCCTTGAGCCGCAGTTTTCTCGACCTGGACGTGGAGACGGGGGTGGAGAACGGCCGGCTGTTGGCCTTCCTGGCCGCCCACGGCGAGGTCCTCTCGAAGAAGTATCGCGAAGAGCGGGTGAGCGTCCACTGCCGCATTTCCTCGCAATTCCTCGGCCAGATCGAAGGCGACGGCGGCGTGGTGCGGAAGCGGGCGTAGGGGACTGTCCCGATTTTTGTGGCAGGAGGCCACAAAAATGGGACTGTCCTTTGGACCGGCCCGGGGATTGGGGGCTGGCGAAAAGCCCCCGACTGCGTCGGGGGGGCGTGCGTTCCCGCGGTTAGGTCGCTAAAATTGGGGCGTCATGCTGAACTTCGCCCTGGAACTTCAACACCGCTACGAGAACAGCGTCGCCGGCGCGCACCGCAAGCGGCGAGGGCAGGTCTTCACGCCCCCCGCGGTGGCTCGGTTCATGGCCAGCCTCTTCTCCTCGGTCCCAAGCAAGTGTCACCTGCTGGACCCCGGCGCCGGCGTCGGCGCCCTGACTGCCGCGTTTTGTGAGAGGGTTCGGAAGCTGCGATCCCCGCGAACGCTGATCGCGCACCTGTTCGAGAACGATCCTGCCCTGCTTCCGTTGCTGCGGAGGAATCTGGACAACTGCAAACGCGTCCTTCTCGAAGCGGGTCATTCCTTGCAGTACCTCATCGACGACCGGGATTTCATTGTCGCCGCTTCCCGTGGTCTGAGCGAGAAGCAGCTTTTCGACGCGACCTCGCCGGCGGAAGAGTACGACGCCGTGATCATGAACCCTCCCTACTTCAAGGTTCGCAAGGATTCCGAGCACGCCAGGTTGCTGCGTTCGATCGTTCACGGCCAGCCAAATATTTACGCCTTCTTTATGGCCCTGGGCGCCAAGCTGCTGAAGGACCATGGGGAACTCGTGGCGATTACCCCTCGCAGCTTCTGCAACGGCCTCTACTTTCGTGGTTTCCGCCGCTGGTACTTTGATCGCGTTGCCCTGGGTCATGTCCACCTATTTGAGTCGCGCACGGAAACGTTCAAGCACTCCAACGTCCTGCAAGAGAGCATTATCACCAAGGTCCATCGCTCGGCTGTGCGCCCGGCGACGATCACGGTGACAAGAAGCGTCGGCGGCGACTTCACCGGGCAAGTCGAGCGAATCGAGGTCCCAGCCGGGGAAATTATCGACAACTCCTCCGGCGACCATCTCGTCCGCATCCCCGATGGCGAAGCCGACCGCGAGATCATGTGCCGGGTGGAGTCGTTTCCGCTGCGTTTTGTCGACACGGGCCTGCGGATTTCGACCGGCCCGGTGGTCTTGTTTCGAGCCACGGAGTATCTTCTCGGCAGTGCCGCCCACGCGGCTTCCGTGCCCCTGTTGCACCCGCACAATGTCAAGCCGTTTGCGACCATTTGGCCGTTGGCCAAGAACGGCAAGCCGGCGGCGATGAAGTGCTGTGAAGGTTCGCGCCGACTGCTGCTTCCCACAAGGAACTACGTCCTGCTCAAGCGGTTCAGCTCGAAGGAGGAGCGGCGTCGTTTGACCGCCGGCTGTTTTCTCGCGGCCGGCACGTCGTCTCCCTACGTCGCCATCGAAAACCACGTCAATTACATTTACCACGCCCAGCGCGAATTGACGGAGGACGAGGTCTACGGGATTGCCGCCCTCTTCAACTCCCCCCTGATCGACCGCTATTTCCGCACGATCAGCGGCACAACCCAAGTCAACGCCACCGAGATACGAGCCATGAGCTTCCCGCCCCTGAAGCTCTTGAGCAGGATCGGAAAACGCGTGCGAGCAAACACGGCACAAGCCGAGACTGTCGTTTTGAGAGAACTGGGCGTGAGCGATCTCCCTGCCAACTCTCGCGCGGGCGACGGACATGGCCACGCCCGCAGGGGAGGCGTGGCAAAGCGAGTTTCGCGAGAATGCGTCGCAGTTGGGACGTGAACCATGGCAGGTACCCCAAACGAGGACGATGAGCCGTCTGTTCCCGAGACAATCTATCACTACTGCGGCGTGGAAAGCTTCTTCGGTATCATAAGGGACAAAGAGTTGTGGCTCAGCAACTGCCGCTTCATGAACGACTACGCGGAACACGTTGCGATGATAAGGAGGGCTGACGAGTACTTGAGAGGACTTGCGTTGCGCGGGCCGCAAGACGGGTTTAGGGTGGCTTTACGACACCTCATGGAACTGGTGCCGCAGAGCCCGTACCTGGCGTGTTTCTCATCCGAGCCCGATCTCTTGAGCCAGTGGCGGGCATACGCAGAGGACGGGGCGGGGTTTGCAATCGGATTTTCAACGGACGCGCTCAAGCACCAGTGCGAGGACTGTATGAAGGAGGCTGGCGTTCATGTCTCGCTTTGGCCTGTCGATTACGACCCTAGCCGCGTTTTTGAGTTCCTGTGCGAGAAGGTTCGAAGCTATCTGGCGAATCCAGCAGTTGCGGATTGGCGCAACAACGACCTTGTTGGGCTCGCCCGCCGCGACATCTGGGACATAGCGGCAGTGTCGAAGAACAGGGGCTTCCGCGAGGAACGCGAATGGCGCATCGTCACGCCGCCTAAGGTCACGATAGACGACGAAGGCGGGCCGGTCGCACACGGCGGCATCTCGGACAGACGTTTCCACGCCGACGCCAAGTGGATTGTGCCCTACTTTGTGCTGAAATTTTCCCCAACTATCGTCAGGGAGGTTCGGTTGGGACCGAAGAATTACGCGAGAGAACGAGAAGCGTTGGACACGCTACGCGATTTTCTCGGCGCCAACGGATACGACCGCAAGATTGAAATAGAGCCTTCAGAGGCTACATACCGCTGAGTCGCGATTTCGGCGGAAGGCAGCGAACCCCGCGAGAATTCAACTCGCTCTGTTGACGAGAGGCCATTCCCCACGACGCAGTCGCGGGGCTTTTTCCAGCCCCTAATCCCCAATCCCCAATCCCTAATCCCTCGCCCAATGAAACGTAAAATTCGCGGAGCCCGTGCCATCGTCACCGGGGCCTCCAGCGGCATCGGCCGGGAAGTCGCCAGGGAACTCGCCAGGCAACGGGCCAAGGTGGTAATCACCGCCCGCCGCCGGGAACGACTCGAAGAATTGGCCGCCCAGATCGCCGCCGCAGGGGGCCGGGCGGAGTGCGTCGCCGGCGACATCACCGACCCGGCCGTCCGCGCGGCGACGATCGAGACCGCGCAGAGCTGCTTCGGCGGTCTGGATATCCTCGTCAACAACGCCGGCGTGGGGGCCCTGGGCCTGTTCGACGGCGCCGATCCCCAGCGGGTCCGCCACGTCATGGAGGTCAACTTCTTCGCCCTGGTCGAGATGACCCGGCTGGCCCTGCCGCTCTTGAAGCAGGGCAACCGGCCGATCGTGGTGAACATCAGCTCGATCCTCGGCCATCGCGGCGTGCCCTACAACAGCGAATACGCGGCCAGCAAGTTCGCCGTCTGCGGGTTCAGCGAATCGGTCCGGGCGGAATGGGCCGCGGCGGGCATCGACGTGCTGGTGGTCAGCCCCGGCACGACCGACACGGAATTTTTCGACAAGGTGATCGCACGGACCGGGGCGCCCGCCTGGCCCGAGCACGCCGCCGTGACCGCCGCCTCGGTGGCCCGGCAAGTGGTCCGGGCGATCCGCCGCGGCCGGCACGAGATCATTCCCTATCGCTGGGGCAAGCTGCTCTATTGGCTCAATCGCCTCTCGCCCCGGCTGGTCGATGGGCTGATGGCGAGGTATGTTTAGGGGCCAGGGGCCAGGGGAAAGTGAGCCGGAGGCGTGAGCGTCCGGATGGAAGGCGGAAGGAGGTTTGAGCCATGTTCCGACGAGTATCGACAGTCGCGTTGGTGGTTCTAACGGCATTCGGCATTCTTACCCTCGCAAGCGTCCAGGAATCCAAGGAAGCGGGTGGCAAGAAGAAACGCCCACCGGAGGGAGTCACGGTGGACTTGGGTGGTGGGGTAAAGACGGAGTTGGTGCTAATCCCGGCCGGCGAGTTCAAGATGGGTTCGCCCGATTCGGACAAGGACGCTTACCACGACGAGGAACCGCAGCACCGGGTTCGGATCACCAAGCCTTTTTACCTGGGCAAGTATCTGATTACCCAGGAGCAGTGGGAGGCGGTGATGGGGAGCAATCCGAGCGGCTTCAAGGGGGCAAAGAACCCCGTGGAACACGTGAGTTGGGACGACTGTCAGAAGTTTCTCGAGAGGCTCAACGGCAAGATTGGCGGCGGGAAGTTTTCGTTGCCGACCGAGGCGCAGTGGGAATATGCTTGCCGGGCGGGGAGCACGACGCGATATTGCTTCGGCGACGACCCGTCGCAACTGGGCGATTATGCTTGGTATGACAAGAACTCCGGCTCAAAAACGCATCCGGTGGGCGAGAAGAAGCCGAACGCCTGGGGACTGTATGAAATGCACGGCAGTGTATGGGAGTGGTGCGAAGATTGGTATAACGACGGTTACTATAGAAAATCGCCGAGGGACGATCCGACGGGGCCTACAACCGGCTGGCTTCGTGTGGACCGTGGTGGTGGTGAGGGCGCGGCCCGGCGAGGCGCCGGCGGTCGGTGGGGTACGCCGACGGCGAGCCCGGGGTTCCACTACGACTTGGTGGGCCTCCGCGTCACCCGAGTTGTGGCGGACAAGTAGTGTGAGGTGAGTCGTAAGCCAAGCTGCTATGCTGGTTCAACCGCCTGTCGCTCAGGCTCGTCAATGGACGCACGGGCCGGTATGTTTAAGAAAGGCGGAAGGCGGAAGGATGAACACAAGCCCACGGGGGCACCCGCCTTGCGGGTCGCGGCCGGTGGGCTTGTGTTTTTCCCCTGGTCCCTGGTCCCTAGCCCCTGGCCCCCATGTCCGCTTTCGATATTCTTTACGAAGACGGCCCCTGCCTGGTGATCTGCAAGCACGCCGGCGTGCTCACGCAGGCCCCGCCGGGCATCGATAGCCTCGAAGTGCAGGTCAAGGAGTTCCTCCGCCAGCGCGGCGGCGGGGAGGACGTGTACCTCGGCCTGCCGCACCGGCTGGATCGGCCGGCCAGCGGCGTAATGATCCTGGCCACTGACTATAATACCACCCGGCGGCTGGGGCGACAGTTCGAACGCCGCAAGGTCCAGAAGGTCTATTGGGCCTGCATCGAGGGGCAAATCCAACCGGAGGCTGGCACTTGGGAGGATTTCGTGTATAAAATTCCTGGCCAGGCCCGCGCGGAGGTGGTCGCGGCCGACCACCCCGGCGCGCGGACGGCCGTTTTGCATTACCGTACCATGGCCACGGCCGGCTGGGGCACGATGCTGGAACTCACGCTGGAGACCGGACGGACGCACCAGATTCGCGTGCAAGCTGCTTCCCGCGGCCACCCGCTGCTGGGCGATGCCCAGTACGGCTCGACTGTGCCGCTGGGCTCGCAGCACGAGGACGTGCGGCTGCGGCCGATCGCCCTGCACGCCCGCAGCCTGACCTTTACGCACCCGACGAGCCAACAGACGATTACCGTGACGGCCCCGACGCCGGAATATTGGCCACAATTTGGACTTCTAACTCCTAACTTCTAACTCCTAACTCCTACCCCCCACTCCCATGCCCGCCAAGCAGTCCACCCACGATCCGTTTCACGCCCGCGACACCTTCGACACCGGCAGCGGCCGGGCCGGCATCTACCGGCTGAGCAAGTTGGAAGAGGCCGGCCTCGCCAGGATCGCCCGGCTGCCCTATTCCATTCGCGTGCTGCTGGAGGCGGTGCTGCGGACTTGCGACGGGAACGAAGTGACCGAGCGAGACGTAATCGGCCTGGCCGGCTGGGACGCGGCCCGGCGGGCGGCGATCGAGGTCCCCTTCAAGCCGGCCCGCGTGCTCCTGCAGGACTTTACCGGCGTGCCGGCGGTGGTCGATCTGGCCGCCATGCGGAGCGCCATGAAGCGGCTCGGCGGCGATCCGAAGCGGATCAACCCGCTGGTGCCGGTCGACCTGGTCATCGACCATTCGGTACAGGTCGATTTCTTCGGCTCCTCGGCGGCATTGCAGCAGAACATGGACCTGGAATTCCAGCGGAACCGCGAGCGCTATGAATTCCTCCGCTGGGGGCAGCAGGTGTTTGAGAATTTCCGCGTCGTGCCGCCTTCGGTCGGGATCGTCCACCAGGTGAACCTGGAGTTCCTGGCCAAGTGCGTGTTTCTCCGCAGTGACGCCGCCGGGCCGGTCGCCCTGCCCGACACCCTGGTCGGCACCGACAGCCACACGCCGATGATCAACGGCCTGGGCGTGCTGGGCTGGGGGGTGGGGGGCATCGAGGCCGAGGCCGTCATGCTCGGCCAGCCGGTCTGCCTGCTGGCGCCCGAGGTGGTAGGCTTCGAGCTCCGCGGCCGGCTCCCGCCGGGGAGCACGGCCACCGACCTGGTGCTGACGATCACGCATATCCTCCGCAAAGAGGGGGTGGTGCACAAGTTTGTCGAGTATTTTGGCCCGGCCCTGAAGCAGATCACGGTGCCCCATCGGGCCCTGATCGCCAACATGGCCCCCGAATACGGCGCCACCGTGGGCTTCTTCCCCATCGACGAGCAGACCTTGGCCTATCTCCGCGAGACGGGCCGCTCGGACGCCGAAGTGCAACTGGTCGAGCGCTATGCCAAGGAGCAGCAGTTGTTTCGCGCGGCCGATGCAGGCGACGCCGAGACCCCGCAATACAGCAAGGTGCTGCGGCTGGACCTGGGCACGATCGAGCCCTGCGTGGCGGGGCCGAAGCGGCCCCAGGACCGCGTGCCGCTGGCAGGGGCGAAGGAGGCCTTTCATCACTCCTTGCACGCCCCGACGAGCCATCACGGCTTCGGCCTGCCCGAGAGCGAAGCGGGCCGCAAGGCAACCGTCGCCGCGGACGGCCGCAGCGAGACCATCGGCCACGGCGCCGTGGTGATCGCCGCCATCACCAGTTGCACCAACACCAGCAGCCCCGACATCATGCTGGCCGCCGGATTGTTGGCCCAGAAAGCGGTCCAGCGGGGCCTCAGCGTCCCGCCCTACGTGAAGACGAGCCTCGCCCCGGGGAGCCGCGTGGTGACCGATTACCTGCACGAGACCGGCCTGGACGAGCCGCTGGATCAACTGGGATTCCACCTCGTCGGCTACGGCTGCACCACTTGCATCGGCAACAGCGGTCCGCTGCCCGAGCCCGTGGCCAAGGCCATCCACGAGGGCAACCTGGTGGCGGCGGCCGTGCTCAGCGGCAACCGCAACTTCGAGGGCCGCATTCAGCCCCTGGTCAAGGCGGTTTACCTAGCCAGCCCGCCGCTGGTCGTGGCCTTTGCCCTGGCCGGCGTCGTGGATATCGATTTGACGACCGAGCCGCTGGGCACGGGCCGCGACGGCCGGCCGGTTTACCTGAGGGACCTTTGGCCCAGCGAGGCCGAGGTGGCGGCGGTGACGGCGCGGGCGGTCCGGCCCGAACTCTTCCGCGCCCGCTACGGCGATGCGATGGAGGACAATGCGGAGTGGGATGCCCTGCCGGTGGCCGCCAGCGAGTTGTATCGCTGGGACCCGGCCAGCACCTACATCCAGGAGCCGCCCTTCCTGGTGGACTTGCCCGCGCGGCCCGGTCCGATCCGGCCGGTCCACGGGGCACGGGTGCTCTTGGTGCTGGGCGATTCGGTGACCACCGACCACATCTCGCCTGCCGGGGCGATCCCCGCCTCCAGCCCGGCCGGCCGCTATCTGCAAGAGCAGGGCGTCGCCCCGGTGGATTTCAACAGCTACGGCTCGCGGCGCGGCAACGACCGGGTGATGACCCGCGGCACCTTCGCCAACATCCGCATCCGCAACCTCCTGGCCCCCGGCACCGAGGGGGGCGTGACACGCCACCTCCCCGACGGCCGGGTGATGACCGTCTTCGAGGCCGCCATGCAGTATAAGGCCGAGGGCGTGCCGCTGCTGGTCTTTGCCGGCGAAGACTACGGCGCCGGCAGCAGCCGCGACTGGGCCGCCAAGGGCACGCATCTCCTCGGCGTCCGGGCCGTCCTGGCCAGGAGCTTCGAGCGCATCCACCGCAGCAACCTTGTGGGCATGGGAGTGCTCCCCTTGGCCCTCCCCCCCGGCCAAACCTGGCAGACCCTCGGCCTGACCGGAGAGGAGACCTTCGACATCCCCGGCCTCGACGACAGCTTGCAGCCGCGGGCCGAGTTGACCGTCTCGGCCACGGCGGCCGACGGCTCGACGCGAAGTTTCCCCGTGCGGGTGCTCATCGACACGCCGGTCGAACTGGCCTATTACCGCCACGGCGGCATTTTGCCGGCCGTCTTGCGGAAGCTGGCGGAAAAATAGCCGTGGCGGTATGCTGAAGGGGCGAAGGTTGCGAGTGCAAGGTCCCCTCTCCCTCCGGGAGAGGGCTAGGGTGAGGGGAATTGCCGCAGACGCTTGCTTTTCCGGTCGCCAGCCTCCTCCGCAACGCCCTCACCCCCTGCCCCTCTCCCAAAGGGAGAGGGGGAGAAACTATGGACCACATCCTCCCCATCGTGCTCCTGCTCATCGGCCTGGCCGTCGGCGGCGGGGCCGTCTGGCTCCTGCTGCGGGCCAAGATTCAGCACGCCTACGACCGCGGCAAGAGCGAGGCCGATGCGGAGCGGGTCGCCCTGAGCGAACGGCTCAACGCCCGCGACCAGACCATCGGCGGCCTCGGCGCCAAGGTGCAGGAACTCGAACGGCAGATCGCCGAGCACCACGCCGCCGAGTCGAAGCTGCATTCGCAGGTCGCCCAACTGGCGACGACCCTCACCCAGGAACGCAAACAGGCCGAGGAGAAGCTGGCCCTCCTGAAGGACGCCCAACAGAAGCTCTCCGACGCCTTCAAGCTGCTGGCGTCCGAGGCACTGAAGAGCAATAACCAGTCGTTCCTGGAATTGGCCGACGCGACCCTCGTCAAACCGGTGAAGGAGTCGCTGGACAAGGTGGACGCCAAGATTGGCGAGTTGGAAAAGGCCCGCGCCGGGGCCTATAGCGGCTTGACCGAGCAGGTCAGGTCGCTGTTGGACTCGCAGCGGCAGCTCCAGACCGAGACCGGCAACCTGGTGCAGGCCCTCCGCCGGCCGCAGGTCCGCGGCCGCTGGGGCGAGATCCAACTGAAGCGGGTGGTAGAAATGGCCGGCATGTTGGACCATTGCGATTTCTACCAGCAGCAGAGCACCGATGGCGAGGAGGGCCGGCTGCGGCCCGATTTGCTCGTGCGGCTGCCGGGCGCGAAGAACATCGTCGTGGACGCCAAGGCGCCGCTATCGGCCTACCTGGACGCCATCGAGGCCAAGGACGAGGAGACCCGCACGGCCCGGCTCCAGGACCACGCCCGGCAGGTCCGCGACCGCATCGCCGAGTTGGGCAAGAAGGCCTATTGGCAGCAGTTCGACACGGCGCCGGAGTTCGTCGTCCTCTTTCTGCCCGGCGAGGTCTTCTTCAGCGCCGCCTTGGAATACGATCCCAGCCTGATCGAGCTGGGCGTGGAGCAAAAGGTGATCGTCGCCACGCCGACCACGTTGATCGCCCTATTGCGGGCCGTCCATTACGGTTGGCGGCAGGAGCGGCTGGCGCAGAACGCCCAGGAGATCAGCGACCTGGGCAAGGAGCTTTACAAGCGGCTGGCGACCGTGGGGGGCCATTTCGAGAAGGTCGGCGACGGCCTGAAGGGCGCCACCGACGCCTACAACAAGGCGGTGGCGTCGTTGGAAACGCGGGTCCTGGTCACGGCGCGGAAGTTCCAGGAACTCGGCACGGCCGGCCCGGACGAGGCGATCGCGGAGTTATCGCCGGTCGAGGTGACGCCCCGGCTTTTGCAGGCCCCGGAACTCTCCGGCGGCGGCGAAGGACCGGGGGAAGATGGGTAAAAGGTCCCCCTCTCCCTCCGGGAGAGGGTCGGGGTGAGGGCGAGTTTCTGCAAGCGATGCCTTCAAAATTGCACATGTTTTTCCGCCGGCCCTCACCCTAACCCTCTCCCGGAGGGAGAGGGGACTCTCCCGGCCCCTGGCCCCCGGTTCCTCCCGCATTGACACAAGCCGCCCGGATCGCTATCCTCTCCCCCTCCTGACCAGACCGCCCGAATTCGTTACGGTTTGGCCAGGTCCCGCCAGGCAAGGATGTCTGGCCCTGGGGGACGCCACGGAGGGTGTTGCTTTGGACAGCCGGCAAAGCGTGCTGATCGTCGATTCCTCGGAAGAGACGCGCGAGGTCCTGCAAACGGCCCTGGAGCGTCGCGGCCTGCGGATCCTCTCCGCCGACCGTGCCGGGCGGGGGCTGGAACTCGCCCGGCGGCATCATCCCGATCTGATTGTGCTGGACCTCGAAGTCGAGGACGCCGGGGCTGAAAATCCGTCGGCCCCCTTCGTGGAGCAATCGCGCTGTGACCGCGCAAGGCTAGTCCTGCTGGGCAGCCTGCGGCGTGGAGCACCCCCGGTGGACGGGGAATTCGTGGCCAAGCCCTACCACTACGGCTCGCTCATCCGTAAAATTGAGGAACTGCTGGTGGAACGTCGCCGCGGGCGTGGCGAGGCACACTGACGGGGTTTTCCGTGTGCCGCTGCCGCGGTGTCGTCCTTTTCGGACCACCGAATCCTCAATCACCGGAACCGCGCGAGAGAGCCGTGCCATCGCTGTTCGTGATACGCGGGAATGATCAGGGCACGCGTTTCGAGTTGGCGGAGCCCATCCTCCGACTGGGACGCGACGCCTCGAACCTGATCCAAATCCACGACACCGAAGTCTCCCGCCATCACGCCGAACTCCGCCGCAGCGACGACGATTTCATGCTGGCCGACCTGGACAGCTCCAACGGCACCTTCGTCAACGGTCAGCGGGTCCGCAGCCATCGGCTGGCCAGCGGCGACCAGATCCAGATCGGCGCCACCTTGATGCTCTATACGGGCCCGCCGGGCGAAGGGGGCGAAGACCTCGTCCAGTCGGTCAACATCGCCGCCGCCGCGCTGCCGGAGGACCAGTCGCGGATCATCCACTCCGTCACGCAGCAGGAGGGGAGCAAGGTCTTCGACGCCCAGGCCGAGCTGCCGAAGAATTCCTGGCTCGCCCGCGCCCGCAGCAATCTCCAGGTGATGTATCGCACGGCGTTGGCGGTGAGCCACACGCTGGACATCGACCAGTTGCTCAACCGCATCATGGAGTTGATTTTCGAGTGGATCGAGGCGGACCGCGGTTGCATCATGCTGCTGGACCCGGTGCAGCAGCGGCTGGAGCCCAAGGTCCGCCGCACGCGCAAGGGGCTGCACCCCGGCGAGCGGATCACCATCAGCAAGACGATCCTCGATTACGTGATCGAGCGGAACGAGGGCGTGATCACCAGCGACGCCCGCCAGGACGACCGCTGGAACCCGGCGGCCAGCATCGTGCAGATGGGCATCCGCGAGGCGATCTGCGTGCCCATGCAAGGCCGCTACGGCGTGGTGGGGGCCATCTACATCGACACCTCGACGTCCGCGCAGCACGTGATCCAGCACGGCCCGTCGAACAAGTTCAGCGAAGACCACCTCAAGCTGATGATCGCCATCGGCCACCAGGCCGCCCTGGCCGTGGAGGACACCCGCTACTATTCCGCCATGGTCCAGGCCGAGCGACTGGCCGCGGTCGGGCAGACCATCGCCACGCTTTCGCACCACATCAAAAATATCCTCCAGGGCATCCGCGGCGGCAGCTACCTCATCGAGCTGGGACTCTCCGACCACGACGAAACCATGGTCGGCAAGGGCTGGAAGATCGTCGAGAAGAACCAGAACAAGATCTCCTCGCTGGTCATGGACATGCTCACCTTCAGCAAGGAGCGCGAGCCGGAGCTGAGCCGCGGCAACATCAACGACGTCGTCGGCGACGTGGTGGAGCTGCTCTCCGCGCGGGCGGGGGAGACGGCCGTCGCGCTCCGTTGGCAGCCCGCCCCCACGATGCCCGACATGGTCTTCGACCCCGACGGGCTGCACCGCGCGGTGCTCAACGTGGCCACCAACGCCCTGGACGCGGCGGGCGAAGTGGAAGCTGGCGGCCGCGTCGAGGTCTCCGCCCGTTACCTCGCCGCCGAGGCCCTCGTGCAGATCGAGGTCGAGGACAACGGCCCCGGCATCCCCGCCGACCAGATGGACCACCTCTTCAGTCCCTTCGTCTCCTCGAAGAAGAGCCGCGGCACCGGCCTGGGTCTGCCGGTGAGCCAGAAGATCCTGAGGGAGCATGGAGGGCGAATCCTGGTCGACAGCGTGCCGGGGCGCGGGGCGCGTTTCACCTTGGAGTTGCCCGCCGTGCTGGCCGCGGCAACCGACGCGACCGTCGTTTCCCCGCCGGAAGCGGCGAAGTGAGGGGCGGTCTTGGGTGCCACTGCTGGCTTGTCCAGCAGTGCCGAATCACCAGCGGGGCAACACTGCTGGGCAAGCCAGCAGTGGCACTCAGCAGCGGCACCCGGCGTCAATCGGTCTCGTTCAACCATTCGGCCGGCAGACTATGGAGGAATGGCAGACCGGGATATTGCCGGGGAGGATCGATAAGGTAGTATCGGGCACTCGACCACTTCCATTCGACGGCCGTCTTTACAAGTCCCCGGCGGACCGGATTATTGTGCAGGTAGTCAATGGCGGTCAGCACGGCGGACGGCTCGGTCAAATTGCGGTCGTAACCGGGGCCTTCCTGCCAGTAACGAAATGTTGTTACCCCGGGACGTTGGCGGAGCGTCAGCGTTTCAATCAATTTGCTCCGCGACTGAACGAGCAGTTGCTTTACACGATAGGAAAACGGCCGTTTGATGGCCTTCAAGAGGGCGTCGACGCCGTCTGCTCCGGGAATTGGATAGACCATCAGGTGAACGTGCTCAGGCATGAACACGAATGCGGTGAGCCGATAGCGATGGCCATCCATCGCCCGGTCAATGCTTTCCGCCAACATCCCCCGCCAAGCGTCGTTGTTCAACAGGGGCCGACGCTGGTAGCAGGAGAAGGTGAGTTCGTGGACAGAATCGGTTTCCTGATAGTGCTTGATTCGCTTTCGATGTCCTGGCTGCGATTCCATAGCACTCCTCCGGGTGCCACTGCTGGCTTGTCCAGCAGCGCCAAACCACCAGCAGGGCCACACTGCTGGGCAAGCCAGCAGTGGCACCCGACACCCAACACTACCTCGACTCGCCGGCCTTCACGGCCGCGGCAATCCGCCGCGACAACTCCTCGGCCGTCACCCCACGAATCAAGAATCGCTTCTGCGGCGACGTCTCCCCGGCAATCAATTCGATCTGCGATTTGCGCAACGCGAGCGACTTGCTCAATAGCGCCCCCAGCGCCTTGTTGGCCTTGCCCTTCTCGGGCGATTGCGTGACGCACACCTTGAGCATGCCGTCCTGCTCGCCGCGGAGTTCGTTGCGGCGAGAGCCCGGCTGGGCACGCACCGGCAAGATCACCCCCTCGGCGTGCGGCTGCAAGTCGATCATGCAAGCTCCATAAACAAACGCGGGGTGCCACTGCTGGCTTGTCCAGCAGTGCCGAACGACCGGCGGCGCAGCACTGCTGGCCAAGCCAGCAGTGGCACCCTTTACCACAAGACCCGCAGGCCCTCACCCTAACCCTCCCCCGGAGGGAGAGGGGACTCGGGCGGAAGCCCTTCGAACAGCGCCGAGCCGACCCGCACGATCGTCGCCCCTTCCTCGATCGCCGCCTCGAAGTCGCCGCTCATGCCCATGGAAAGCTCGGCGAGCAAGACCCCGGCCGGACAATTCTTCGCCAATTGGTCGCGCAGCGACCGCAGGGCGGCGAACTCGCGGCGGGCCGCATCGAGGTCGCCCTCCAGGCCGGCCATGCACATCAGCCCGCGGACTTCCAAGTGGCCATAGCCGGCCAATTGCGGCAAGAGCGGCTCGACCGCGGCGGCGGCCAATCCGTCCTTGGCCGCCTCACCCGAGATGTTCACCTCCAGGAGGATGGGCAGGCGGCGGCCGCACTGCCCGGCCGCGTCGTCCAACTCGGCGATCAGTCGCGGGCTGTCGACCGAATGGATCATGTCCACCAGCGGCACCGTGCGCCGGACCTTGTTTCGCTGCAAGTGGCCGATCATGTGCCAGCGGATGGAAAGGCCGCCCAAGGTGGCGGCGCGGTCCCAAAGCTGTTGCGGGCGGCTTTCGCCCAAGTCGCGGCAGCCTGCCTCGACCACGGCCCGGATCGCCTCCGGCCCGACGTACTTGGTGACGGTCAGCAGGCGGACCGTGGCGGGGTCGCGGCCGGCGCGGGCGGCGGCCGCGGCCATCCGCGCCCGCACGCGGCCGAGGTTCTCGGCGATTCGGCCGGCAAAATCAGGCATGGAAGTTTTCCCGCTGCAACCAAACCGCGGGGATAAACCCCGCGGCTCGCTTTTTTTATCCTTTATTCTTCCTCGACCTTCACCACGGCCCGCGAGGCGTTGGCCACGAGGATGCACGAGGGGTGCCGCCGGGCCAGCCGGGCCAACTCGTCGCCGCCGGCAATCGGGATCATGTCCAGGTCCTCGACCACGCCCGAATCGAGCCGGCTGAGCAGATAGACCTTGTCGTGGTCCAAGGTCCGGGCCAGTTGCGCGGCCGTGAGAGTGTCGGCGGGGCGGTCCTTGCGGAGCTGCCGCAGGGCCGAGTGGCGCGTGCGGGCGGCGGCGATGGTCTGCACGCCCCGGCCGGGAGCAGCGGCCAGGTCGCAGCAGACGGCGATGGCGCCGCCGTCTTCGACCAAGGCGTCGGCGGCCTCCAGGGCGCGGCCGAAGTTTTCCCAGGTCTGCTGCGCGGCCCCTCCTTCGATGGCCGCCACGACCAGGCTGGCCCGGCGGGCGACCCGCCAGCTCCAGGCCTCGTCGTAGAGTTGGCGGCCGCGGCGGCGGACGGCGTCGCTCTGGCCCGCCACCACGTCCAACAGGCGGTCGCCGGCGGCGGGGACCACCTGCACGGTGAAATTCACGCCCAGCAGCCAGGCCGTCTGCTCCACTTCACCCCGCAACTTCCGTTTGGCCGGCCCTCCGCCGCCGAGCACATCCAGGCGGCGGAAGCGGGCCTGCGTCTGCTGGTCGGAAAAGGTGGGAAACAGCGGCGTGTGGATGCCGAAGTAGCCGGTGGCCGCCTCGTTTTGCAGACAGCCGACCGGCAGCACCACGTCGGCGTCGGTCAACAAGCGGTTCAGGACGATCGGCTCGCCCTCATCGTTGGCCGCCAGGTAGGCCAAATGGTCGCGGTCGCTGGGATCGTGGGTGACGGTGGTAATCCGCGCCCGCCAGGCCTTATCCAACAGGCTGCAAGGATTCTCCGCGCCGCCGCGGGCCGCCGCCTCGCTGCGGAGGATCGAGATGCCGTCGGGCTCGACCCCGGCGGCCACCAACAGGCGGATCACCGCGGCCGTCACCCCCGCGGCCTGCGGAAGGGCGTGATCCAGCACCAGCACCACGCGGTCGCCGGGCGTGGCGGTTTTCGCCAGCGGCGGGTATTCCAGCGGCTGTTGGAGCGCAGCGGCGACCGCGGCCGCCGGGTCGCCCAGCGCCCCGCGCCGCGGCGTGCCGCAGAGGTCCGGGTCCACGCCATCGGCAAACTCCAGCCGGACGGAGGAGTCGGCGCCATAGTGCAAGACCGCCATAAAACTCAACTAAGTTAAACTGTGCAAGTGAGGGAAAAAGGGCTTTTTCCCCCTCTATTATCGTTCCAATCACGGTGCGGTCAAGAAGTCGAGCTTTACGGAACGGGTGAATTCGCAAATAATGAAGGTTTGCCGCGGGCAACGCACCCAAACCAAGGGACCGATCCATGCGTCACTTCTGCAAGCCAACTGGCCGTGTTCTTTCCGCTCTTGCCGCCGCATGGCTGTTTGCCTGCTTAAGCGGCTGTGAGAAGACTTCGCCACCGCCCGCGGCCGACAACGCTCGGGCGACGGCCAAGACGCCCGCGGGCGAGAAGGCCGCGGCGGAGAAGAAGGCCGCGGAGAGCGGCCCGCGCAAGCCGGCGCCGGGGCAGGGCCCGCTGGGGGCACGGGCCGTGCTGGAGAAGATGGTCGCCGCTTACCACAAGGCGTCGACCTACCAGGACGTAGGCCGTTGGCAGATGACGAAGCAGTATGCCGGGCAGAAACCCGTCGACGAGCAGCGACCGCTGTCCGTCATCATGGTGCGTCCCAACAAATTGCAAGTGAAGGCCAACGACGCCCAGGTCGTGGCCGACGGCAAGCAGTTTCGCGCCACCATCGACTTTCTGCCCGGCCAGGTGCTGACCAAGGAGCAACCGGCCGCCGTGACGCTGCCCTTTTTCGACTGCGACGCGACCCTGGCCCAGGCGTTAAGCGCCGGGCCGGTGGGCCCTCCCATGCAGCTTGCCCTGCTGCTGGACAAGGACCCGCTGAAATGGCTGTGCAAGAGCGACGACTCCGTCGAGCTGGGCGAGCCCGGCGAAATCTACGGCCGCGCCTGCTATCGCGTCAAGATCGCCCGGCCCGACGGCGTGCTGGTGCTGTGGATCGATCAGGAGACCTTCGCCCTGCTGCGGATGATTCCGCCGTTGGACCTGTTGCGGGACGAGTTGGAGAAGCAGGGCGAGCTGCAAAGCCTCTCGCTGGTGGTCGAGTTCACCGGCGCGAAGTTCAACGCCGCGGTGGATCCCAAGCTCTTCACCTTCGATCTGCCCAAGGACGCCGAGGCGGTGAAGTATTTCGTGCCCTCCCCGGCGCGGCTGCTGGGA
Organism: Thermoguttaceae bacterium; assembly: GCA_052139835.1. Lineage (GTDB taxonomy): Bacteria > Planctomycetota > Planctomycetia > Pirellulales > Thermoguttaceae > JBKQVT01. Next base: position 34,677 of record JBKQVT010000187.1, read on the forward strand.
AAGAAGGCGCCGGCGCTCCGGTTCGTCGATTTGGCGGGCAAGCCCGTCACGAGCGAGTCGCTGGCCAAGAAAATCGTGGTCTTGTCCTTCTGGGACAGCTTGTATCCGCCGTCCCGGAAGACCCTACCCCTGCTGGAGGAGATCTACCAGAAGTACAAGAGCAACCCGCGCGTGGCATTCCTGGCTGTCAGTCTCGACGACCCCAAGACCGAGAGCAAGAGCCTCCGGGAGCTGTTCGACAAGTGGCAGGTCCACGTGCCGATCGTCCGCGAGTCGGAGCCGTCGGCCGACCCGCTGCGGTTCAAGGATTGTCCGCTGGTGTCGTTCCTGCCCATCTTCGTGCTCGGCGGCGACGGCGTCGTGCAGTATTTCGACGTCCAGTATGTCGACGATCGCGGCGGCCAGCCGAGCTTCGTCAAGGACCTGCCCGCGGAGCTCGACCAATTGCTGGCGGGCAAGGACATCTATCCGCTGGCGTTGCAGCGATACGACGAGCGCGAGAAGCGCTATCAACGGGCGCTGGACGCGGCGCTGCGGGGGACACCGCCGGCCGAGTCCGGGGTGAAGGAGATTATCATTCCCCAGGCCAAGATCGCCCCCCGCAGCGACCCGAAACACCTCAAGCTCACGCCGCTGTGGAAGTGTGCGGACGTGAAGAAGCCCGGCAATATCCTGGTAGTTCCGGGCTTCGGCGGGGCGCCGCGGCTGGCGATCATCGACTCCTGGAACGCGATCGCCGAAGTGGGGCTCAACGGCAAGCTGCTGGCCCCGCCCCACAAGCTCGACATCCAGAACGGGGAGGCGGTCTGCTATCTGCGCACCGCCGTCGGCGCCAACGGCAAGCGGCTCTTCGCCGGGTGCGCCATGGGGCAGCAGCGGGTCCACCTCTTCGACGAGAACTGGAAGCGGCTGATGAGCTACCCGGCCGATGCCCTGGAGAACCGCCATAGCGGCATCGCCGACGTGCAACTGGCCGACCTCGAAGGCAACGGCAAACTGCGGCTGTACGTTAGCTACTTCGGCGTGGTGGGCCTCCAGGCGGCCTCGCTGGAGGGCAAACGCCTGGCCTTCAATCGCCTGCTGAACAACGCCCACCTGGCGATCGGACCGGCGGAGAAAGGCCACCGCAACCTCGTCTGCACCAACGGCCGCGGAGCGCTGGCGGTGGTGAATGCCAAGCTCCAGGTCGTCGACGACGTCCCCGTTCCCGGGCGGCCGCTGCAATGGATCGTCGCCGCCGATCTGGCGGGCGACGGCCAGTTGCATTTGTGCTGCCTGGCGGGCGCGCCGCAGAAGATCGGCGACACGGTGGCCGTCGGCCTCAATCTCAAGGGCGAGCGGTTGTGGAGCTACGCCCTTCCCCAAGGCGTCCTGTCGCAGCCCATCGAACCGATCATCGCCGGCAAGCTCACCAGCGGTCCCGCGGGCCAATGGCTCCTGCCCGGCGCCGACGGCTCGATCCACATTCTCGACGCCGACGGCAAGCTGCTGGACAGTTTCAACTGCGGCGCGGCGCTGTGCGGCCTGGCCACGGTGGAGATCGACGGCAAGCCGGCGCTGGTGGTGGCCACGCCCGGCGGCGTCGAGGCCTGGCGGGTGGAATAAAGGCGGAGGGCGGAGGGCGGAAGGGGGAAGGGACGGCGCGCCACCCATTTGATCTCGTCTGAGTGACGTACTACACTAGCCCCATGGAATTCCTCTTGGCAGTTCTGACGGCCGTCCTGCTCTGGCTGTTCGTCTGCCACCTTGTTCACCAGAAGAGGAAAAGGGCCCGCCAACAGGCCGGGCCGCTGCTGCGCCGCTGGACCGCGGCCTTCTCGCGCGTCGAGTGGATCTTCTTGCTGCTGTTTGGCGCCCTGGTCTTCCTGCAAATCAGTGCGACCTTCGTGATGTTGTCCGGGTTTTTGCTCCCCGGGGCCAACCCCGTGTGGGACGTCTTCGATACCTCGCCCTTGGTGTTCCTGTGGGTCGTGGTTGTGCTGGAATTCAATCCCCTTTTCATGCGCCGGGGACGCATCGTCGAGTTCCGCCAGCGCGGCATGCTCTTGCTCTACGGGTTCCGCGTCATCCTCATGTCCTGGCCGTCCATCGAGCACTGCCGGTGGACGAAGGTCTCCGGCCGCCTGCAATTGAAGCCCCACCGGGCCAAGGGCCCCGACAAGGTCTGGATTCGCCGCCGCGACGTGGACGAGGCCACGGCAATCCTCTGCCGCCACGTCGAGGTCCGCGACCTCCAGGGCCGCGTGCTGAATCCCGAGTTCAGCCCCGCCGGGCGGCCCGCGGACCCCGACGTCGAGCAGATCAGGGTCCGCCGCTTTCAGTTCGACCTCCGCACGCTGCTCTTCTTCGTCCTGGTGGCCAGTTCGGCGATGAGCTGGTACGGCATCTTCTATCGCCGCCAGTCTGCGGAAACGGCCGCCTTGGGCCGGCTGGAGCGGTTCAGCCCGAAGATCGAGCGGATGGCGGGCACGGTCTGGGACCTGGATTTCTCGGCCTCGCCCGTCAAGCCGGGCGACGGCGACCTGGAGCCGGTCGCGAAATTCACTCGCTTGCTCTGGCTGAATCTTACCGGGGCGCCGGTCACCGACGCCGGCCTGGTCCACCTCGAGCCGCTGACGAGGCTCAAATCGCTCACGCTGGCGCGGACGGCCGTCACCGACGCCGGCCTGGTCCACCTGGAGCCGTTGGCCGGGCTGGAAATGCTCTTCCTCTCGAACACGTCCGTCAGCGACGCCGGCCTGAAGCACCTCGAACGGCTCACCAAGCTCCAACACCTGAGCCTTTCGGGCACGGCCGTCACCGACGCCGGTTTGGTCCACTTGCAGAAACTTGTTTCGTTGCAAAGCGTTTCCCTTGAAGGCACGTGGGTGACCGAGGCGGGCGTTAAAAGGCTCCAGCAGGCCCTGCCCGAGGCGAAAATCGATCATTAGCTGCCCCTCTTCCTCGCGGCGGGTGGCCAGGCTATTCTCAAGGATGCCCCCCGGGACGCACGTGTCGAGGAATCAACCATCATGGAATCTTTCGTCGCACTCCTGACGGCCATCCTGTGCTCGCTGTTTCTCTGGCACGTCATCCGCACCGCCAGGGCGAGGGCGCGGGAGCACACGGGGGCGTTGCTGGGCAGATGGAGCGGGAACTGGTCGCGCCGCGGCTGGATCCTCGCGGTGATGTTTGGCGCGGTCATGATCCTCGGGTCGACGGCGCAAATATTCCAATGCCTGGGCCGGGACCGCGGTCCCGATCTCCTCCCCGACGCGCTATTCCAGTGGACGTTGTTCGTGATTTGCGCCAACCCGTTATCATTGCGGCTGATGAGGGTTGTGGAGTTCCGCGAGGCCGGGATTCTTCCGTCCAGGGCGTTTTACGCTTGGGAATCTATCTCCTACTGCGCGTGGGGACAGGTTCCCGGCGAGTTGCTCATCCACACCCGCAATCGCTGGCCCGTCATACACCGGGTGTGGCTTCCGCGCCGCGATGTGGACGAGGCCACGGCGATCCTCTGCCGCTGCGTCCGGGTTCGGGACGCCTGGAACCGCGTGCTCAACCCGGAGTTTCGCCCGCCCGCGCGGCCCGACACGCCGATCACCGCCTCCGTCGAGTTCCAGTACCGCCACCGTCCCTTCCAGTTCGACTTGCGGACCCTGCTCTTTTTCGTCCTGGTGGCCAGTTGCGCGATGAGTTGGTACGGCATCCGCTACCGCCGCGAGCGCCAACAGACCGACCAACTGGCCAAACTGGAGCGCTTCACGCCGACGGCCTTCTGGTTCGAAGGCGCGGTCCGGCACCTGGATTTCTCGGCGTCGCCCATCAAGCCGGGCGATGAGGACCTGGAAATCGTGGCGAAGCTACCGCGGTTGGAGTTGCTGGACCTTACCGGGGCTCCGGTCACGGACGCCGGCCTGGTCCGCCTGGAGAAGATGACATCTCTAAGGTACGTTTTCCTCGCGCAAACGCGGGTGACCAAGGAAGGCGTGAACAGGCTTCAACGGGCGTTGCCGCAGGCGACGATTTGTCATTAGCCTCCCCTCTTCCCCGCGGCGGGTGGCCGGGCTATTCTCAAGGATGCCTCCGGCACGCCACCGCCGAGGAAATTGCCCGATATGGAACACCTTACCGCCGCTCTGTTCGCCGTCCTGTACTATCTGTTCTGCCAGCACCTCGGTCGCGAGCGGAGGAAGACGCCGGATCCGCGGGTCGGGCCGCTGCTGCGGAGGTTCGTCCGCCCTCCGTCGCTCGCCGCCGCGCTGGCAACTTTCGCCCTGACGGCTCTCGTGATTTGGCTCTTCTGGGATTCCTCGATTGGCTCATTCACGACGTTTCTCCTGGTCTTTTTTGCACTGCGATACAATCCGTCCACGTGGTGGCAAGTCGTGGAGTTTCACGAGTGGGGCATTGTTCAACTCAACATGAGCCAACGACACTTTACGCCCTGGGCGTCCATCGAATACTGCAAGTGGATGAAAGTGCCCGGCGCTTTGCACGTCGTGCTCCGCGAGCGGGAAGTTGACCGTCGGCTTCGCCTCTGGCAAACGAAGGTCCCCGACGCGGCGCGCGTCGTCCTCCGCCAGCCTGTGCTCAAGTTGCCCAAGGGCTCCATTCCTTGCCGCGAGGTGGAGGAGGCCACGGCGATCTTCAGCCGCCATGTCCAGGTCGCGGATGCCCAGGGACACGTGCTGAACCCCGAGTTCAAGGCCGCGGAGCAGCCCGCCGGCCCGAAACTCGACCGTTCCGAGCCCCGCCGCTTTCAGTTCGATTTGCGGACCTTGCTTTTCTTCATGCTCGTGGCAAGCGCGGCGATGAGCTGGTACGGCATTGGCTATCGCCGCGACCGGGAAGAACAGGCGATCTTGGCCCAACTGGAGCGGTTCAAACCCAAGATCGCCAGATTCGCCCGCGACCTGTGGCTGGATTTCTCCGCATCGCCGGTCAAGCCGGGCGATCAGGACCTGGAGGTCGTGGCGAAACTGTCGCGGTTGGAGGACCTCGATCTTACCGGGGCGCCGGTCACGGACGCCGGCCTGATACACCTGGAGAACCTGAGTTCTCTGCGACACGTTCGCCTCTTTCAAACGCGGGTGACCGACGCGGGCGTGAAGAGGCTTCAGCGGGCGTTGCCCAAGGCGGCGATCGTTCACTAATCCTCTCGTCCAGAAAAGTTCCCGCACTACGGTCCCACCCGTGGGAATGGGCGGGTCCGGCGTGGCAAAATCCCGGCCACCCCCTGGTCAATGCCGCCGAAAGTTGCTATCCTGTCGGCTTCCATCGAGCGGATGGCTGAACGGACCAATCGACAACGAACGGAGACCACCTATGACAATCACAGCCGAAAAAATGGCGGCCTGGTGCCGTGGAATTCTGGGCGATAATCCTGACGTGCCAAAACTCCCCCTGGAACAATACCTCCCGGCCATCCCACGCCTGGAGTCGCTGGCCGTGCCCCCGGGCACGCCCGTCCTCGTCCGCGGCGACGTCGACGCCAAGCCGGGGGCCAAAGTGGGCGACGGCGACATCCGCCTGCGGTCGATGAAGGACACCCTCGACTACGGCCGGCAAAAGGGCTGGAAGCAGATCGTTTTCGGCCACGTCGGCCGCGAGCCGGAGAAATCGCTGGCCAAGGTCCGCGACCGGCTGGCCGCAATCCTCGCCTGCGAGGTCACCTTCATCGCCGATTGGCTCGATCCGGCCACGCTGACGATCCCCGACGCCGTGGCGGCCACAATCCGCGCCGCCGCGCCGGGCAGCGTGCTCATGCTGCAAAACACGCGGAAGTACGACATCGAGCGGGTGCTCTGGAAGGCCAAGCCCGCCGACTGCCCGAAGCTGGCCGAGCGGCTGGCCAAGTTCGCCAACGAGTGCGCCGCCAAGCTCGCCCGCGTCTACGTCCACGAGGCCTTCTCGGCCGGCAGCCTCGACGCCTCCAGCGTGGCGGTGCCGGCGGCCATGGACCAGGTGGCGCTGGGGCGCTACGAGGCCGGGCAATTCGAGGGCCCGCTCCGGGATTGCCTCGCCGCCCTGGTGGTCATCTTCAGCGGTCTGAAGGCCGACAAGCTCGACGACATGGAAGCGATGATCAATCGCGGCAAGATCCGCCTGGTCATCTCCGCCGGCTCGCTGGCCATGGCGCTGAAGAAGGCGGCCGAGGAGTTGGAAGGCCGCCAGTTCGACCTGGGCCTCTCCGAAGACCCGGCGCAGGCCGACAAGCCCTACTTCATCGCCCGCGGCCGCATCGAGCAGGCCAAGCGGATGCTTTCCGAGGGACGGGCCAAGGGGATCCGCTTCGTGCTGCCGGTGGACTTCGTGCTCCAGGACGGGCGGGTCGCGGAGACCATCGGGCCGGGCAACCAGCAGTTGGACGTGGGCCCGGCCTCCAGCGAGTTGTTTGCCAACACCGTCGGCCGCATCATCGAGAAGCACCGCGGCGACCGGCCGCCGGCGGTGGTCTTCCACAACGGCGTCTTCGGCATGTTCGAGGACCCGCGCTTCGAGGAGGGCACGCGGAAGTTCGTCGCCCAGTTGAAGCGGATGAAGGAGGCCGGGCTGAAGGTCTACATCGGCGGCGGCGAAGGGGGCACGGCGCTGGAGAAGTACGGCCAGGCGGACTGGGTCACGTATACCTTCACGGCCGGCGGCACGGTCTTAAACGCCCTGGGCAGCGAGCCGGTGCCCTACCTGGTGGCGCTGAAGATGGCGGCGGAGAAATAGCGTAGAAGGCACAGCGTCCGCACTGCTGGACAAGCCGGGCACCGACCGAAGGTTGGTCGTGGCACCCGACGCCGTGTTAGGGCACGCGGGTGCCACGGTTGGCTTGTCCAACCGTGTCTCCGCACTGCTGGACAAGCCGGGCACCGACCGAAGGTTGGTCGTGGCACCCGACGCCGCGTCAGGGCGCGTCTTTCTTGCCGCTCTTGCGGGCGTGCTGGGCTAGGCCCAGCATCATCAAGGCGAAGACCAGCAGCACGCCGCCCCACCAGACGTTGACGTTCAGGCCGAACGAGCGGACGTAAATAGCCGGATCGGAAAACCACTGGCCGTAGACCACCAGGATCGCGCCGATGATGCCGAACAACAGGCCGATGGGAATGCGAATATCAAGGCTCATGGGATTCTCGATTTACCAGAAGATGTAGTTGAGGACGACGGTGACCGCGAGGACGAAGGCGGCCAGGACGAGCGGCTTTTCGTACCACCCGAGCTTCTCCTCCCCCTGGGCCAGGTGCGGCGTGAGCGAATAGACCAGGCCGCGGAGGTCTTCGTCGGACTTCTTCCGCCGCGTGAGCAGGGAGAAGACGATCGTCAGAACGAAGCAGACGCTGAAGGCGAAAATGGCCATCCAGAAGTTCAGCGCCATGGCGCTGTAGAATTCGTGCAGGGGATGCGTTCCGGTAAGCCAACTGATCCAGCCGCCTTTTACCAGGCCGGCATGGTGGGCCGTCATGGCCTTCGACCACACGTCACACTCGGCGACTACTTCCGGGATGGTCAAGCCGTGGCAGAGGGCGGAGGTCACCGTCCCCAGCACCAGGCCCCAGAAGGCGCCGTGACCGGTGGTCCGCTTCCAGAACATGCCCAGGAGGAAGGTGGCGAACAGCGGGGCATTGACGAAGCTGAAGACCAATTGGATGGCGTCCATGATGTTATTGAACTGCGCTGCCAGGTAGGCGGCGCCGATGCTGGCCAGGATGCCGAAGAGCGTGGCCGCCCTGCCCATCCAGAGGTAGTGGGCATCGGGCCGGTTGGGCGCAAAGTAGCTTTGGTAGATGTCGTAGGTCCAGACGGAGTTGAAGGCGGTGACGTTGCCCGCCATCCCCGACATGAACGAGGCCAGCAGCGCCGTCAGGCCCAGTCCCAGCAGCCCCATCGGGCAATAGTAGGCCAGCAGGTTGGCCGTGGCCATGTTGTAGTCGAGCTCAACCTTGCCATCGTCGCCGCGCTGCACCACGCAGTTCACCGGCTTGCCGCCGCTGATCTTCCTGGTGATGTCGCCGTGGGGAATCTTCTTCTGTTCCTCGGCGGTGTACTCGCTGAGGTCCTTGGTTTTCGGCGGGATGACCCCTTGGCCGAACGTTGCGGTGGCCTCGTCCAACAGGGTCGCGACCTTCCGCGTGTCCTTGTCCTTCCCGGACAACTGCGTACCCGCCACCACGGCAATCAACCCCGGGAGGATGACCAGTACCGGGAAAAGCATCTTGGGGATGGCGCCGATCAGGGGGGTCCGCCGGGCGGACGACATCGAGTTGGCGGCCATCGCCCGCTGCACTACGAGGAAGTTGGTACACCAATAGCCGAACGAGAGCACGAACCCCAACCCCATGACCATGCCCATGAGGTCGATCCCCATGGGATTCTTGTCGATGGGACCGAGCATGGGCGTCCAGGCGTTGGTCCACGTCCCCGCCGGGAAGGCGTGGTCGTGGCCGAGACGATGAAGGGCATCGAGGTTGTTGGGATTAGTCACCAGGCCATTGATCTTATCGACCAATCCGTGCCACCCGCCCATGTCCCGCAGCCCCAGCAGCACCACCGGCAAGAAGCCCAGCACGATGAGGAAGAACTGGAGCACTTCGTTGTAAATGGCGGAAGTGAGCCCGCCCAAGTAGATGTACACCAGGACGATGACGGCGGAAATCAGCAAGGCCAGGCTGAAACTCACCCCGATGATCGGGCTGATAATGAGCGCCAGGATATAGAGCGAAATGCCGGAGGTGAAGATCGTCATCACCGCGAAGGAGATGGCGTTGAACGCCCGCGTCTTCTCGTCGAAGCGCAGCTTCAGATACTCGGGCACGCTACGGGCCTTCGAGCCGTAGTAGAACGGCATCATGAAGATGCCCAGGAAGACCATGGCCGGAATGGCGCCGATCCAGTAGAAGTGGCAGGTCAACATGCCGTACTTGGCCCCCGAGGCCGCCATGCCCACCAACTCCAACGCCCCCAGGTTGGCCGAGATGAACGCCAGGCCCGTGATCCACGCGGGAATGGCCCGCCCCGAAAGGAAGAAATCCGTGCTGCTCTTCATGAACCGCTTCAGGGCGAAGCCGATCCCCAGCACGAATAACGTGTAGATGATGAGGATGGCAAAATCCACTGGACTTAAGTGCATAGAAAACGTCCTCGACAAGGGCCAGTCGCGGCTTCTCCGGCAGCGACGATACGACCAATTCTGTCATTATCGTCAGGAAGGGAAAAGCAGCAAGGCCCGTCGGCGAACTTTTTTTGCACCGGGGGCTAAGTTGGGGGCAGGGGACTGGGGGCTGGGGACTCGGAAGACCGGTACACCCCTCGGCAACGGGGGAGGGCAGGCGGTTAGCAGATGTGAGATATGGATGGCGTCCCCCAGCCCCCAGCCCCCAGTCCCTAGCCCCCATTAGGGCAGCGACCGCAAGTAGGCCAGCAGGCCGTGGAGCTGAAAGCCGCCGCCGACGCCCAGCAGTTGCCGCACGGGCCGGCAGTCCTCGGTCTTGGCGTAGGCGGCCAGCGAGATGCCGATCTCCCGCCGAAAATCCTCCACGATCGGCGCCAGCGTGCGATAGAACTCGGTCAGGCTGGGGGCGGAGGCCGGGTTCCGCTTCAACTCCTCCGCCTGGGCCGCGGTCAGATGGAACTGCTGCACCAGGGCGCGGGTGACGCTGTATCCCCCGAAGCCCAGATGGCGGACCCACAGGCCGCTGGGCGAGCCGATCAGCAGGTTGCTGCCGTCGCCGCCGACGTCGACGAGCATGACGGGCCAGCCGTTCTGGATCTGGTCGGCGGCGGGTTTGCCGTTTGCGGGGGTTGCCTTCGGCGGCGCGGCCGCGCGTTGGAACATGAAGAAATTGTATAGTGCGATGCACTCGCACTGCGCCGCGTCGATGGTGATGCCCATGCGCTGCAACAGGTCGAAGCGCCGTTGCAGCAGCTTGCGGCGGGCGGCGGCGAAGAGCACCGCCGCGGCGCCCTTTTTTCCCTTCGTTTTGGCCGCGGCGAAACCGTTCCCCAGGCCGGCGGGCATAACCTGAAAGTCCCAAACCAGTTGATCCAGCCGCGTCGGCACGTGCCGCTTGGCCTCGAACTGCACCATGGTGGCCATCTTGGCCCGGTCGGCGACGGGCAAGTGAAACATCCGCGGCAAGACGATCCGCCCCGGCACGCTGACACAGACCCGCTCCGTCCGCAAGGGGAATTGGGCCAGCAGGGCGGTGAGGGCCTCGCCGATCATGCCCAGTTCGTCGTCCTCGTTGGCCGCCTGGCTGAGCGGTTTCTTGTAGTCGATGCGCTCGGCGGCCTCCAGCGTGGCGGTCCCCTGCCGCTTGTGCCAGGCCAGTTTGACCGCCTTGATGCCCGTGGAGCCGATGTCCAGGCCCCAGGCGACGGTCGCCGATTTGAAGAGGTTTTTCAGCGTGCCGATGGTGCCTTGCCGCGTCAAGGTGCGGAGATTGAGCCGGACCGGGGTCTGGCCGAGCCCCTGGAGGGCCAATCCGCAGGCCACGGCGAAGCAGCCGGGATTGGCGGCCACGACGCTTCGCTCCAGCTTGGCGCCCGCGGCGATGCGTCCCAGGCCGTTGAGCCAGTCGATGGGGAAGCCCAGGGGCGTGTCGGCCGGCGGCGGGGCCCAGGGGGGCGGGGCCAGCCGGCCCTCCTTCTCCGCCTGCTCGCAACGGCGCCGCATCTCGGCGGAGAGCTTCGCCCCGCGGGGGTCGCCGGGGGCCAGCTTTCTCATGCGGTCGACCGCGGCCAGCAGCGCGGCGTCGACCGCCGCGGCGTGGCGGACGTTCCAGGCGATCAAGGCCAGATCGCTGCACTGCCGGCCCAGGGCCGCCACTTCCGCGCTCCGCAGCGATTCCGGCACGTGGTCGAGCACCTTGACCGCCTCCTCGTAGCGGTATTGCGCCAGCTTGGCCTGGGCCGCCTGGGCGAAGTGCTTCTGCACTTGCTCGGCGATGCGGCGGGCCTGGGCATGATCGGGCTTGAGTTCCAGCAGCCGCGCCACCAGCGGCATCGCCGCCCAAACCCGCTTGCCGGCGATCGCCGCCCGCAAGTCGCGCCGCAGCACGGCCAATTCCTGCTGCCGCCCTTCCGCCTCGGCCAAGAGCTTCTCGAAGGCCGCGCTGCGCAGCCCGGCGGGCACGTCCTCCAGCAGATCGATCGCCCCGCGGTAATCGTGCTGGTCGAAGCGCTCCTGCGCCTGGCGGCACACGTCCTCCGCCTTGCCGCTGGCCTGCTGCTGCTCGGCGCCCAGCCGCTTGATGTACTCCACGGCCATTTTGGCATGGTGGTTCAAGCGCGGGTGCTCGATGTTCGACATCGGGCCCAGCAGGGCCATGGCCTCCTCGTAGCGGCCCTCGGCCTGGAGTTGCTCGACCGTCAGCAGGTTGGCCTCGAACTGTTCGGTCTGCTGGTGGATGGCCGCGGCGAGGTTGGCGCCGCAGACGCCGCAGAAGCGTTCGGCCGCGGGGCACACCGCCCCGCAATGGACGCACGGTTCCCAGAGCGGCTCGCCGCACTGCGCACAGAACTTATGCGTCGCCACGCTGGCCGATTGGCAGCGGCGACAGGAGAGGATTTCTTCGCGCACGGGTTGCGGCGCGCCGCCGCCGGCGGTGTTCATGGGCGAGTACGGATCCTCCGGCAGGTGCGTATCGACCGCCACAGCCTCCTCGGTATCGTCCATCATTCCCGCAGGCTTCCCAGGTCCATGGAAAGGATTTGGATCGTCAATTCCTGCTCTTCGTCGGCGGGCGGGCCGCCCGCGGCCCCGGCGCGGGTGATCACCACGTCGACCGTTTGCACCCCCCCCTTCTCACTCCTCTCCGAAAAACCGTCCAGCCACACGCCGTTGGGAAGCGAGTGCACCACGCAATTCGTCAGTTGACGGCGATAATAGGACTCCGACCCGCTGGCACTGGTCCGCTCCTCGATCCGCACGTAATCAAGCTGCCAGGCGTCGTCGGCGGCCTGGGGGCGATGCGTCGCGTTCACGTGCAATGCGGAGAGGAAATCGGCGTCGTTGGCGTCCGGGCGGAGATGCTCGGCGTGAATGCCCGGCCAGTCCACGTGATACGCTTCGCGGACCACGCTGCCGGGCTTCAAGGGCACGGCCACGGGCGGTCGGGTGCCACTGCTGGCTTGTCCAGCAGTGCCTTGGGCGCCAGACGTATGTTCCGCATGGTGCCCGCCTTGTCCAACCGTGTTTCCCGCACTGCTGGGCAAGCCAGCAGTGGCACCTGCGCCCTCGGCGGCCGGGTAGGCGGCGCGGGCCAGGGCCGTCATGTGACAACGCCGGCAGTAGTCCAGCACCAACTCCTCGGTCAGCTTGTCCCAGTGGCAATCGGGGGGTGTTTTGGGCGGTTCTCCGAGCCGCGGCCGCTGGCCGTTGGGGCGCCCGCCGCCATGGCCGTAGCTCGACCTGGCGGCGGCCTTGTAGGCGGCGATCCTGGTCCGCTGACTCTCCCGGAGCAACGATTTCAGCACCGCCGGCACCGCCGGCTCGACGAGGACGGCGCCCGGCACACCCGCCGCCCGCAGGGCCTGCGGCCCTTCCGACCAGTGACGCGACAAGGTCCGCCGCAGGCGGCTGCGGAGGGCCTGATTGGGGATGGTCAGCGCCAGGACGATCGCGGCGGGCCGTTCCGCCATCGCCCCCAGGGCCCGGTGTTGCACGTCGAGGAAGTCCGTCAGGGGCGGCCCCCAAAGTTGTCCGGCCACGCGGTAACAGGCCCTGGGCGGGGGCGGCGCGGCCTCCGCCGGCCCCTCGGCCAGGCCCAGCAACGCCTGCAGCGCCGCCGTGCTGGCCGCGGCAAGCTGCTTCTCCAACGCCGTGCGCATCGCCGCATCGGCCGACGCGCTTTGATAGAGCAGCACCTGGGCCTCCAAGTTCCGCGGGTTCGGCTCGCACAGCAGCGCCAACAGCACTTGCCGATGGTCCGCCGGCGGCGCGGCGTCGATGACCGCCTGCGCCAAGAGCTTCCGCAGCCGCGCCGAGCCGTAGGCGCTCACGGCGGCCGCGACCGCGTCTTGCCGGTCCGCCGACGGCGCGGCAACCAGGTGGTCCAACACGATCTGCTCGCTTTGGGCCGAACCTTGCCGCAGCAGGGCAACGGCCGCGTCCTCGGCGACCGCCTCCGCCGGCGCCTCGGGGAAATCGCCGGCCAACAAGCCGGCCAACGTCTGCCGCGCCGCGGCGGTTTGGTTGGCCCCCAAGGCCGCCGCCACCGCGTGGAAGACGAGCTTGGGCGCCGCGGGGGGATCGGCGGCCGCGTCGCCGCGCTTCCCCGGCCGTCGGGCCGGCACCGCCGGCCTCAGCAGCGACTCCAGCATTTCCGCCTCCGCCGGGGTCCGCTGCGGATTCTTTGCCCGCTGCTCCAGCGCCGCGACCAAGCGGGGATCGCCCGCCTCGCGGGCGCGAAGGAAGTCGCCGTCGTTCCATTGGCTCAGCACCGCCGGCGCCGCCGGCGCCGCCCTCGGCGATTTCTTCGCCGCGTGCTGCTCTTGCCCATTTGTGCCGGCCACGTCGTCCACCGTCCTGGCGGGAAGCCGGGGCTTTTCCGTGTTCAGGGCGCCGGGCTTTTTCGGCGGCGTCGGCTCCTGCTCGGAGAAGTTGTCGCCGGGACGAGCTATGTGAACGCCGCCTTGGCCCACATTGCGGAGGCTGAAGACAAGCACGACGACCAACAGCAGTCCCAGCCCGGCCCCCCACCACCAGGGCCGGCCGGGGAGTCGCTCGAGGAGATCGGTAAGTCCGCTGCTGCTTCCGCCATACATAACGTCGGTTCCTCCCTGCCACCCTTGAGAAGTGAGCGCCTGATTCTAGCGGGGGCGAATTAAAGAAGGGTTGTGGCCGGGTTAGGATTCGGCAAAAACGGCGGGAACCACTGGGGGGGCTCCCGGTAAAAAAAGCCCGCCTTGGAGAGCAAGCGCTCTCCAAGGCGGCGGAGGCCGTCGGGCTGCAGGGCGTGAACGTGGAAGTGCAAAGCCCCCGTAAGGTCAAGGCGTCTTGCCCGCTTGAGACGGGCAAGACTACGCACGCTCAGGGCACGTATTGGGTATTGGTGGGCAGTTCCAGACCCTCCGACCGGGTGACCAGGCGCCGCATGGTGATCGGGTCCAGCGACGAGCTGAGAAACCGCACGCTGCCGTCGACAAAGACGCTGTTGGTGCCGCCGTTGTGGAACGAGAAGGCCTCGTCGTTAGCACCGCAGTTCTGGATCGTCCAAGGGCAGTCGGATTCGGTGGCCGACGTGTAGATGCCCGCCTGGTTGCCTGTGCCGTCCGTCGCGGGGGCCTGCGTGGCGGCCGTGAGGCCGCCGGGGCCGCCGATCGGGTAGGCGTTCTGACTGATCACGGGAATGGCGCCGGAGCTGGCCTGGAAGAACTTCGCATTGGGCGGGCCGGAAATGCCGCTTCCGCAGGCATCAGGATCAGCCCACCGCCAGACGCCGCGCCTGGCCTGGCCGCTGCTGACATCGGTGATGTCGTTCTTCAGCATGTTGGCCGTGTTGGTGAACGTGTCCGGGTAACCCGACAACGTGTAGTAGACCTGCACTACCGCGGTGACGGTGGAGGGGGCCATGCGCCCGGCGTCCTCGATGACCGCGATGGTGTTGCTGGTGCCGTCGGCGATGGCCGAGATCGGCACACTGGTGGGAACCAGGCTATCGGTGAAGCCGGTCGGGTCGGTCGCGCCGCTGCTGACGCCGGTGTCCAAGCCGCCCACGACCGTCAAGGCGCCTTCCATGCGCGTCGAGCGGTCGCGGACGCCGTCGCTGCCGATGTCCGTGTAGACCGTGGCAAAGTAGTCCGTGCCGCCGAAGCCGGCCGCATCACGCAGGTTTTGCGCCGAGAACGGGTTGCTCGGGCAGACGTAGGCGGGGATGTTGGTGATGGCGGCAGCCACGTTGCCTTGCACGACCTGGCCGTTGGGGGCCGTGGCGCTGACCTGGGCGCCCGCGGTGATGTCGCGGTAGCTCCGCGTCAGGTCGATCTGGTTGTAAATGCCCTGTTTCTCGATGAATGGCAACAGGTGGGTCATCAGCGACTGCTTGGAAAACGCCGTCTTGTTGGTGCTCGGGTCGGTGCCCTCGCCACCGGTCGGCAACAGTTTGTGCGCCGACTCGAAGTTCAGGATCGCCAGGCCGATCTGCTTCATGTTGTTGGAGCATGAAGTACGGCGGGCCGCTTCGCGCGCCGCCTGCACGGCGGGCAACAACAAGCCCACCAAGATGCCGATGATCGCCATGACCACCAGCAACTCGACCAGCGTAAAGCCGCGTCGAGCCACACTCTTGCGTTCAGTCATCGAACTCATTTCAAACCTCCTGTGGAAAACATGGCTTGCCCTGGGCACGGTCGGTCGCCGTCTGACAACACGGGTGAAAGCCCCCCGCAACGTACCTCTCCCCGAATCAACCGACCGCGCGGCACAAGCCGACTGGGAATAATGACGGAAAGGCTGCGGGTGTTGGGGCTGCCGTCCTCGTGAAACATGACAGCATTATCCCCGTCGCTGTTACGAGATTGTGTGCCCCGGGTGTTTTTTCCGATAAAGTCCGATGAAACTTCGGTATCCGGCCGCACACAACTTTTTCCCGCCTCCGCGCTGCGATTGAACGGTTTCCTAACGCGCCGCTAATGGCCGGCCAATCCAGGCGCGATATGTTCGGAGAGCGCGCGCTTCCCGGCGCACGAGGGGGACGACATGGCCGCCGCATCGAACAAGTTCAACTACGCCTGCCGCTGCGGTCGAAAACGCCTGGCCCTGGCCGTGCTGCTGTTGCTGGCGGCCGCCGGCCTCTGGGCCGCCGGAAAGATCGCGCGGATCAACCGCGCCGTCGCGGCGCTCCGCGGACTGGGCGGCAAGGTGGTCGTCGTGCGCAGCCCGGACTACGAAGGCTCCACCCTGCTGGGCTGGTACGCGCTGCTGGTCGGCCGCAGCGCGATGCACGTCGATCTGGCCGGCCTCCACGTCGGCAACGCCGCTCTTGACCGCCTCGACGCCTTGGGCCCCATTTCCACACTGCGGCTGGACGGCGACCGCATCAGCGACGCCGGTTTGGCGCGCCTTCGCGGAAAGACCGCCTTGCTGTCGCTGTCGCTCCGAGATACGGCCGTCGGCGAGGCCGGCCTCGCCGAGGTGGCCACGCTCACCCATCTCCAGTCGCTCGATCTTGCCGGCACGGAAGTCGGCGACCAGGCCCTGCAACGTCTCGCCCCGTTGACCGAAATCCAGTGCCTCGATCTTGCCGGGACCCAAGTGACCGACCGCGGCCTCCAGGTCGTGGCGGGCTTCCAACGATTGCAGGGCCTGAACCTCGCCCATACCGCCGTCACGGACGCCGGCCTGCGCAAGCTTCGGGGGCTGACGGGCCTGCGGCGGTTGGATCTCCACGGCGTGGGCGTCAGCGACGCCGGCTTGCCCTCCCTGGCCGCCTTGACGCTGCTGAACTACCTCGACTTCTCCGCGACCGCCGTCAGCGACACCGGGCTGAAACACCTCGCGGGGCTCTCCAATCTCTGTCACTTGAACCTCAGTCGCACGCAGATCGGCGACGCCGGACTCCAGCGGCTCAAGGACTTGTCCAACCTGACCCTGCTGGATCTCAGTGGCACCCGCGTGGCGGGCCCCGGTTTGAAACACCTCAAAGGGCTGATCCGTCTGGAAAGGCTGGACCTCTCCTCGACCCCGCTGACCGACGCCGGGCTGAAGCATCTCGTGGGACCGGGACCGCTTTGGGGCCTCGACCTGGCTGACACCGGCATCGGCGACGCCGGACTGGAACACCTCACACGGCACAAGCTGGCCTTCTTAAATCTCGCCAGGACGCACGTCACGGACGCCGGCTTGAAGTACCTCGAAAAGATCCCGGGGATCATGGGCGTCAACCTGGAGGGCACCCGGGTGAGCAAGTCGGCGCGGAAACCCCTCGAAGCCTTGTGCAAAGAACACTCTGATGCCGACGATTAGGCAACCAGCCGCAGTTCGTTCTCCTCGCGGCAAGCAGGTTGCCCCCGCTCGCCCCCCGGCCGTCCCGGCGTGGGCCGTTTGCGCCGGGCTGGTGCTGGCCGTGGCGGTCGTCTTCGGCCAAACGGTCCGCTTTCAATTCGTCAACTTCGACGACTGCCAGTATGTCTACCACAACAAGCACGTCACCGACGGCCTGACCCGCGGCGCGATCACCTGGGCCTTCAGCCAGTTCTACGCCAGCAACTGGCACCCGTTGACCTGGCTCTCCCACATGCTCGACTGGGAATGTTACGGTCTTTGGCCCGGCGGGCATCATCTGACCAGCGTCCTGCTGCACGCCCTCAGCGTGGTTCTCCTCTTCCTGGTGCTGCGGCAGATGACCGGCCGGCTGTGGCCCAGCGCGTTGGCGGCGGCGATCTTCGCGCTGCACCCCCTCCGCGTGGAATCGGTGGCCTGGGTGTCCGAGCGGAAGGACGTCCTCAGCGGGCTGTTTTTCATGTTGACCCTTTGGGCCTACGTCCGCTATGTCCGCCGCCTTTCCCTGGGCCGCTACCTCGCCGTGGCGGCCTTCTGCGCCCTGGGCCTCATGGCCAAACCGATGCTGGTGACGCTCCCGGCGGTGCTGCTGCTCTTGGACTATTGGCCGCTGGAGCGAGCCGGCAAGTCCGCTTCCTGGCCGCGGCTGGTGTTGGAGAAGCTCCCGCTGCTGGCCCTCAGCGCCGCCTCGTCGGTCGTAACGCTGGCGGCCCAACACGACACGCTGAAAACCACCGCTTATGTCTCGCTGCCGGCGCGGGTCGCCAACGCCCTGGTCGCCTACGCGACCTACCTGCGACAGATGGTCTGCCCCGTTGACCTGGCGGTGCTCTATCCGCATCCCCGCGGCGGCCTGCCGCCCTGGGAAGTGGCCGGGGCCGCGGTCCTTTTGGCGGCGATCACCGCCGCGGTCCTGGCCCGCCGCCAAGCACAACCCTACCTGCTGGTCGGCTGGCTTTGGTTTCTGGGGATGCTCGTGCCGGTGATCGGGCTGGTCCAGGTCGGCGACCAGGCGATGGCCGACCGCTATACCTATCTTCCCCAGATCGGCATCTGCCTCGCGGTGGCCTGGGCGGCCGCCGCAGTGGCGGCACGCCTCGGCTGGGGGGCGCGGGCATGTGGCGGCTTGGCCGCGCTCCTCTTGGTCGTCATGGCCGCGGCCGCCTGGCAACAAACGACCTATTGGCACGACAGCGACGCCCTGTGGAACCACGCCTTGGACTGCGACTGGCAAAACTACACGGCCCACTACAACGTCGCCTGCGCCCTGCAGCACAACGGGCAATTGGAAGAGGCCGCCGCCCATTACGAGGAGGCCCTGAAGATCAATCCCGGCTACGCCCCCGCCCACGTCAACCTCGGCACCATGCTGGCGGACCGCGGACAGTTCGCCGCGGCCATGGAACATTACTGCAAGGCATTGCAAGCGGAGACCGACAACGCCGACGCCCACAACAACTTGGGCAGGGTGCTGGCCCGCCTCGGACATCGCGAGGAAGCCATGGCCCATTTTCAAAGGGCCTTGGCACTCGATCCCGAGTGTGCCGAGGCGCACAACAACCTCGGCAACGAACTGGCAGCGCGGGAGGAAATCGCCGCGGCCGCCGCCCATTTTCAGCGGGCCCTGGAAATCGACCCCGCGTTCGTGCAGGTCTACAATAATCTGGGCGTCATGCTGGCCGGCCAGGGGCGGCTCGAGGAGGCCATCGCCCAGTACCAAGCGGTCCTGAAGATCCAGCCCGACTACGCCGCGGCCCGCATCAACCTGGGCAGGGCCCTGGCCGACTGCGGCCGCCTCGATGAGTCGATCGCCTGCTACCGCCAGGTCCTTCGCCTGGAGCCGGCTTCCGCGGCTGCCCACGTGAACCTCGCCGCCGTCCTGGGCCGGCAGGGCAAGCGCCGCGACGCCCTGGCCCACTTGCGCGAGGCAGTCCGCTTGAGCCCCGACAGCGCCGTCGTCCTCAGTTGCCTGGCCTGGGCGTTGGCCACGTCGCCCGACGCCCAGGTCCGCAACGGCGCCGAAGCGGTCGCCTTGGCCCAGCGGGCAGCCCGGCTCTCCGGTGGCCGTGAGCCGTCGATCCAAAACACGCTGGCCGCCGCCTATGCCGAGGCCGGGAAGTTTCACGAGGCCGTGCAAACGGCCAGCGGCGCCCTCACGCTGGCAACGGCTGGAAAAAACAACTCCTTGACGGCTGACCTGCGTGCCCGCTTGAAACTCTATGCGGCCGGCTCTCCCTGCCGCGACAATCAGGTGAAGTAGGTCTTGGGCCTTAGAGGCCGTGAATCAAATGCGGTTTGCCGCTTGTTCGGTTACGTACGGTCGCCAGACCGGTTTGACGGTTTCGTGTCGAGCGAGACCGGCTTGCGGGCCGCGCCGCCCGTCAGG
>JBKQVT010000188.1:0-37651 GCA_052139835.1 Thermoguttaceae bacterium
TCAACCACATCAAATCATGTATAATCTAACGTGCAGCCCGGCGCCCTATGGCCTTTCCCGACGCGGATTTACAGCATCGAGACGTGCCAAAGTGGCGCTGCCCAACTAATCCCCAATCCCTAATCCCTTCTTCTGTACCTTATTTCCCCGCCAACCAGCACCACCTCGGCCCGGCCGGTCAATTCCCAGCCGGCAAAGGGCGTGTTGGCGCTCTTGGAATGAAACTGGCTCGGATCGACCTTCCAGCGGACCTTCGGGTCGATGATCGTCACGTCGGCGTCGGCCCCGATCTGCAAGGTGCCCTTGGGGATGCCCAGGATCCGCGCCGGGTTGATCGTCATTTTGGCCAGGGCCGCCGGCCAGTCGAGGTGGCCGGGCTCGATCAGGCGGGTGATGACCAGGCCCAGCGCGGTCTCCAGCCCCACGACGCCGAAGGGCGCCTGGTCGAGCTCCTGCATCTTTTTCTCCTGGGCGTGGGGGGCGTGGTCGCTGGCGATGGCGTCGATGGTGCCGTCGGCCAAGGCGGCGATGACCGCCTCGACGTGCTCCCGGCCGCGCAAGGGCGGGTTCATCTTGAAATTGGCGTCGAAGGTCCGCAGGCACTCGTCGGTGAGGGTGAAGTGGTGCGGGGTGGCCTCGGCGGTCACCCGCACCCCCCGCTGCTTCGCCCGCCGCAAGGCATCGACGCTGTTGACCGTCGAGACGTGCATCACGTGCAGGCGGCCGCCGGTGGCCTCGGCCAGGGCGATGTCGCGGCTGGTCATCACGTCTTCGGCGGCCGCGGGGATGCCCGGCAGCCCCAGCACCAGCGAGACCAGCCCTTCGTGCATCACGCCGCGCTGGGTCAGCTCGCGGATCTCGGCGTGGTTGAGCACCGGCTTGTCGAACATCAGGCAATATTCGAAGGCCCGCCGCATCAGCTCGTCGTCGTAGACCGGGGCGCCGTCGTCGCTGAAAGCGACCGCCCCGGCCTCGACCAACTGGGCGATCTCGGCCAACTGCTTCCCCTCGCGGTTGGCGCTGACGCAGCCGACGACGAAGACGTTGGCGTGGCGGGCCTTGGCGGCCTGGTGATGGACGAACTCGACCGCCGCCTGGCTGTCGATGGGCGGGTCGGTGTTGGGGATGCAGGCGATCGAGGTGAAGCCGCCGGCCAGCGCGGCCGCCGTGCCAGAGTCGATCGTCTCGTCCTCCTCGAATCCCGGCTCGCGGAGGTGCACGTGCATGTCGATCAGCCCCGGGGCGACGATGCGGCCGCGGGCCTCGATCACCTCCGCCCGGCCGTCGTCGGCGGCGTCGTAGGCGGCGATCCGCCCCTCGGCGATCAGCACGTTCGTCACCCGGTCCATGTCCTGGCTGGGATCGATCACGCGGCCGTTTTGAATGAGGATTGCCTTCATCCTTTATCCTTCATCCTTGATCCTTGACTTGCCAGCAGCCAGAGCACGGCCATCCGCACGGCCACGCCGTTGCCGACCTGCTCGAGGATGGCGGACTGCGGGCCGTCGGCCACGTCGGGGCTCACCTCGACGCCGCGGTTGATCGGGCCCGGGGCCAGGATCAAGATGTCCGGCTTGGCCTTGCTCAACCGCTGGCGATCCATGGTATACAAATGAGCGTACTCGCGGACCGAGGGGAAAGGCCGCGTCGTCTGCCGCTCGAACTGGATCCGCAGCAGGTTCAGCACGTCCACCCGCGGCAGGATGTCGTCGAGGCTGTAGGAATACTCGACCCCCAGCTCTTCCCAGCGGCGGGAGACCAGCGTCGAGGGGCCGCAGACGATCACCGTCGCGCCGAGCTTCTTCAGGCCCCAGATGTTCGAGCGGGCGGTGCGGCTGTGGGCGATGTCGCCCACCAGGGCCACGGTCAATCCGGCGACGCGGCCCAGCCGCTGGCGGATGGTCATGATGTCCAAGAGCCCCTGGGTGGGGTGCTCGTGCGCCCCGTCGCCGGCGTTGATTACCGCACACTTCAGGCTTTGGGCCAGCAGGTGGGGCGTGCCGGGGGTCTGGTGCCGCACGACGATCATGTCCACCCCCATGGCCTCGATGTTCTTGGCCGTGTCGATGAAGGTCTCGCCCTTCGATAAGCTGCTGGTCGAGGCCGAGAAGTCCACCACGTCGGCCCCCAGCCGCCGGGCCGCCAGTCCGAAGCTGGTCCGCGTGCGGGTCGAGTTCTCGAAGAACAGGCTGACGCAGGTCTTGCCGGTCAAAAGCGGTATCTTCCGCTGCCCGACGGCCGCCGCCGCTTTGAAGCGGTCGGCCGTGTCGAGGATCAGCGTGATTTCCTCGGCCCGCAGGTCTTCCAATCCCAGCAGGTGGCGCCGCGTCCAGGCCGCGGGCACGGCCTCCCAACCGGTCGTTTCGCTTGCCGCCGCCATACGAAGAAGCTCCCCTTGCCTGCGCCGGGGGTGTCCCCGGCCTTGGGTGATTCTAGAGGAAAACCGGCTCAAGGGGAAGTGGCCCCTCCGCCGCCGGCCGATGGTGTTTACGGCCGATTCATGGACTCCATCATCGCCTTGACGCGCTTGATCCCCGGGGACGCGTAGACGCAGAAGGAGCCGGCCATCATATCATGGATCGCCCGCTTCCGATCGTTAAAGGCGACACAGAGACAGTCGATCAGGTCGATCAGGAGGTAGACGTCTAGCAGGAGGCGCGGCCACCCCAAGGGGCTTCGCCCGACCGTCGCGGGCTGAAAATTGGCAAGGACCAGGAGTCTGTAGACCAGGGGAACGAAATGGGCGGCCACGACGGGAAGAGAGCGGACGTAAGCGGCGCCCAACGAGAGCCGCTGCCCGCGCCGGTCCACGACTTCCAACCGGCAGGCCATCTTGCCCAAGGTGGCGCCGTAGCGGGATTCCATCAGCGGCTTGTAGAACAGGGCGGGGATACAGACCAGGACCAACAGCAGCCCGCTGTGAATTTTGACGGCGACCATGGCGAGGATGATCACGGGAATGAAAACCGCGTCGTCGACGAGGCGGGCGGCGAGGCGAATCCAAAACCCCGCAAACCGCCATTCGCGTCTCGCCTCGGCAGGAGGCTCGTGCCGCAGGTCGGCCTGGGGACTCTGGTAGGGATTCCCTGCGTCGTCCACGCTCGCGCTCCTGCTCCCGGCGAGGATTCCAGGCAGGGAGAGAACCCCGGACCGCCGCCGTCGGCCCTTCCTCGTGCGCCCGTGCGGGCGTGGAATCCTGCATTTCCGGTGATTCTAACCGACACCCCGTTCGGCGGAAAGTGGGCCGGATGCTATAATAAGCCTCATGGACGCACCGTCACCCGCGATTGTCCTGCTCTTGGCCGCCAGACCGGAAACGGCCGGAAACTGGGCGGAAATGCTCGACGACCGGCAATTCGACGTCCGCCGCCGGCGCCCCGGACCCGGAGAGTCCAGGGTGGACGTGATCGTCACCGATCGGGCGGAGATCGCGGGCCGCCGCGGCGGCGATCCGGCGGTGGTTCGCATCGGCGGCGGCGACGGCCCGGCCGACGTGCGGCTGCCGGCCGACTGCACGCCGCGCGAGTTGCTGATGGCCTGTGAACTGCTGGCCGAAATCGTGCGGCTCCGCCGCCGTGGGCGCCGCGCGGCCCACATCCGCCAGGAACTCTCCGCCCAGGCGTTGAGTGATCCGTTGACCGCCCTGCCCAACCGCCGCGCCTGGGACCTGGCCTTGAAGGAGCGCACCGCCGCCGCCGCCGAGGCCCCCAATCAACTCTGCCTGGCCATCCTCGACCTCGACCACTTCAAGCAAATCAACGACCTCCACGGCCACGCGGTCGGCGACGAGGTGTTGCGCGCCAGCGGCCGGACGATCTCCGACCATCTGCGGCAGGATGATTTCGTGGCCCGGTTCGGCGGCGATGAGTTCGGCCTCCTGCTCTGGGTCCCCGACGACGCGACCGCGGCGGCGATCCTCCGCCGGGTGCGGACCGCCTTGCCGGGCGAGCACGCCCGCGCGGGCCTGCCCACGCGCACGGCCAGTGTGGGCTACCGGCTGGCCGGCCGCGGCGCACAGTCCGCTCCCCTGCCCTGCCCCGAAGCGCTTTATCAAGCGGCCGCCGCCGCGCTCCGCGAGGCCAAGCAGCAGGGCCGCGATCGCACCGTGGGTCACGGCGGGGACGACTGCTTGCGATAGACGATCCGCTCGCCGCCGTCACCCGGCGGGATCGGGAAGGTGAAACCTGCCATCAACTGGGCGCCTGAGGCGCGGAGCCTCGTCCCGGCGACCTGGCAATGCAACTCGTAGACGACGCCCGGTTCCAGGGCGTGGAGCTTCAGATCGATGGACCGCTGTGCGCCGGCGCGCGGCGGCACGACGAGGACCAAACCTTCGCCCAGGTCGGGGCGGTGATACTGCGAGGCCATCCAGTGCCGGCCGTCGCGCGAGTAAGGCGCCAGCGGATACCAAGCGCCCACCAGCAGGGGCCGCAACTGGCGGTACGCGTCCAGCAACTGCTTTGCCCGCCGCCGGTCGAACTTCGCATCGTCGGCGATCCACGCGGGGATGAGCGAGGTGGCCAGGGTCGAATGGAACGAGCGGTCGTCCAGTCGCACGAGCGGCGTGGTGAACACGTTGTTGGGGAGGTAACGGCTGAGACTCCAGGCGCGGGCGAGGTCCACCTCGTTGTCGAACCAATAGTCGCTCTCCTGGTGGAGGTGCATCCGCTTGACGGTTTCCAGGTCGATGCGGCGGCCGCCGCTGGCGCACTCCTCGCGAAGACCGTCGGGCCAAAGCTCGGCCATCCGGTCCCAGAAGGCGTAGAGGCCCTCGATGTACTTCATCTCCGTGATGCCCTGGCGATCGGGAGGATCGCTGTGCCGCCAGTATGGCAGCGGATCGATGTTGAAGTCGCTGCGGTAGAAGCGAAAGCCCGGCAGCGCCATGAAGCCGCCGACGATGTCGATGAGGTGTTGGCGGACTTTCGGCTCGCCGAGGTTGAGCAAGTAGGTGTTCTGCGGCTTGTCGCTGGCGCGGAGCAGCCATTCGGGGTGCGTTTTGGTCAGGGCCGTGCCGGCCACAACGCGTTCGAACTCGAACCACAGCCCGTAGACCATGCCGTGCCGCTTGGCTGCGGCGGCCACGGGGGCCATTCCCTGCGGATAGGCGTCTTTGCGGGGCGTCCAGTTGCCGGCCCCGGCGGGCCAGCCCCCCTTGAACCAGCCGGCGTCGGTGATCAGTGCCTCCAGCCCCAGCGGCGCGTAGGCCCGAATCAGCGAAATCTGGTTCTCGGCGTTGCACTCATTCAACCAGCCGCCGCCGCGGGTGAAGCAGGTGTTGCAGAACGGCGTGGGCAGCGGGCTGCGGCCGTCGCGGCGGGCTACGTAGTGCTTGTAAATCATCTGCCGGAACTGGGCATTGGACTCCAGCGCGTCGCCGGGCCAACGCAACAGCAGGATCGAGGGCGTGCGGACCCGTTCGCCCGGATGCAGCCGGAAGTGCGTCTGTTCCAATCCGGCCACTACGTGCAGCCGGCCGTCTTGCCCGCAGTCCAACCTAGCGTGCCACTGGCCGGACCATCCCACGGCCGCGACGTACGACGCCCGGGCCGTCTCGATCTTGAAGAAGGGTAAGTCGCGATTGGACGAGCGCCCCCCGCCGCCACCCATCTGCTGGCACGCTCCCTTGGCCATGGACACTAGCGTGGGCTCGAAATCGGTGGGGGCCGCCGGTGCGCCGTTAGTGCGGTGCAGCCGATAGCAGCACTGGCCCTC
Organism: Thermoguttaceae bacterium; assembly: GCA_052139835.1. Taxonomy (GTDB): domain Bacteria; phylum Planctomycetota; class Planctomycetia; order Pirellulales; family Thermoguttaceae; genus JBKQVT01. Next base: position 5,716 of record JBKQVT010000188.1, read on the forward strand.
CAGCGGCTCGTCGAGGAGCAGGTTGAGCGCTTGCACGTCGGCCAGGATGGGCGTATCCGCCTTGCCGACATTACTGAACCAGAGCACCCATTCCACGGCCGGGTAATCGGCCAATCGCGTGACCTGCCACTCCAGCCGCAGACCGGTGCGGGGATCGGTCCAGGTCGTCGTCGTGCGGGTGCGGCCATCCTCCAATGCGGCAGTCGTCTGCCGCTTCTGCCAGTTGGGCAGCAACTGGTCTGCGGGGCGATTGTCGTAGGAGAAGGAGAAGGGATATTGAGACGACGGTAGTTCGCTTCCCTGCGACAATTGATCGAGCCGCCGACTCTCGCCGCTCCGCCGCACCGGTTCCGGCGCCGGCGCGGTCCGCTTGATCGCCGCATAGGGCACCCGGAGCACGCCATCGATCCATGTGGCGGACTCGGTCGTGTCAGCCGGTGTCGGTGGCTCGGCTGTCGCGTGGCGGCCGGTCGGCGCAAGAATAGAAGACAGCGCAAGCGTTACTAGCAGAAAGCGGGGCATGGCAGCTCCTCTTGCGGGTTCAAAATCTTCGGTGGGCGGCACGCAGGCAGGAATAACTTCGGTGAAGGCGCACCGAAACCGGGGGAATAAATCCCCCGGCTCGCTCGTGGCACTCTAATCCCTGATCCCCGATCCCGGTCAGTTCGTGTCCGCGAACGGATCGCCGATCATGATCTCCTGCCGCTGGCGCAACGCGCCCGCGTTGCCGCCGGTGTCCTTGGCCTGCTGCCGCAGCCGCATCAGGTGGGCCATCCCCAGGTAGCCGCCGGAATAGAGGCTGGCCATCAGCGGCGTGGCACACTCGTCCTCGACGCGGTTATGGACCGAGCCGATGGCCACCACGAAGTCCGAGTGGCCGTAGACGACCTGCGAGAGGACGTTCTTCTCCACGCTGGTGCGGGTATCGACGAAGGAGTGCGAGCCGGGCTGCTTGAACCCGCCCACCGAACAGCCGCTCAAGAGCGCGATCAGCCCCCCGCCGGTCATGTCATGGGCCTGGGCCGTGGTGATCATCGAGATCTCGGGATTGGAATGGACGTTCCACCAGACGATCCGCCGCCGCCCCTCCGCCATGTGCTTCAGGAAGATCGCCGGCGACTGCCAGCCCTCTTCCATCCAGTACGTGTGCTTGCTGCAATACGCCTCAAACGCCTCCAGGGAAGGATATTTCTCCAGGTGCACGCGTTTATAGCCGGCGGGATTGTTCTTATAAGCCCCCAGACCCTTCTCGTTGATCGAGTAGAACTCGATCTCCTTCGGTCCGATGGCGTCCCACACCGGCTTGGCCCGGACCAACAAACTCCCGTCGTTGGACAACAGGTACATCCCCCGCCCGTAGGCGACAGTGCCGCTGTAGAAGCCGGCGGTCTTCTTGAAGAACGGCGCCAGTTGTTCGGCCCAGTTCTTGTAGGTATTCTTGGCTTCGTCCTGATAGCCGACGGGGAGGAAGGCCGCCCACAGCGCCGGGCTGGTCGAGCAATGGAGCATCTGGTCGAAGTCATGTTCGGGCACCTTGAACCCCTTGGGCGCGAAACTCGGCGTCGAGCCCGTCCGCATCTCGCGCGTCGGCACCATCTCCAGGTCTTCGTAATACTTGGACCATAGCCGCACCGAAAGCGTGTCGCCCCGCGGCATGAAGAACGAGGGGAGCTTCACGTTGCCCACGAAGAGGACGCCCTCCACCTTCGGCCGCTCCGCGTGCCATTTCTGCATCGCCTCGCGGACCTGGGGCGGACGGCAATCGTCCAATCCCACCAGCGGCAGCACGGTGATGGTGAACTTCCGCCTTGCCTCGGCGGCCTGGACATAGGCCGACAACTCCGGCGAGATCAACTCGTAGAGCCGGGCATCGACCAGCACCAGCGCGTGGGCGTCGGCGGGGATATGCGCCAGCGCCCCATCAAGCCTCAGCGGCTCGTCGCCAAGGCCCACGCGGCAGAACATCAAGACGGCCAAAACAAGCACCAATCTCCGCACAACCATGATTACTCCTCTGATGCCGTGTTAGGCGACCGGGCGGTCGCGGTCCAAGTGCACAATGGTGGGAAACCTCTGGCCCCTTTGGGGCGCCGGGCGGGGGGTGTGGCCGCAGCCTCTGGAGCCGCGCGGGTGAGCCTGGAAACGGGTCCAGAACCACACCATCTCCCAGTTTACCAGAACCCTGCGGCCGTGTCCAGCGCCGTGTGGCACTGGCTTTTTGCGAAACCGCAAGCGAGCAACCGGGCCTCCGGCAAGGACATCGCGGAAGGCGCCCCGGCCTGCTGCCTTCCCCCTTCCGCCCTCCGCCTTTCTCAAGAGTTGCTGACCCGCCAGCGCATGTTGAACATCCACAGCATGGTGCCCATCAGGCCGGCGTTCAGCAGGCCGTAGAAGGCGAAGAAGGCCGGCGTGGTGTACGTCCACCAGGTGGATACCGCGCCGGTGTGGCCCGGGTCGCGGAGGCTCAATGGCAGGCTGAAGGCCGCGGCCAGTGGACTGGTCAGCGTGCTGTGCTGAATCCAGGAATAAATCTGCTCGTTGCCGCCGCCCTGGAAGAAGATGTCGCCGAAGAGCTTGGCGGCCAGCGGCGCCGCGAACAGCACCATGAGCACCAGGTAGGTGGTCATCATGCTCACCGAGGTCCTCCGCATCACCACCGAGAAGAACATGGCCAGGTTCGTGGTCGTCAGACTGGTCAGCACGATGATGCCCAGGTAGCCCAGGATGGCGGTGCTGTCGTTCCAATAGGTCCAGGGCGGCAGCAGCCAGCCCAGCAGCAGCGGCCAGACCAGGAAGCTGGTCAGCACGCAGGAGATGCGCAGTCCGGAGTAGAGCTTGGCGGAGAGGATTTGCCAGGGCGAGACCGTGGTGCACAGCAGCAGCTCGAGCGTCTGCCGCTCGCGCTCGCTGGTCATGCTGCCGGCCGAGAAGACCGGGCCCACCAGCATGTTGAAGAGCACGACGTAGCAGGTGTACCAGGCCGCGTAACCGGGCAGCATGTAGAGGCACACCGCCATCAGCGGCAGGGCCAGGAACATGCTCAACTGGATGACCAGCCGGAGCATGAGGGTCCCCTGTCCGAACAATTCGCTCCGCATTTCCTTGTCGTAGACGGGATTGGTGCGGTCGGCCATGAGGTCGACGCGCTTCGGGGGGGCGAAGAGCAGGTCGGGGAACTGGTCGCTGCGGATCACCATGCCCACCGCCTTCCGCTGCTCCTGGTCGGCGTCGACCACTTCCTTGGCCTCGGCGCCGACGTCGGGGGGATGGAGCAGGCGGCGGCTGGTGGCGCCGAAGAGGATCACGCAGGCCGTGAAGCAGGCCGGGGGAAAGAGCACGCCCGCAATCACCAGCCGCGGCATCCCTTCGCAGGCCGAATAGACGAGGATGAACACCAGCGCCAAGGGGAGGATGATCAGGTAGGAGACCACCAGGGCGGCGATGGTGCGGGTGAAGTAGCTGCTGGCGGCGACGCAGATCATGCCGAAGAGGATGATCGAGGCCGCCATGGCCAGGTAGGTGACCAGCACTTCATAGAGCGAGACGCCCCCCAGCGGCAGGCAGAGCATGACGATCGGCAGCGAGGCGAACACCAGCACCCCCAGGTGGCAGAGCGCCGCCACCAGTTTGCCCAGGACGATGGCCCCAGGGCGCATCGGGCTGGCCAACAGCATCTCGTAGGTCTTCCGCTCCTTCTCGCCGGTGATCGTGCCCGCCGCGAAGCTGGGGGCGATCAGGGCCATGAGCACGTACTGGCCGAGAAAGAACAGGTTCACCAGCCGCTCGGCCTCTTTCGGCCTGGTGGTCAGATCGAGCCGGGGCTGGCTGGGCCACGCCACGTAGACCACCAGCCCCAACATGCCCACGTAGGCCAGCAGCAGCACGAACGCCCGCACCATGCGGAGGTTCACCAGCAGTTCGCGTTGCAGGACGGGATTTTCCAGCAAATACATCGAGTCACCAAGGAGGTCTTGGGTCTTAAGTCTTGGGTCTTAGATTGTGGGGTCGTTCTCGACCGGCCATGTGGTTTTCTCCAAGACCTAAAACCCAAGACCCAAGACCTAAGACCTTTCTTTCACGCCACCGCCCCTTTTGTCACCAGCATGAACACGTCTTCCAGCGTCGGTTCCTTCTCGGCGAAGGAAGTGAGCCGCACGCCGGCGGCCACAAACTTCTCCAGCAACTCGGCCATCTTCTGGTCGTCGGCGGCCAACTCCGCCGTGACGTGCTCGTTCTCGATTTGCACGTCGCGGGTCTCGGGCTGGCTGCGGAGGATCGACAGCCCGGCCTCCTGGTTCTTCAAGAAGCGGATGCGGACCATGCGGTTGCGGCGGATGCGGTGATAGACCTCCTCGATGGGGCCGTGCATCAGCAGCTTGCCGCGCTCGATGATGCCGATGGACGTGCAGCAATCGGCCAGCTCGGTGAGGATGTGGCTGGAGATGAGGATCGTCTTGCCCATCTTGCGGAGTTCCTTCAGCAGGGCCTTCACTTCGATGCGGGCTCGCGGATCCAGGCCGCTGGAAGGTTCGTCGAGGATCAGCACCGGCGGGTCGTGGACCAGCGTCTTGGCGAGGCAGAGCCGCTGTTTCATGCCGCGGGAAAGGCTGTTGACGAAGGCCTCCCGCTTGCCCGTCAGGTCCAACAGGTCCAGCACGTCGCCGATGACCTGTTTCCGCCGCGAGCGCGGAAGCTGGTAGGCGACGGCGAAGAAATCGAGAAACTCCCAGACCTTCATGCCGTCGTAGACGCCGAAGTTGTCGGGCATGTAGCCGATGCTGCGCCGCACGGCCAGCGGCTGCTTGCTCACGCGGTGGCCGTTGACGATGCCGTCGCCGGCGGTGGCCTTCAGCAGCGTGGCCAGGAAGCGGATGGTGGTGCTCTTGCCGGCGCCGTTGGGCCCGATGAAGCCGAACATCTCCCCCGGCTCGATCTTCAGGTTCAGGTCATCGACCGCCAGCAGGTCCCCGTAACGCTTCGTGAAGTGTTGAAGTTCGATCATGCGTGGGCTTATCGTGTGGAAAGCAATCGGGAGGGCGGGCCGGGTGCCACTGCTGGCTTGTCCAGCAGTGCATCGGGCGGCGGCGGGCCGGCACTGCTGGACAAGCCGGGCACCATGCAAGGCATGGTCGTGGCACCCGACGGCACAAAGGACTCGTCGGTTTCGCTGGGGGAGGCCTCCCGGCGCGGCGGCGCGCCGAGGTCGGGGCGCGGCAGATCCTCGTCGCCCGCGGTCAAGTGGGCCACGACCAGCGCCGCGTGCTGCCACTGCTTCGCCGCCGGCTCGACCACCAGCCCCGGCAGCGGGTCGTCCGACCAGGCGACCAGGCGGATCTCGCCGGGACGCAGGTCTTCGCTCCGCTGGGCGATCTCCAGCAATCCGTGGAGGTTCAACTCGCCGGGGACGATGCTGGCACAGGTTTGCGGCGAGAGGTCGCGCTGGCGCTTCCAGAGGTCGCCGCCGGAAAGGGAGGGCGATTCCAGGTCGAACTTTCCCGACGCCGTGGCGCCGGCGGCGATGGTGCCCAGCCAGGCGGTTTGCAGTCCGCCCCCGGCCGTTCTCTTGATGACGCCCGCGTCGCGGAGGGTGAGCTGCGTCTGGTTGACGATCTGCAAGCCCTCGTCGTCCTGCCTGGTCAGCACCAGGGGGTGATCGAGGTTGATCCACTGTTCGCCGTGGATGAAGCCGGTGGAGTTGGAGCCCACCGCGTAGCCGGCGACTTCGAGGTCGTCGCCGCGGCGGCAGGTCAGGTTGCGATAACTCTCCCCCAGCAACATGCGGAACCTGCCCGGGTCGTCGTCGGTGGGAAACGGCAGCATCATCGAGTCGGGGCTCTCGAAGCGGAAGCCGTAGCCGGTGGAGAGCGAGGTATACAAGGCCGCGTAGCGGGTGACGTGCGCCCGCGGATAGTCCCCCTGGAGTTCGACCACGGCGATCTCGTTTTCTGAGCGGACGAAGCCGATGTCCAACTTCGCCACGTTGATGACCACGGCGGCGCAGGCGACGGCGATCAGCGGGGCGGCGGCCCAGGCCCATTCCACCCGACCGAGCAAGCGGAAGACGCCCCAATTCAGCGGCACCAGCACCAGCACGTAGCAGGCCACGATCCACACCACGAACATCCGATCGAGGACCTTGATGCCGGCGGCCTGCTGGAGGCCCTGCCGGGCGGCGTTGGCCACCGGGTTGAAGTCGTTCCAGGCGGCCACCCCCGTGCCCACCGGCGCGAACGTCTCGCCGCTGCCGTCGTCGCCTTCGGACGGATCGTCGCCCTGGGTGGGGTAAACCTGCCCGCCGTTCGGGACGTTTCCGAAACGGTTGCCTTGCTGCGCCTTGGCGACGTGGCTGGCCGGCACCACCGCCGCGTCGCGAGCGAAGAAACGCAAACGGCTGCTGAGCGCCGGGTCCCAGGGATCGGGATGGGCCCGCGTGTCGGCCCAGTGAACGCCCTCGGTCTTGTTGGGGTCGGGGTCGAGGCGAAAGTCCCGCTGTGGCCGCCGCAACAGGCAGCCGTTGAGCACCCCGTCCCATCCCGGCCAATCGATGAGGTCCAAACTGCTGAGGCGAAAGGCCGAGGCGACGATCCGCCCCCGTCCCACCGCCCGTTCCACCAGCAGATCGCCGCTGTCGGGCAAAAACCGCGCGCGGGCGTCCTTCTTCAGGCGGATGCCCGCCCAGGGCTTCACCGGCGCCAGCCGACGGCCCCCGGCAGGCGTCCACTGCTCGCTTAACTCCGCCAGGTCCCTGGCACGCAGGTCCCGCGCGCCGGCCGACGTGGCGGGCAAGTAGGGCGCCAGGAAGCTGCTCCGCAGGGTGTCCAAGGTGTCCGGACCGCTGAGGATCAATTGCCCGCCCCAGTGCAGCCAATCGAGCAGCGCCTGCTGCTGGTCGGCATCCAGCAGGCCCGGATCGGCGTCGTCCCAGAGCACGTAGGCGATGCTCGTCCATAAGAGGGCGTGCGAGGGCAGCGGCGGCGGGCCCTTCGGCGGCGCCAGCGTCACCCGGTAGTAGGCCGAGTGCTCCCCGAGACCAATCGACTTCGTCGGCTGGATCGAAGGGAGCGCGCGCAAATACGTGTAGCTCGTCGGCCAGCGCGCCAAGACCACGAAATGATACTGGTGGGCAGGCATCAACTGCAAACCGGAACTGGCCTCGATGATCTTCCGCCCCCGAAGCTGATAGCTCATTCGCACCTGCGCGTAGCCGGGCGGCACCAGCAGCAGCGATTCCAGCGTCTTGGCCTGGCCCTTGGGCAGCGCCACCGCCCGCGTGGTCGTCAACGTGTAGGGCGTGGCCGGCACGGAAACCGGCCTGTCGTTCTTTTGGTGATCCAGCACCGTCATTTCCCAGTCGCCCAGAAAATCGAAGTTGTTCATCTTGGCGTCGGCCAGCACGATGCTCGTCCAGTGGCCGGGCTTGAGGAGGTTGACCGGCAAGAGATGGTCCCCCTCGCCGACGCTGTATTCGGCCGAGGGCCAGGCCGCCAGCCGCTTCATCTCGAAGTCCTCCTTGGGCTTCTCCTTTTCCCTCTCCATCTTGGCCCGCTCCTCGGCCTCCCGCTTCTCCGTCTCCTCGGGAGTCTCGGTGTGCCGGCAGCCCCGGCAACCGGGCAACGCCAAGAGCAAGGCCAGCATGGCCACCGGGAAAATCCCGTGGCGCCAGAGAGAGCCTCTCAACCGTCCGCGGCGTGACTGCACAGCGATTCTCCTCTGTACATGAGTTTAATCGTTTTCCCCCGCGGAGAAAAGGGACGGGGGAAAGGCGGAGGGCGGAGGGCGGAAGGGGGAAGGAGACAGAAGGATGAAGGATAAAGGATGAAGGATGAATTTCAACCCCCAAGCCCACCGGCCGCGCCCGGTGGGAACCGAAGCCCAGACAGCCTCGCCCTCGCGCGCCAAAATTCTGCGGGGGGGAAGGGGGGATTCCCTTGCCACTGCTTCCACTGTTTCCGCGGCGCTGCACGCCCCCGCCGCGCTATGGTAAAATAAACGGCGTGGCAAGGAAACTTCCGTCACCGTGAGCCATGGCCATGGATACCGCCGCAACCGCCGACCGACCGAAACCCAATCGCCGCTGGCTCCCCTACCGCCTGCCGGCGCTGCTGATCGTCGCGGCGGCGGGCATCGTCGTGATTTGGCTGGCGGTAAAGATCAAACAGGCCCACGCGCAGCGGGCGGCCGTGGCCGCGATCCTCAAGGCCGGCGGACAGGTGGCCTACGAGGACCAGGACGAGATGTCCAACCCCGCCCACAAGCCGCGCGGGCCGGAGTGGCTCCGCAGCCTGCTGGGCGACGATGCGCTGGTCAGCGTGACGCGGGTCGATCTCAGTCAAGCGGAAATCCACGACGCGGATCTGGCGCAACTGGAAAATTTGCCCCGCCTCCAGTCGCTCTGCCTGAACCTCAACGACGTCGGCGACGCCGGGCTCAAGCACCTCGAAGGACTGACCCGGCTCCGCGAGCTGTTCCTCTGGCGCGCCGGCATCGCCGACTTCGGCCTGGAACACCTCAAGGGATTGACCCAACTCCGCTGGCTGAGTCTGGCCGGCAACAGGATCCGCGGCCCAGGGCTGGTGAACCTCAGGGGATTGACCCGCTTGCAAACCCTCGTGCTCAGCGATACGGAGATCAGCGACGCCGCCCTGGAACACCTGCAAGGATTGACCGGGCTCCGCTCCCTCTACCTCGGCGGCACCGAGGTCAGCGACACCGGGCTGAAGTACCTCAAGGGATTGACCCAACTCCGCGCCCTGTACCTCGACCGTTGTTGGATCATGGGTCCCGGCCTGACAAACCTCAAGGGATTGACCCAATTCACCACGCTCGACCTCTCCATGACCCCGCTGAACGACGCCGGAATCAGATACCTCAAAGGCTTGACCCACCTTCGCGAGTTAAGCCTGGGCGGCTGTCAGATTACTCCCAAGGGCATCAGCGATCTCCGCGGGGCGCTGCCCGGCGCCAACCTCGGGCCGGCAGGAGCGCCAGGTAGCGGGGCCGTCGGATTTGAGTAGGGGCCAGGGACTGGAAAAGCCCCCGGACTGTGTCCGGGGGGCGGCCGCCCCAGACCGCCTACACCAGTTCCGGCGTCTCGACGCTGTCCTGCCAATGGACAAACGGCCGCACGTCGCGGCCGTTGACGGCCACGATCGACAAGTCGCTGTAGAGGGCCAGGTCGATCTCTTCCAGACCGCAGTGGGCCAGCCGTTGGCCGTCGGCCGCCCGCAGGCATTGCACCTTCGGCCGCAGGGGGAAATCGGCGTTGAAATCGATCACCGCTGCCTCGACGCCGTCGGAGAGCGTGACCACCTGGCCGATGGGAAACGCCGGCACCGTGCGGTAGAAGGCCGCCTCGACCGCCGGATCGAAAAAGCGGCGGCAGAACGTGCGCATCTCGTGCAGCACCTGGACCGGCGGCTTGGCGGCCGAGTAGCAGCGCGTGGTGGTGGCGGCGTCGTAGATGTCGGCGAGGATGGCGATCCGCGAAAAGACCGGAATCTGCTTGCCGGCCAGCGGCGGCAGCGCCTCGCCGGTGGCGTGGTCCACCCGCGCCGGGTAGCCGCTGCCGTCGAAACGCTGGTGATGGTTGAGCACCACCTGGGCCGCCGACGCCGGCACGCCCCCCTTGACCATCTCATAGCCCAGCGTCGTGTGGGCTTGCATCACGCGCATCTCTTCGGGCGTCAGCCGTGAGGGCTTGTTGAGGATTTCGGCGGGGACACGCATCTTGCCGATGTCGTGCAGCAGGCATCCCAGGCCCAGCAAGTGCAGGTCCTTGGCCTGCTGCGCCGACTTGTGGTGGCGCTCGTCGATGAGGAAGCGCTCCAGTTTCATCCCCAGCAGCAGCGCCAAGTAGCAGACGTTGGTGGAGTGCGACATCAGGTAGTTGTCGAAGGCGTCGAGCTTCTGCAGGAGGACGTCGCTGCCGGCGCTGCCCTTGAGGAAACTGAAGAGGGCCATGATCGAGGACTGGAAATGGACCAGGTCGATTTCGGCCGCGGTGTCGCGGAGGATGGCCTCGAAGTTCTGCCGCACGTGGACGTAGACTTCGCGCTGCCGGTCGGCCAGTCCCTCGTCGATGATGTCTTCGAGGAATTCCAACTCCCGATGACGGATCCAGACCTCGAGAATCCCCAGTTGCTCCAGCCGCGGCACCAGGTCCATGGGGATCTCGACGTCGCGTTGCAGCAGGTAGCGGAAGGGATCGTGGGGCAAGGGGATGGGCCGCGCCAGCACCATGCCCGGCCGAATCTTCTGTACGGGGACTCGCAACATCGCTGGACCCGCCGCGGGGACGACGAAAGGGATCACGACCTAATGAACGCTAGCTCATTTTTCGTCGCCGGACAAATGGGGCCGGTTGTGAGGGTCCTGGCGGCGGTGAGGGCGGCGCCGGACCGATAGCGAGCCGCCGGGTTTATCCCGGCGGTTTGGTGGCGCCACGCTGGGGTGGTGGAACGATACGCGGCGCCACGCAGCCGCGGGGATAAACCCCGCGGCTCGCTGCTGGCGATGCCGCGCCGCGGCTCAGGCCGGCTGGAGGATTTCCAACGCCAGCCCCGTGCGCAAGCCTTCCGTGGCCGCGAAGAACTCTTGCATATGTTCTGTGGCCAAATGGGCCTCCAGGGCAGCCGGGCTCTGCCACTTCTCCACCACGACCACGGTGTTGGGACGGACCGGCTGCTGGCCGGGAATGCCGCTGAAAAAATCGACCAGCGGGCCGTATTCCAGGCAGCCCGCCTCCGCCCGCACCGTGGGCACCAGCTTGCGAAAGATATTCAAGAACTCTTCGCGCCGGCCTTCGGCCACTTCAATGGCGGCAATGACGCAGATCATGGTAGTGGGCCCTCACACAAGGATGCTTTCTTCTTGAAAGTCGCCCTGGACCGCGCCCAACGCATCGGCGCGATTCATTTCGATTGCCTCCCGCAAGGCCGACCGCAAATTATCAAGAAGCTCCTCGCGGGTAGCACCTTGCGAGTTGACGCCCGGGATCTCTTCGATCCACCCGATCCACCACGGGCCATCACGCTGAATCGCGGCGGTGAAATGGCTAGCCATCAACGCGTCCTCCGGAGGAAACACATATCCTCTGGTTCAGTCTACGCCTCGGGCGCGGGTGAGTCAATACCTGGCCCCCGCGATCTTTACGCCGCTGGCGGCTGCGCCAACTCGATCGCCTTCAACAATCCGCGGGCCTTGTTGAGCGTCTCCTGCCATTCATTGGCCGGCACGCTGTCGGCCACCAGCCCGGCCCCGGCCTGCACGTAGGCCCGGTCGCCCTGCACGACCACCGTCCGCAGCGCGATGCAGGTGTCCATGTTGCCGTTGAAGTCGACGTAGCCGACGGCCCCGGCATACGGCCCGCGGCGATGCGGCTCCAACTCGTCGATGATCTCCATGGCGCGGACCTTCGGGGCGCCGGAGACGGTGCCGGCGGGCAGACAGGCCTGCAAGGCGTCGAAGGCCCCCTGCCCCGCCGCCAGTTGGCCGCTGACGTTCGAGGTGATGTGCATCACGTGGCTGTAACGCTCGATGGTCATCACGTCGTCGACGCGGACCGAGCGGTAGCGGCAGACGCGGCCCACATCGTTCCGTCCCAGGTCCACCAGCATCACGTGTTCGGCCCGCTCCTTGGGATCGGCCAGCAACTCCTCGGCCAGGCGGAGGTCTTCCTCCTCGGTGGCGCCGCGGCGGCGGGTGCCGGCCAGGGGGCGGACCGTCACCTCCCCCTCGACCACCCGCACCATCACCTCCGGCGAAGCCCCCACCAACGTCACGCTGGGGGTCCGCACGTAGAACATGAACGGGCTGGGATTGACCACCCGCAGCGTGCGATAGATCTCGAAGGGATGGGCCACCAGCGGCACTTCCAGCCGCTGGCTGAGGACGACCTGGAAGACGTCGCCGGCGCGGATGTACTCGACGCACTTCCGCACCGCTTCCTCGTACTGCGGCTGGGTGAAATTCGACGTGTACGGGAGCTTTACGTCGCCGCCGGCTTCGATGTCGCGCAGCGCCACGCTCTCGCCGCCGGTGGAAAGCTGCTCGACCAGGCGGTCCACGCGCCGCCGGGCGTCGTCGTAGGCCGCCGCCACGCTTGCGCCGGGCTGGTCCAACCGCGCCATCGCCACCACGATGATTATTTTCGACACGTGGTCGAATACGACCATCTGGTCATAGAACGCAAACGCCATGTCGGGCACGTGGCGGTCGTCCGGCGGCGGATTGGGCAGCCGCTCCAGCCAGCGCACGGCGTCGTAGCCGGCATAGCCAACGGCCCCGCTGCAAAAATGCGGCAGCTCCGGGAGCCGGACTGCCCGGATCGCCTCGACCCGCCGCCGCAGTTCCTCCAAGGGATTCGGGCACTCGAATTGCCGCGTCACCAGCGTGGGAGTGCCGGAGGCCGAAACGCCGCTGTGGGCGTTGGTCGTCACCCGCTGGCCATAAGCCTCGATCTCGAAGAAGGGCTCGGTGGCGAGGAAACTATAGCGGCCCACCTTCTCGCCCCCCACCACGCTCTCGAAGAGGCAGGCGCAGCGGCCCGCGTCGATCTTGTGAAAGGCGCTGACCGGCGTGAGCGAGTCGCTGACCAGGCGGCGAAAGACGGGTACCAGCCGGCCCCCTGCGGCCAGTTGCTGGAACTTGGGAAAGTCGGGATAATGCCGGGATGCGGAAGTCGCCGTCATGAAAGCACCCTAACCGGAATTCCCCGAAAGGCAAGCTCTTTAGGCCACTGCTCCAGCTTACCACTGCCGCACTGGACCCGCAACGAGGTTGACTCCTATTCCCAGCGGCGTTAAAATCCTTTCGGGTAGGGGAAATGCCCGGGAAGAGGGAGCCGCGAGCAGCATGAAATGCCAGCAATGTGAGAAGGCGGCCACGTTCCACATCACGGAACTCACCGGCGGCAAGCCGCAGGAATTGCACCTCTGCGAGGACCACGCGCGACAATATCTGACCTCGTCGGCCAGCGAGCCGGCCAACGTCGGCAGCATGGCGGCGGCCCTGGCCCAGCAGATGGCCCAGCAAATGGCCATCGGCCAGACCGCCGAGGAACTGGCCCAGGTCGATCAACAGGCCTGCCCGGTGTGCGGGATGACGTTTTTCGAGTTCCGCAGCCACGGGCGTCTGGGCTGTCCCCACGATTACACGGCCTTCAAGGCGCAATTGGAGCCGCTGATCCTCAACATCCACGGCGAGGCCGAGCACACGGGGAAGCGGCCGCGGCAGTCGTCGGCCAGCAGCCAGCAACGCACGCAGTTGATCCAGCTCCGCCGCCAGATGAAGGAAGCCATCGACAACGAGAAGTATGAACAGGCCTCGGAACTCCGCGACGAGATCCGCCGCATCGAAACCCAGCGCGACCCTTGAGGTGGACGAGACGCCGTGGAACTCAGCGACCTGACCCAGACGAGCGGTGAATGGCTGCGGGGCACCGGGCCCGAGGCCGACATCGTCATCTCCAGCCGCATCCGCCTGGCGCGCAACCTGGCCGAATTCCCCTTCATCAGCCGGGCGAGCCCCCAGGACCGCACCCAGATCGAGCGACTCATGCGCGACTGCATGCTGAGCATCAACACCTCCGGCGACCTCCTCTACGTGGCCGTCGACGAGTTGGAAGGCGTCGATCGGCAATTGCTCGTCGAGCGGCACCTCATCAGCCGCGAGCACGCCGAGAGCCAGGGCGCCCGCGCCGTGGCCATCGACCGCACCGAGAAGTTCAGCCTCATGGTCAACGAGGAAGACCACCTGCGCATGCAGGTCATGCACAGCGGCCTGAACCTGCAAAGCGTCTGGGAGCAGATCAACCGCACCGACAGCCTCATCGAGGAGAAGGTGACCTACGCCTTCCACGAGAAGCTCGGCTACCTGACCGCCTGCCCGACCAACGTCGGCACCGGCATGCGGGTGAGCGTGATGCTCCACTTGCCCGCCCTGGTCATCACCCGGCAGATCGAGAAGGTCTTCCGCAGCCTGCAAAAGATCAACCTGGCGGTCCGCGGCCTCTACGGCGAGGGCTCGCAGGCGATGGGCGATTTCTACCAGATCAGCAACCAGATCACCCTGGGGCGCAGCGAAGAGGAGCTGATCCAGCAGGTGGGCGACATCGTGCCGGTGATCATCGACTACGAGCGGCAGGCCCGCCAGTTTCTCATCAAGGAGAGCCACGAAAACCTGCACGACCGCGTAAGCCGCGCCTACGGCATCCTCCGCACCGCCCAGACGATCAGCTCGGAAGAGACGATGCACCTGCTCTCCAGCGTGCGGATGGGGGTGAACCTGGGCCTGATCCAGGACCTGAAGATCCCCGACATCAACGAGTTGTTCATCCACACGCAGCCGGCCCACTTGCAGAAGATGAGCGGCAGCGAGCTGGGCACGGCGGACCGCAACATCGAGCGGGCCCGCTACCTCCGCCGTTACCTCAGCAAAGAGAACGGGGCGCGCCCGGAAGAGAAGAACTGAGGCGGGGCGTCCGTAACGCGGGCGCCTGCAATGGCTTGACGTCCCCCCGCGCCATCTGCTAACCTAGCGTTATGAGCATTCTACCTGAATCTCACGAAGCGTTCCACCGTGGCACGGCGGCGATTTTCTCGCTGCTTACCGATGAGCAAACCCGCCGGCTCGCCGAATTGCAGGGCGACTCCGCCCTGGCTGAGCACTTCACGGTTTTGGCGGAAAAGGCCAATGAAGGCGAACTCTCGCCGGCCGAACACGCCGAGTATGAAGCCTACATCGAAGCCAATAATCTGCTTGCAACGCTGCAAGCGGAAGCGCGCTTCCGCCTCTCCCATCGAGAAGCCTAACGCCAATCGGCCGGGCCACGGTGCGGGTGCTGGAATTGAATTCCGCGCCGCGATTACGGGTCCGGCTGGCGACCCGCGTCGAGTGACGCTTCTTTCGATCTGGAGTTGATTCACCGCGGCGATCCGCTCTGCCCTGATGGGCTGGTATGTGGCGGTCCTGCGGGGGAAGACGCAACCGTTCATACCCCGCCCCGCCGCGCTTTTGAACGCGAAACGGTCCTCACAGGCTCGAGTGCCGGGTGGCCTTTTCAATCGCCGGCGCAAGCCGCCACGCCAACACGGCGCCGATGCCGCAGCCGATCATGCCCATCCCGATCTTGAGTCCGACGTACCACGGGGCGTAGAACTGGCCCCAGAGAAACGGGGCCAGGAGCAGGTACATGTACGAGTAAGCCAAGAGTCCGCGGACCGCCCCGGCCGCCAGCATGGCCGGCAGCGTCCGCAAACGGCTGCCCATCGCCAAGAGCAGGATTTCGACCGCCAGGGCGCACCACAAATAGTACGGCCACCACGCCGGGTTGATGCCCCTTCCAAGCAACTGTCCAAACAGCCCTTGACCGAAGATGAGCAGCGTGGCAGAGCCCGGCTTGGGCACAAGGCGGAGCCCCAGCAGGAAAATGGCCGTATAGGGGATGGAGAAAACCAGCGCGTCCAGGCCGGGCACCCTGGCAAGGCCGATCTGCCAGGGGACGACGGCCACGTGCAGCAGGCAGATCAGCAGCGCAACGGTGGCAAGCTCCAGGGTGGTGAAGGGCTGGAACGCCCTCTTGCGCAGGCCGGCCGCGACCGCGCCGCCGATGGCCGCCAGAAGGCCCAGCACGGAGCCGACGTAGAGCCAGAGCAAGGTCATGGAATACCTCCCCGTGCCGCGGCATGTCCGACCATGGCCACCGCGACGCCGGCAACCGTCAACAGGACGAGCCCCGCCATGACCGCCCAATCGGCGGCGGCGAAACGCAGGTTCTTCGCGGGGACACGATGGGGGCCGTAGGCTCGCACTTCGGCGGCAATGGCGACCTGGCGGGCGCTGCGGAGTGAAACCGCCAACAGTGGGACCACGAGGAGCCGAAACCGGCGAAAGGCACGCAGCGGGCCCTTGCCGCCGGCCCCGCGCAACTGCTGGGCCACCAGGATGCGTTTTGCTTGCTCGATGGTCTCGGGCAGGAAACGCAGGGCCAGGGTCAGCATGAACGCAAACGACTGCGGCACACGCAACCTCGTCAGCGCCAGGATCAAGTCCGAGGGATACGTGGTGAAAACCACCAGCGCGCCGGCCGAGAGCACCGCAAGCAGCCGGAGAGACACGACCGCTCCATAAAGGACGCCTTCCCTGCACAGAGACAGACCCGGCAGCAGGCGGAGCAACTCGGTGCGGGGCTCGAATCCGTAGAAGAATCCCTGGGAGATCATGGTGCCGAACACCGTCGTCCCCACCAATACGAACAATAGGCGGAGCCGGGCAAGCGGCGGACGCACCAGGCACCAGGGCGCAATCGTCAGGGCGAAAAGCCCTCCCAGCATCACAGGCTGCCGCAAGACGACCGCCAAGAGCGAGACCGCGACGCTCCAGGCGATCTTCACGCGGGGGTCGAGTGCATGGACCGGCGAGGGGCGGTCAAAGTAAGCGGTCATCGGCGATCCTGCCTTGCGAGAGTGTCAATACCCGGCTGGCGAACGCCTCCACCACTTCTTCATGGTGGGTGGAGAAAACGACACAGGCCCCGGAGTTGGCCGCCTCTTCCACGACAAAATCCATCAGCGCGGCCCACGCCTCCCGGTCCAAGCCGGTTGTCGGCTCGTCGAGCAAGATCAGTTTCGGCTGCATCGCCAGCACGGCGGCTGCCGCGAGCCGTTGACGCTGGCCGCGCGAGAGGCTCCGGGGATGCTCATTCCGGTATCGGCTCAATCCCAAACGGTCCAGATAGCGCTCAACGTTCGCCGGACGACCGAGATTCTTCGGGCCGAAGGCAATCTCCTCGACGACGCTATCAGCGAATAGTTGCTCGTCCGGGTTCTGGAAGAGGAAGCCCACCTCCCCGACAAGATCGCCGATCGAGGGAGATTCCTTGCCCGCTACGACCAGGCCGCCTTGGCGGGGCCGCAGCAGCCCGCAGAGCAGCCTCAGCAGCGTGGTCTTCCCGCTGCCATTATGGCCAACGAGGGCCGCTACCTCGCCGGACCGGAGCGCGAAAGACACGTCTTTCAGCGCAGGCTCCCTGCCGGGGTAGGCGAAGGTCACATCCCGCAGTTCAGCCAGGCATGTGGAATCGTCTGCAAATTTAACTGGCCTCCGGGGCGACAGTGGCTTCTCCGCAGGAAACGCGCCATTGCAAGTGATCCGTCCTCCTTCCACCGTGACCACACGATCCACCAGCGTCTCGAAGCCTTCCAAGCGGTGTTCCACCATCAGGATCGTGTGCCCTGCCTGGTGCAGGCTCCGCAGGACCGCCAGCAACTCCGCACGGCTCGGGGCGTCGAGGTCGCTGGTGGGCTCGTCCAACAAGAGGGTCCGGCAGCCCATCGCCAGGGCCCCGGCGATGGCCAATCGCTGTTTCTGGCCGCCCGAGAGGGTGAACACCTCTTGCTCTCGCAAGGAAGCGAGAGAAACCTGTGCCAGCGCCCGCTCGACGCGGCCTTGTGTCTCCACGGGCGGCAGGCCCAGGTTTTCGCAACCAAAGGCCACGTCCTCGCCCACGCGCAGCATGAACAACTGCGTCTCCGGGTTCTGAAAGACCGTTCCCACCCGGCGGCTCAATTCCCGCACGGGGACGTTCGCGGGCACGAGGCTATTGATCTCAATGTGGCCGCGAATCTCGCCGCCCAGGACGTGGGGCGCCAGGCCGTTGAGCAGGTACAGCAGCGTCGACTTGCCGCCGCCGGAGGGCCCGGCCAACAGCAGCCACTCCCCGTCCGCCACGGCCAGGTCGATGTCCCGCAGCGCCGGAAACGCGGAGTCCGGGTAGGTATAATCCACGCCGCGCAACTGGATCATGTCAGAGAACTTGCCGCACGGCGAATCGCTCGTCGCGGTGCTGCAAGTCCCTCGCCTGGTCGGAAGTGAGATGCGAGAACGTCACCGTGTCGAGCCAGCGCCGGGCAATCGCCACGGCTTCGTCCATTTCATTCTGGGTGGGGCGGCGCCACGGGGCCCCCGGCACCGGGATGTAGCCCAAGACATGAAAGGGGATGCCCCTGTCCAGCCCGCCCACGAAGGCCGCCACCTTCTCCACTTGCGCCAAGCCGCCAAAATCGGGATTGAAGACGGTGCTCGCCCTCATTTCCAGGCCGGCCTCATACGACCGCCGGAAGTTCTCCAGCAACGGGGCGGCCGGGTGGCCGGTGTACACGTAGTGCAACCGGTCGTCGAACACCTTGAAGCTGACGTTGCTGCCGTCGAGGTTTTCGATCACGAGCCCGGAGCCGTTCGTGTGCCCCAGGCGGGTTGTGACCCCGAGCTGGCGTTTGCAGAAGGCGAGCAGTCCGGGCAATTGCGGGTTGGTGGTCGGTTCGCCGCCCATGAAATGGACCGCATCCAATTCCAGCCCGCGGAGGCAGCCTTCGATGGCCTCGATGGCGAGGAACTGCTTGGGCCGCGGGTTCTGCTTCAGCTTGTAGGTGCAGCCCAGGCAGTGGAAGTTGCAGCCCCAGTTGTGCAGCGTCGCCCGCCGATGGGTCTCGGAATAGGTGATCCTGTAAAAGGGCATCACGGCGCCTCGATGCGTTGCGGGGTGGGTTGGAAAGGGTGACTCAGGGCTTCTGGTTCCTGTCTGGGCGATTGCCCCAGCCGATCATCGCCAGCAGCAGCCCGGCCGCGGCCGTCCCTAGCGCCATCGTGCCCGGCTCGGGGACCGCCGCCAAATCGCTGTTGGCAATCGAGTCGGCCGGATCGAGCGCAGCCCCGCCACCCGTGCCGCTGGCCGTGCCGCCGGGCGTGCTCGGCGCGAGAGACGCCTCGTTCGCTGAAGTGTCGCTCGGGGCCTCGTCCGCGCTGGTCTCGGCGGTTGCGGGCAATACCAGCAGGGCCGTCAGGTTCACCGTGCCGCTGCGGCCGACGTTGATGATGCCCTTGGCGGGCAAGGCCGCGGCGTTGGCGACCTCGAGCGTGCCGCCGCTGATGGTCGTGCCGCCGGTATACGTGTTGGAGCCGGAGAGGATCAACGTGCCGCCGCCGGTGAGGGTCACGCTTGTGCCCGCGTTTGCCTGGCTGACGGGTGCGGAGATGGTCAAGCTGCTGCCGGCAGTGGCGCTGACGCTCAGGTTGCTGCCGAGCACGACCGGCACAGCAATGGTTTGGTTGCCACCGCTGTCGGCAATCGAGACGGTGCCGCTGGTGTTGGTCAACGTCAACGTGCTGGTGGTGTCGCCGCTGCTGCGGCTGATGGTGTAGCTGCCGCCGCCGCTGGTGTTGAAGGCGAGCGCGGCCAGCGTCCGGCTGCCATCCAACGTGACGGTGGCCCTGGCGCTGCCGATGGCAGTGCCGAACGCGGCCGTGTCCCCGGAATTGCCCGGGACGCTGCTGCCCTGCCAGTTCGCGGCGGTATTCCAACTGCCGCCGCCGCTCCCGCTCCAGGCGCCGTTGACCGACATGGGGCGCGTGATTGCCAGCAGGCCGACGGTGGGGACAAGATTGTTTGTGCCGCCGGCCATCCCCACGTTGTATACCACCGTGTTATTGGCGGACAGAGAGGCGGTGACATTGGAGGAAACGATGCTCGGGCCGAAATTCGCGGTCGATCCCTGCGCCACGTCGTTGGTGGGGTTGCCCAGTGCCTGGTTGTTGAAAGAAAGGGAGTTCAAACAGCCGTTCGAGCCCGTCAGCCCCAGGATGTAGCCGGCGGAGTAGGTTGCGGTTGCACCGGTCATGTTGGCGGTGTTCACGCCGCTGATCGAGAGCGTCCTGCTGCTCGGGGCGCCGGTGTCTCCGGAGTTTTGCACATACGCGTTGGCCTCGGCCAGGTCATAGTCCAGCGTCTGGTTCAAGGTGGAACTGGTGTAAACCGTGACCAGGCTGGCGTCGTACGTCCGGCCGTCGAACTCCCCGGTCGGATCGTTGACGGTCCAGGTCACCGTGTTGGCGATGCCGTTGGTGTGGAGCAGGCCGGCGACACCGGCGATGCCCAACTCCCACACGCCATATCCCGACCCGTAGACGCAGGTCTGGGTGCCGCTGTAGGTCGGGTTGGTGTCGCCCATGCCGCCGATCGAGATCGGCGGAAGCTGCGTCCCGTTGACCGACACGGTGACGCTGGCCGTGAAGAAGGGCATGCCGCCCCAGATGTCGAGGTAGAGGCGGGCGTAGTCGATCTGGTTGCACGACGGCAGCGTGAAACTTGTGCTGATGGGCTCGTAGAGGTTGCCACCCTGCTCGTTCCACGTCGCGTTATCGAGGTAACTGATCCCCGCGTGCGGCAATCCCTGGCCCGACGCGACGACTTCGAGATTGTAGCCCGACAGCGAGTACCCGGCCCACGCGGGCAGCGTCATCGCACAGATCGCGGCCGTCACCGCCGCCGCAAGCCCCTTTCCAAGCCGCTCTCTCATCCCCGCCGCCTCCGCCACGGCAGCGCTAGAGACGCCCCGACGCCGGCCGCCAGCAGGCAGAGGGTCGAGGGCTCCGGGACCTCGGCCACGCGGAAGCCGAGGAAGTTGAAGTCGTCGCTCGGGCTCCACGGCCAGACCGTGTTGGTCGATTTCAATTCCGAGACGCTGCTCTCCCAAGAGCTGTTCGGCATGGCATACCCCCAGTAATCCAAATCATACGCGGAGGTATAGATGTAGCTGTCCGTCCATTGAAACAACTCGCCGCCTTGGTCGAATGTCCCGTAAGGGCCGGGCGAGCCGGCAAAGGAACCGACGGGCGTCGGGCCGCTTGTGCCCCAATTGGCATTGTTCGTGCCGCTGGCCGAGAGAACGTTGCTCGGCGGGCTGTTGCTTTGCGTGGGATAGAGCCAGTAGGTGCCGTTGCCGCCGTTGTAATACGCCGCCTTGTACCACTCGCTGAGCGACGGCAGGCAGTAGACGCTGCCGGGGTTCCGGCTTATCCCGCTCAGCGCGGCGTCGCTGGTCCCGCCAGCGAGCGTGTAGGCCCCGGTCTCGGTCGTGCCGTTCCCCTCTGGATCAATGGGCTGGCCGTTTTGCAGCCAGTTGCAGAACCGCGCGGCGTCGCCCCAGGATACGTCGAAGACCGCCACGTTGCCGTTGCCGATCACCGAATAGCTGTAGCCGCCGGAGCCATTGACGTTCTGGCTGATGCCGGACGAGAAGTCCGTGGCCATGGGACTCGAATACAGCCCGTACGGATCACTCGTCGTGGCCACGGCGTTGAGAAACGCCGCGTATTGGTTGAGCGTCACGTCGTAGGTGCCGATTTGGTAGGTGTAGGGGACCGCGCCGAGGCCGGTCAAGGGGTCCGCCGCGTTGCCTGGATTGCCCACGGTGACGAACTGGAGGCTCGTTTGCCCGCTGGGCAGGTTGAACACGTCGGCCGGCGCCGCCACGGCGCCCAGCAGGACGATCGCCGCCGCGGCCAGCAGGGGGGCAAATCGCGATAATGCCCGCTGTCTTCTCATTGCGTTCTCCTTGTGTCTTGCCGCCGTCATTGGGCGGCGTTCCAGTCTTGCTGCGTCGTCGTGGTCCTGCCTTCCGCGTGGCCGTCGCAATAGACGGCGTTGAAGACGCTGCCCAGGTGCCGATAGTCGACGCAAGGCACCGGGTTGCGGAGCACGCCCCCGCCCCCGACCCAAAAATCCCCCCCGGTGGAATCGGCGAACAAGATGACCCGCTCGGGATACGCCACGTCGAATCTCTTCACGCCGTACCAAAAGCAATGGGTGTTGTCGACGAAGTTGAACGAGTTCATCCCATAGCTGAGCGTGACGCTTGGGTCCCAGGGCGAAGGGTTTTTATTGGGATCGGCGGGGCACTGGAAGACCGACGTGTTCGTGCCGAGATATTGCTTCAGGTAGTCTGTCCAGTAGGCGGTCGATGCGCTGCTCACTTGCGGGGGCGGATTGTTCATGTAAGCGGGCGGATAGGCATCGTAGGTCGTCACGTAGATCTGGGTGGACATGCCGATCTCGTGGAGGTTGTTCAAGCAGGTGATCCGCTGGGCCGATGCCCGCACGGCCCAAACAGCAGGCACCAGCAGGCCGATCAGCAGGGCGATGATCCCCACGATCACCAGCAGTTCGACGAGGGTGAATCCCGCGGGGCGGCGCCGGCGCATCGGGTGGGAGTTGTTGCCGGAGTTCATGTTGTGACCGTGTGGTCTTACGTTTCGGAAAATCGTAATACCGTGATTTTAGTCCTCCGCGTTTCCGGTCGCAAGCCCCCGGGCCATTTCGAGCCGCAACTCGTGTCCTATCAGCCGGTTGCGGCGTCAGCGTGCCCATGACGAGAAGAAACGGCGCGCGAGGTGGCGAGCTGGAAATCGCGAGCCGGAGGCGTGAGCCTGCGGATAACGTGGCCCCGCCGCGTTGTGTCACCCCGCCGGGAGTGTTTTTTCTCCTCGCCGCGTCCGCCGGCGGTCGCGGATTAAAACGCTCATCGGCGTATTTCTGTCTTTGGCAGGGCCTTTTGCAGCTCCCTGACACCCGCCTCCGTGACCTTGGTGTGATCGAGGTAAAGATAGCGGAGCCGCGTCAATCCCTTGAGGTGGTCCAGCCCGGCGTCCGTGACGTTGGTGCCCCACAGACCCAGGGATTCGAGCTGGAGCATTCTTTCCAGGTGCTTCAGCCCGGCGTCGCCGACCTTGGTGTCCCAGAGGCTGAGCGATTGGAGCCGGGTCAATCCCGCCAGCGGTTCCAGCCCGGCGTCGCTCGTCCTGGTCCCATCGAGAAACAGCACTTCGAGCCGGGGGAATCCTTCGAGTTGCCCCAAGCCTTCATCGCTGACCTTGGTCCACGCCAGGTCGAGCACCTGGAGGCGCGGCAGTCCTTGGAACTGCTCCAGTCCGGCGTCGCTGATTGGGCACTGTCCCAGATCGACCCGCGTTACGGTCACGAACCAGTCATCACCCAGCAGCTTGCGGAGCCACGGCGGTCCGGGCGGCTGGTGCGTGGGGTTGGCCGGGTCTTTCTCATAGTCGTAGGTGACTTTTCCGCCGAGTTTGAGCACTGCCTCGACGGAAGCCCGCTGCGCCCGCGCCGCTTTCCTCAGCGTCGCGTAGGCACTCATGACGAGGCTCACCGCGAGCATGAGCAACAGCAGCGACCGCAGGCGGTATTGATACCAGCGGAGCTTCGGTGTCGGCTGGCCGGTCGTTGGTGTGAACTCTGCCATTAGCTTGCCTTCCGGGCAACCGCGGGGATAAACCCCGCGGCTCGCTTCCGCAGTGCGAATTCCCTCGCGCCGCCGTTCCCCCCGGACACAGTCCGGGGGCTTTTCCAGCCCCCAGCCCCTAGCCCCCAGTCCCCAGCCGCCGCCGCACCGCCTCCACCACGTTGGGCGATAAAAAGCGGCCCAACTCCTCGTCGCTGGCCACCGTGGCTATCTGCTTGATCAGCGAACTGGAGACGTGCGCCAACTCCCCGTCGGCAATCATAAACAACGTCTCCACCTCCGGGGCCATCCGCCGATTGGCCATCATCATCGTCAACTCGGCCGGGATGTCGGTGATGGGCCGCACGCCGCGGACCATCACGCGGGCCCCGCACTCGCGGACGAATTGCACGGCCAGCCCGGAAAACGTGCGGATCTCCAGGTTCTTCAAGCCGCCGGTCGCGCCGCGGATCATTTCCACCCGCTCCTCGGCCGTAAACATCGCCTGCTTCTCCAAGTTCACGCCCACGCCGACGATCAGGCGGTCGAACAGCCGGCTCACCCGTTGCATGACGTCGAGGTGCCCCAGCGTGACCGGGTCGAACGAGCCCGGATAAACGGCGATGCGGGTGGAGGGCGTGGTCATGGGCGGGGTTCCTCTTTGAGGGCTTCGATGAGGCGATCCAGGTCGCCGGTGTCGTTATAGGCATGGGGGCTGATCCGCAGCCGGCCGGCGCGGCAACTGAGCACCACGCCGCGCTCGAGGCAATGGCGGCGGACGGCCGCCGGGTCGCGGCCGGCCAGCGCGAAGGAGACGATCCCGCTGGCGTGCTCGGCCGAGCGGTTGCTGTGGATCGCGGCGCCGAGGGCCTCCAGCCGCCGGCAGGCCAGAGCGATGATTTCCAGGATGCGGCCGGAAATGGCGGCCGTGCCGAAGTGCTGGAGCAATTCCAGGCTGGCACCCAGGCCCAGCAGCCCCGGCACGTTGGGCGAGCCGCCTTCGTAGCGGGTCGCCGTGGGCCGCAGCGCCAGTTCGATGCGGTCGAAATCGTGGCAGTGGACGACGCTGTTCCAGCCCAGGCCCAGCGGACGCAGGCGGTCGAGGTGCTCGCGGCGGAGGTAGAAGATGCCGGCCCCTTCGGGCCCCAGCAGCCACTTGTGCCCGTCGGCCGCCAGGAAATCCAGTGGCGTCTGCACCACGTCCAGCGGGAAGACGCCCAAGGCCTGGATGGCGTCGACGAAGAGCAAGGCCCCCCGGCCGTGGACCATCTCGGCCAACTGGTCCAGGTCGTGGCGCCAACCGTGGCCGTAGGCCACCCAACTGACGCTGACGATGCGGGTGTGGCGGTCGCAGGCGGCGGCCAGGCGGTCCACCAGGCCTCGGCCGTCGCCGCCGGCCACGCGGCGAACCTCGACGCCTCGGCCGGCCAGGTGCATCCAGGGATACTGGTTCGAGGGGAATTCGTTGTCCGGCAGGACGACGTTGTCGCCGGGTTGCCAGGGGAAGCCCTCGGCCACCAGGCTGACGCCGGCGGTGGTGTTGGGGATGAGGGCGATTTCCTCGGTGCGGGCCCCGATCAGGGCGGCCGCCCGGCCGCGGAGTTGCTCGATCTGCTTCGTCCAACCGGAATGGAAGGCGTCGCCGTTCAGCGTGGCGTCTTCGGCCCAGCGGGCGATGGCCCCTCGGGCCGGCCCACTGGTCGGCGCCACGGCCGCATGGTCGAAATAGGCCCAGCGGTCGGTCACCGGCATCTGGCGGCGGAACTGGCCCCAATCGGCCGTCGCGGACGCCACAATCTGGTTTGGTGCAGTCAACGGTGCAATTCCTCCCTTTTCCGCGGCCTACCGCCTGGCAAAGCCAGTGGCACACCCGTAGCAACGCGGCAGCCGTTTGATTATACTAACGCAAAGACGTGGTAACGAACAGGTTGGACACCTCGCCCCAGGGGCCGGAGGAGAGACTGCCGTGCCTAAAGTGTTGTGCATCATCGGAATGGTTGTCGCCGGCCTCTTACTGCTGGTTTTCGGCATCGATGCCGCGGCGGAATTTCCCTTCGGCCGAGCCAGCATGTTGATGGACATCAGCATGATCGTTTGCTCCTTGATCCTCGGCTACCTGGGTTGGGCGACCTGGCGGCAGCAGACGTGAGGAGCCGGAAGGGGCCTGGGGGGCGGGAAAAGCCCCCGGACTGCGTCCGGGGGGTAATTTATACCACATTCCAGGGGCGGCGGCCTGCCGCCCCGCTTCCGTCGGGTGGGTCTTTGTGTTCTTCGCCACGGGCGTTACAATAGCGGTTGCTAGTTGACTGAGCAGAGCGATTACGAGTCCGAAGCAGGGATAGGCAGCCGCGGTCCGCTCCGCTGGGCCGCTTCCCGCCTTGTTTGACGCACGCATGGCATCTCCAGACGATTCCGACCAGAACGAGCAACAGCCGCCGGAGAAGGCGGAGAAGCCGGACAAGCCGGAGAAGCGCTGGCCGCCCTCCGCCGCGGCCAAGAAGCGTCTGCAAAAATGCTTCGAGACCGCCAACCAGAAAATGGCGCAGGAGAACTTCGACTACGCCACCGAGCTGTTCCGCCAATGCGTCTGGGGAGACCCGGGAAATCGGGCCTTCGTGCAGAACTTCCTGGGCAATCTGCAAAAGAAATACGCCAACAACCGCAAGGGCAGCTCGCTGGCGAAGTTCAAGGAACTCGGCGCCCGCAGCGCCATCAAGAAGGCCCTGGGGCAAAGCGAATGGGAAGAGGTCGTCAAGAACTCCCTGGTGGTCCTGAAGGTCAATCCCTGGGACGTCCCCGCCTTGACGGCGATGGCGACCGCGTCGGAGAACCTTGCGGGCATGATCCCGGGTGAATATATCGATTGCCAATGGCTCTATCTGCGGACGGCCGCGGAGGCGAACCCCAAGGACCCCGACGTGTGCCGCGCCTGTGCCATGTACCTGGGGAAGCGGGGGCAGTACGACCAGGCCATCAACTTCTGGCACCGCGTCGAGCAGGCCCGCCCCGACGACGAGGAGCCCCGCCGGGCCATCGCCACGCTGGCCGTCGAGAAGACGCTGAAGTTCGACGAATCGGACCCGAACAAGATCAGCGCCAGGGACCGCCATGCCCCCGCGGCGCAGGCGGGAGGGGAAGAACTTTCCCCGATGGAAAGGCTGCGACGCCGCATCGCCCGCGATCCCGTCGACATCCTCGCCTACTACGAACTGGCCCAGATCTATTTCAACGAGGATAAGTACCAGGAGGCCGAAGACGTCATGCACGAGGCCTACGAGGCCTCCAAGCACGACAGCGACGTCCGCGACAAGTGGGACGATGCCCGCGTCCGCCACGTGCGCCACAAGTGCGTGCTGGCCGAGAGGCGGGCCAAGGCCGCCGACAGCGACGAGGCCAGGGCCGAAGTCAAGCAACTCAACCGGCAACTCAACGAGCTGCTCCTGGAGATCTACCAGGGACGCGTCGAGCGCTATCCCGCCAACCTGGCCTTCCACTTCGAGCTGGGGCAGCAGTACAAGGTTCTCGGGCAATTCGGCGAGGCGATCAAGGCCTTTCAGAACGCCCGCAACGACGCCCGCCGCAAGGGCGTCTGCATGCTCTACCTGGGCGAGTGTTTCCAGGCCATCAAGCAGTATCGCCTGGCCATGGACCACTACGAATCCGCCATCCAGGAGATTCCCGACCGCGATTTCGACAACAAGAAGCTGGGCCTGTACCGCGCCGGCAAGCTGGCCCTTGCCCTGAAGGACCTCGGCAAGGCCGAGAAGAACCTCGGCGTGCTGGCCAGCATGGATTTCTCCTATCGCGACGTCTCGACGCTGCTGGACAAAGTCGCCGCCTCGCGCGACGACGAGGAGGGCAAAGGCCGCGGCAAGGACGACCGCAAAGACAAGGGCAACAACAAAGACAAGGGCGACGAAGACCAGAGCGACCGCGAGGACGAGCCCGACGGCGACGACACCAATTCCTGATCGGCCGCCGGCGATCCATAAGGACGTAACCCGGATTTCACAACCGCAAGCCAGTAAGCGAGACTCATGCCTAATATTCAAAGTGCGAAGAAGCGTCTGAAGCAGAGCATCCTCCGCCGCGAGCGGAATCGTTCCGTGAAGCGATCGTTGAAGACCGAATGTCACAAGGTCCTGGGGGCCCTGGCCGCCGGCAACGTCGAGTTGGCCCAGAGCGAGTTCAAGGTGGCTGCCAAGAAGCTGGATCGGGCCGCCGCGCGGAAGGTGGTGCACCGCAACGCGGCCGCGCGGACCAAGTCGCGGCTCTCCGCCCGCATCAAGGCCGCCAAGAAGGCCCCGGCCAAGTAGCCCGCGGACCTCAGCAGCCGAACTCCACGTCGCGGGCGTCGAACACCGGCCCCTCGACGCAGGTCCGCCGATAGTCCCATTGCCCGGCGGCGTCGCGGATCTTGGCCACGCAACTGAAGCAGATGCCCAGGCCGCAGGCCATGGGCGTCTCCAGCGAAACCTGGCACGGCGCCTGCAAGCGCTCGGCCACGGCCGCCGTCGCCGCCAGCATCGCCTCCGGGCCGCAAGCCACGATGCGGCTGGGCAGCCCGGACTGTTCGACCGCCGGGGCGATCAGGTCGGTCACCAAGCCGCGATGGCCGGCCGAGCCGTCCTCCGTGCTCACGCGCACCTCGACGCTGGCCCGTTGGAAGTCCTCGACCCCGGCCAGGTATTCCGCGCGGCGGCAACCATAGCAGAGCGTCACTTTCCGCGCCGGCGGGACCACGCGCGGCGGATCGCCGTAGCGCTGCAGCCCCAAAAACTCCTTGGCCAAGGCGAGAAAGGGCGTCTGACCGATGCCGCCGGCCACCATCACCAGGTGCTCGGCGGCGTCCGCCGGGAAGCCGTTGCCCAGCGGCCCCCACACCTCCAGCGCCCCGCCGGGCCCCAGGGCGGCCAGCCGCCGCGTCAGCTTGCCCACGGCCTGGTAGACGATGTCCACCGCCGCCGGCCGGCCCGCCGCGTCCGCCGCCACGTCGTACAGCGCCAGCGGGCGGCCCAGCAGCGGATCGTTGCCGCCGGCCAGCCGCATCATGACGAACTGCCCCGGCACGATCCGCCGCGCCAAGCGGGGACTCTCGAAGCGGACGCGATAAGTGTCCCGCGCGATTCGGACGTTTTCCACGACCACGACCTGCTCCTGGCAGAACTGGTCGGCATAACGAGGCCCGTGCTGACGGCAACTCATCACTGGCGGTCCCCTGGGTGGGCGGCGCGGCGGAGGGCGGCGAGTTCTTCGCGGCTCAACGCCCGCACGGCCCCGGGCGGGAGTTTTCCCAGCCGCACCGGCCCAATGGCCGTCCGCACCAGCCGCAGCACCTTGTGACCCATCCTGGCCAGCAGCCGGCGAATCTCCCGGTTCTGGCCCTCCGTGAGCACCATCTCCAGCAGCGTGCTGTTCTTGTGATGCGACTTGATGGCCGCCTTTTCCGCGCGGGCGAGCCCTTCGGACAGGTAGACGCCGCGGCAGATCTTCGCCAGCGTCTCCGGCTCCGGCTTGCCGGCGACCTGCACCACGTAGGTCTTCGGCACTTCGTACCGCGGGTGGGTCAGGCGGTTGGCAAAGTCCCCGTCGTTGGTCACCAGG
Source organism: Thermoguttaceae bacterium (assembly GCA_052139835.1). Taxonomy (GTDB): domain Bacteria; phylum Planctomycetota; class Planctomycetia; order Pirellulales; family Thermoguttaceae; genus JBKQVT01. The sequence goes on from JBKQVT010000188.1 coordinate 34,389, forward strand.
ATCAGCCCCTCGCTGCTGAGGTCGAGCCTTCCCACGGGAAAGAGCCGGGCCCTTCCGGCGGGCACCAGGTCGATCACCCGCGGACGCCCCGCCGGATCCCGGTTCGTCGAAACCACGCCGCTAGGCTTGTTCACCGCATAGTAGACGGGGCGGGAAGCCGAGAGCGTCTCGCCGTCGAGGCGGATCTCCTGGCTCGCCGGATCCACCCGCGTGCCCAGCTCCGTCACCACGCGGCGATCGACCTCGACGCGTCCGCTGCTGATCAGTTCTTCGCATTGGCGGCGGCTGCCCACGCCCGCCGCCGCCAGGACCTTTTGCAGCCGTTGACCGGCCGGGTGCGGCTGGCCCTCAGGCGGGCGCCGTGTGGGGGGGCGCCGTGGGCGGCGGCCAGCGGGTCGCCGCCGGCCAGCGGGCCGCGAGGCCGGGGGGCGAGACGGTCGTTTTCCAGGCGGGCGGGGCGACATGCCACCATCATACCCGATGCGGCCGCATTTTCAAAAGCTCGCCGCGGGGTTCATCCCCGCGGTTGCGTGGCGCCGCTGGAAAACGCCGCGGGAGAGTGCCGCCCATCCGCCGGGATAAACCCGGCGGCTCGCTGACGCGGATAACCCCGGCCGTTCACTCAAGATTACGGGCCGTAAGGCACTTGCGGCTGGGTGCGGAGGATTTCGGGCTTCGGATCCTCAAAACCCGGCGGACGCGTCCCCGCCATCGACCCGCCCAGGTTCGGGTCCGGATAGGGATCGAACTTCTCCGCCCGCCAACGCTGATAATCCTCGCTCCCCGGACTGAAAATGTTGGGCATGCCAAGGCCCCGGCAACCACTCAGCAGGCCGGCCGACAGCAGGGCAACCACCGTAAACCACATCCTTGCCATGGTCCAAGCCCTCACCCCCTGCGCCCTCACCCCCTGCCCCTCTCCCGGCGGGAGAGGGGAGTAACCGGGGGGCCGATTATATGAATTTCGTCGGCCGCAGAGAAGGCGAATCTATGGCAAATATGCGTCCAACAGCACCCCCCTGTCTTGCGGGGTCAAGCGGACCGCTGCCAATGCCGCGGGCAGCAGCACCGTGGAACCGGCCCCCAGCGGCGTCCCCACCGGGTCCCCCTCGACCGCCACGGCCCCTTCCAGCACGCAGAGGATATGGCAGCGGCCATCGCCGCCGAGGCTCTCCGGGCGGTCCGTATCGCAGCGGTCCAGCCAGAACCGCTCGCACTCGACCAACCGGCTGACGCCCGCCCGGCCCGTTGGCTGCGGCCGTTGCGGATGGACCGGCCCGCGGGAGAAGTCGATTGTCTCGAGGGCTTGTTGGACGTGCAAGGGCCGGGGCCTGCCGTCGGCACCCAGGCGATTCCAGTCGAAGAGCCGGAAGGTGACTTCGCTGGCTTGCTGGATCTCGGCCACCAGGATCCCTTGGCCCAGGGCATGGACGGTTCCAGGCGGCAGGAAGACGCAATCGCCCGCCGCGGGCTCGAAGCAATGCAACAGCTCCGCACATCTTCCCTGGCGGACGGCCTCGGCCAGCGATTGCCGGTCCACGCCCGGCTGCAAGCCGGCGTAGACCGTGCTGCCCGGCTCGGCGAAGAGGACCACGAAGGCCTCGTACTTGCCGGCATCGGGCGGGTCGAGCCGGGCGGCCTGGGCGTCGGCGGGATGGACCTGGATCGAGAGCGGACGAGCGGCGTCGATGAACTTCAGCATCAAGGGGAAATGGGCCTGGGGATGATGGCGGCCCAACAACGCCGCCCCCTGCCCCGCCACCAGCTTGCCCAGGCTCCATCCGGCCAGCGGACCGCCCACGACGATGCTCTGCTCCGGCCCGCGGTCGCAAATCTCCCAGCTCTCGGCGTAATCGTCGCCGGGGCCGAGCGTCTTGTCCAGGTGGGTTGCCAGGCGTCGTCCTCCCCACAGATAGCGCCGCAAGACGGGGCGGAAACGCAGCGGGTAAAGCGGGTCCACGGGGCGATCTCCCTCCTCCGACCGGGGCATTCGTTGCACGCGGAAGGCCGTAAAGCTATCATAGGTTATACCTTCTGCAGCCAACCGCAGCGATCCCCTCCCGCCAAATGCCCCGCAACGAAGATATCTTCCAAGACAGCACCATGACCTTCGGGGAGCACCTCGAAGAGTTGCGGATCCGCCTCTTCAAGGCCATTTTCGGGCTGGTCATCGGCTGCGGGATCGGGCTCTTGGTGGGGGGGCCCGTCACACGGTTCATTCAGACACCGGTCCGCAACGCCCTGATCGCCTTCTACGAGCAACAGGCGGCCGCCAAGGCGCAGGAGCAGTTGGAGCAGCTCCGGCAGGCCGGCTATTCGCTGCCCGGCGATTTCAAGCAACTCACGACGATCATGACCGCCAACGGGCTGACCTTCGAGGAGGTGTACGTCAATCCGAAGGAGATCCTGCAGCAACTGGGCAAAGCCAAGCCCGGCAAGCCCGCCTTAGCGGCGCCGCCGACGACAAACGACAACTTCAGCAACAAGGACCTGGCCCGGATTTTCCTCTGGCGGCATATTGCCGACGACCCCCGCACGCGGCTCAACAGCATGAGCTTTCAAGAGCCCTTTTCCATCTACCTCAAGGCCTCGCTCCTGGCCGGCGCGATCCTGTCCAGCCCGTGGGTCTTCTACCAGATCTGGCTGTTCGTGGCCGCCGGGCTCTATCCGCGGGAGCGCCGCTACGTCTACATCTATCTCCCCTTCAGCGTGGTGCTGTTTCTGGCGGGCGTGAGCCTGGCATTCTTCGGGGTCTTTCAGCCCGTGTTGCGCTTCCTGCTGGGATTCAACACCTGGCAGCAGATCGACCCGGTGTTGCGGTTCAACGAGTGGATGGGGCTGCTGCTGCTGCTGCCGCTGGGCTTCGGCATCGCCTTCCAGTTGCCCCTGGTGATGCTCTTCCTGGAGCGGATCGGCGTGGTTACCATCGCCACCTACTTGTCGTCTTGGCGGGTTGCCATCCTGGCCATGTTCATCGTGGCGATGACCCTCTCTCCCAGCGGCGATCCCTGGAGCATGTTTTTGCTGGCCGTGCCGCTGATCGTGCTCTACTACGGCGGCGTCCTGCTCTGCCGCTACATGCCGCGGCAAGGGAGGGATTAAGGGGAAAGGCGGAGGGCGGGAAGAAAGGCGGAGGGCGGAAGGGGGAAGGGAGGATGAAGGATGAAGGCGTGTGGCGACACACTTGCGGTTTCGCCTTCCGCCTTCCGCCTTGCTTAGATCGCCTCGCCGCCGCGCTCGCCGGTGCGGATGCGGATGCAGTC
>JBKQVT010000189.1:0-17780 GCA_052139835.1 Thermoguttaceae bacterium
CTGCGATGGGCATCGACATCAACCACATCAAATCATGTATAATCTAACGTGCAGCCCGGCGCCCTATGGCCTTTCCCGACGCGGATTTACAGCATCGAGACGTGCCAAAGTGGCGCTGCCCAATTAAGGTCGACGGTAATTCCGTTGGCCTCAGTATGCACTTGGAAAGACCAGAGCAGAAGCCTATTGGCAATCCGCCCGCGCGGCGCACGCGGCCAACCACGACGGCCGCCGCGGCTCGCTCCGAGGATGATCCGAACGGAAGCCTTTGGTATTGGGCCGACCGGCTTCACTTGGTTTGCGACAGCCGCGGAACTCCAGTCATGCCGGATGAGACTGGACGGCGCCACGCGGGCCACGGTGGGTTCAGTTACCCGGCGAATCACCCGGAGGCGGGCCGGGACTACCATAGCCTCTCTGCCATCTACCCCCTTCAGCCCGGTTGCCGCTATACCGTTATTTCAGCCGTCAACCTGACGGATCTGAAGAAGCTGGATTTGCCACCCAGTCTAGCCACCGGGGTCATCGTGGCCAAACCGGTGCAGTTCTCGATGCCCGTGGGTGATTTCAGCCCGACGCCCGGCGGCATATTCATCGGGCATGATATCCAGGAAACACCGAAACCAAAGCCAAAACCAGCACCGTCCCCTGAGTCCCCTAACGCCGCGACCGCAGCGGCGCCCTTGACCTTCGACCAACAGTGGCAACAGTCGCACCGCTTCGCCGGCAAGCCTTTCGGCGGGCTGCTTCTGGAAGCCTCGGTGGGCCGAAGGGCCGCGATCAAGGTCAGCTTGCGAAACTCTAGCGACAAGGAACTCCTCGTCAAGAAATGGAAAGGGGAATCGGACTACGAGGTGCTCGTTCGTGACCCAGCGGGCAAGCCGGCTGGCCTGACGGAGCAGGGCAAGCGGTTCTTTGCCGGCGGCAGCCTTCTGGACATCCGTGAGTTGAAGCCTGGCGCTACGGTGGAAGCCACGTTGCCGCTCGGCAGCCTGTTCTCGGTCAAGACCCCCGGCCAGTACAAGGTCCTCGTCAGCCTGCCCATCGTCGGTGACGTTGATGCCGTTCTCACTGCCGCGCCCGTGGAGGTTCAACTGCCTTGAGGAAAGCGGTGCGGGGATGGGGCGGCCCGAGCCAGCCAGTGTGAGAGGTGAAGTACACGCCGAGCAGGCTCGCGCTTCTTCGTCGCCCACGTGGCAATCCGGACCAACCTTCTTTATGAACCACAAGCTGGGCAGTCGGCCTACGCATCGGCCGACACTTCAAAGCGACACAGCCGCAGTCGAGTCAGAAGACGCTCAATTTCTGCCGCAGTCACCCGACCGCACGAGGGCGGAAGGCGGAAGGAACCGCGGATGAACGCAAATGCACGCAGCAGTCTGAATCACAAACCGGCACTGGCAAAGCCAGTGGCACACACGCCTGCGGTTCCCCCCTTCCCTTCTGCGTTAATCTGCGTGAATCTGCGGATTACTTACTTTCCTCTGCGTCTCCGCGTCTCTGCGCGAGATCTACTCGCCGCCCGGAAAGATCATCGCGTCGGCAAAGGTCGTCGCAAAGTCTGGGTCGCGGGAGAGATCGACATGCTCAATCCGCCGGGCCAACTCGTCGGCCGCCGCGCGGGCACGCCGCGAAACGGCCGCCAGCCGGGCGCCGGCCAACGACGTGTTGCCCTGGTAACGAATCCGCCGGTGTTCCAGCCGCCAGGGCAGAAGCCCGATCCGCTGGGCGTTGCTGCGGCGGATGAAATTGCCGAAGCCGCCGCCGACCAGCACGCGATCCAGCTCGCAGGGCTTCAGCCCGTGACGGCGCAAGAGCAGGGTGATGCCGGCGCGGATCGCCCCGGTGGCCAGTTGCAACTCGCGGAGGTCGCGCTGGGTGAGGAGAATGGGCCCGCCGCCGGCCGTCTCGCCCGCGGCCGCCAGCTCCAGCGCCGGCTGGTTTTCATAGAGCACGATCCGCCGGGCCAGGTCCGGAGGCACCCCGGCGGGCAACTCGCCGGGCAGCGCCATTCGCCCTTGCGGCGAGAGGATGCCGTGGCGGAGCAACTCGGCGGCCGCGTCGATCAGGGCCGAGCCGCACAGCCCGGCCGGCGGCACGTCGCCGATGACGTTGATCCGCAGCTCGCCGTCCACCAGGAGCACTTTTTCGATGGCCCCGGCCGTGCCGCGCATGCCGTGCATGATCCTGGCGCCCTCGAAGGCCGGGCCGGCGGCGGTCGAGGCGGCGGAGAGTCGCCCCTCGGAAACGAGCACGAGTTCGCCGTTGGTGCCGATGTCGACGAAGAGCGTGGGCTGCTGGGCCTCCGCCAGTCCGGTGGCCAGCACGCCGGCCACCGTGTCGCCGCCGACGAACCCGCCGATCACCGGCAGGACCCAGACGCGGCCGCGGGGATGGACGTGCAGGCCCAGCTCGACCGCGGGGGCAAGCAGGCTACGCCCGGCGACGGGAACAAACGGCATTTCGCCCAACGCGCCGGGGTCCAGGCCGCAGAACAACTGCTGCATGGTGGTGTTGCCGGCGACGGTGATTTCATAGACTTGCTCCCGCGGCACGTCGGCCGCTCGGCAAAGCTCGCCGATCATTTCATCGACGGCCGCGGTGATGGCCGCCTGCAATTGCCGCAGGCCGTCGGAATCGGTCCGCGTGCGGAGGATGCGGGAGACGACGTCGTCGCCGAAGCGGGTCTGGGGATTCAGCCGGGCGGCCACGGCCAGGTCGCGGCCCGAATTGGCGTCGAGCAAGGCGGCGGCCAGCGTGGTGGTGCCGACGTCGACCGCCACGGCACAGGCGTTCCACTCGGTGTTGCCGGGCTCGAAGTCCAGGAGCCGGCCGTCGGCCAGGACCGCGGTGCCGCGAAAGCCCGACTCGCGCAGACGCCGCGGCAGGCCGCGGAGCAGATCGAGGTCGATTTCCAACGGGCCGACGGCCTTTTCCAGCCGCGCCAGGTCGGCGTCGTCGTCGCCGCGGGCCGGCAAGGGCAATTCGACATAACGCTTGCGGACGACCGGATCGACCTCGGCGGCCACCGTGCCCTCGGAGTGGACGAGGATCTGTCCGCGGGCCCCCAGCAGCGACGGCTGGGGGACGACCACGCTCATGGGGCCATCGACGGTGCAGCGGCAGGCCAGGCGGCAGCCCGAGTGCAGTTCCGCGGCGGAGAAGAACTGCTTTTCTTCGGCGGTGGGCTCCCCCGCGCCGGCGGCCACCACCACGCGGCACTTGCCGCAGAGGCCTTCGCCGCCGCAGGACGAATTCAACACGAGGTCGGCCAAGGCGGCCGCCTCCAGCAGCTTGGTTCCGCGGAGGACATAGACGGTCTTTTCCGGCGACTGGAAGGCAACGGAGACTTCCGTTTCACGCATCAGGAATCCTCCACGTCGTTGGCCTGGCTCTCTTGCAGGAGTTCGACGAACTTGGCGGCGGTGGGAGTGAACACCTTCCGCTGGCGGTGGATGATGCCCAGGGGCCGCCGCAACTCGGGGGCAATCAGCCGCACGATGGCCAAGGCGCCATTGCGGTGGGCCTCGCGGACGGTGGGCTCGGGCAGGATGCTCACGCCGGCCCCGATCTCGACCGCCTGCTTGATAGTCTCGATATTGTCGAACTCCATCACCATGCGGATGCCGACGCCGCGCTGCCGCAGGTAGCGGTCCACTTCCTTGCGGATGATCAGGTCGCGGTCGAAGCCCACGAAATCTTCGCCCTGGAGGTGCTCGGCGGTGACGGCCTGTTGGCGGGCCAGCCGGTGCGTGGGGGGACAAACCAGCACCATCCGCTCCGAGCGCAGGGGAATCACCTGCAAATCGGCCGAGGCGGCGGGATAGGAGACGACCCCCAAGTCGACTTCGCCGCCCAGGACCGCGTCATAGACCTTGTTGGGCCGCAGGTATTCCAAGCGCACTTTCGCCTTGGGATAACGCCGCATGAAGTCCTGCATGCAGCGGCTCATGTCGTGCAGCCCGACGGAGTAGATCGAGGCCACGCGCACCAGCCCGGCGATCTCCATGCGAAGGGTGCGGACGCGGGCCTCGACGGCATCGTAGAGTTCGAGGACCTCGCGAAAACCCTCGAAACAGGTCTGGCCCTCGGGGGTGAGCACGAAGGGCCGCTTGGTGCGATCGACCAGTTGCACGCCGAAATGCTGCTCGATGCGATGGACCGACTGGGTGGCGGCCGACTGGCTGACATCGTTGAGGACCGCCCCGCGGGAGAAGCTCTGGTGCTGGATGACATCGCAGAAGATGCGGATGGTCTCGATGTTCATCGGACGGAGGGGCCGGGGATTGCGGCAGTCGCGGACGATGTCATAAGGGCATCTTATCATAAGACGCGCTTATTATCAACCACGGCAGGAGAAGCAGCGGTAAAGTCCGGGAGGAGTGCCTCAGTCGGGCGGGACCGAGTAGCCAAATCCCCGTGACAGCGGCCTACGTCTTCACGAGGTCGCTGGGGCCGGGCAGGAACCAGGTCTGTCCCGTACCCTGCACCAGCGTGTTCTTCTTGCCGTGGCTTTGCACGGTCGTGCCCATGATGAGGGGATAGCCGGCGGTGGTGGGGGACGTGGCGAGGCGGGTCCGCGACGATGCCAGTCTGCTGGCCGCAAGGTTATTCAAGATGCTGAGGAGGGCCTGGTCGTTGGCATCGTAGTTGGTAGAGCCGCCCACCAGCATGCTGACGCCGCTGCCGCCGTAGAGCGTGCTTGTGCCGCTGCCGGCGATCAACAGGCTGGCGCCGGAGCCGCCGTAGAGGGTGCTGTTGCCGGCGCCGTTGACCAGGGCAGCGTTGCCCGTGCCGGCACGGAGAACGTCGTTGCCGCCGTCGCCGCGGATGATGCAGCTATAGCTGCCGCCCGTGAGGACGTCGTTATACGGCGTGCCGGTCAGGTCCTGGAAGGTGCCTTGCAGCGTGAGGGTCTTCCCCCAGGGGGCGATCGTTTGCGCCTGGCTGCTGGCCAGGCTCAGCGTGATGCCGGCCGAGTCGCCGGAGAAATTCAGGCTGTTGGTGCCGCCGGTGTCGGCGATCACGACGTTGGCCGAACTGGAGGCAAGGACGTAGTTGTCTGCGCCGGTGCCGCCCTTGAGTTGGATCTGCTGCACGCCGGAGTAGTTGATGATCTGGCTGTCGGCGGTGAGCATCGTATTGGTGAGATTGAACGTGTCGGCGGCGTTCGGGCCGCGGACGATCAGCACGTCGGGCGGGGCGCCGGCGCCGGGGGCGAACGACAATCCCAGCGGCAACGAAAACGTGCCGCCGTAGGTGAAGTCGACCGTAAGCTGCTCCGCCGTGTTGGCGGCCCCGCTGATCTGCACGGGAGCGGTGACCTCGCCGTTGACCCAGGTCTGCAAGACCTGGCTGGTGCTGTCATTGACCAATTGCACGTTGTTGCCCGAACGCCGCAAGGTGAAGTGGTTCGTGCTCAGGCCGGAGGGCAACGTCGTCACTTGGGGCACCGCCACGGTGACGTTCAGGGCCGTCGAGGCCGCACTGGCCAGGGTCACCGGCTGGGTGTCGTTGCCGATGTCGATGTTGCTTGACTGATAAGTCTGCGTGGCCGTGAAGACGTATGTGGCGGGGGTGAACGTGGTCGAGGGATTGGTGGTGAGGGTCAAGGTGCTGCCGGTGGCAGTGCCGCTGGCAACCTGCGTGCCGTTCTCATAAAGCGTGACGAGCAGGCTGGTCGTCGAGCTGGCCTCCAATCCACTGACCTGGAATTGCAGGGAATTCTCCAGTCCCGTGACGTTCGACACCGAAGGCGACAAGAGCTTCAAGCTGGTGGGGGCCAGCGGGGTCACCAAAACCGGCACGTATTGGGTATCGTAACCGTCGCCGTTGGGGTTGTTGGGGTCCTCGACGCCTACCCAGACTTCGCTGACGCCGACGAAGCCGGCGGCGGGAGTAAGGGTGAACCCGCCCGTGGTATTGCTGAAGTTGCTGACGGCCACGGCGCCGTTGGCTGGCGTGCCGGGGTCATAGGCGTAACTCGTCGAGACGGCGATACCCGTCGAGGCGTCGGTGGGATCATAGGTCGGCAGGCTGGCGACCGTGGTGGGCGTGCCGGCCGTGGTGGTAATGTTAGGGATCGCTTCCAGGTAGGGCGGGTCGGTCGAGGTGTTGGCCGCCACCGTGACGCTGAACGTCTTGGTGGTCGTGTCGGCCGAGTTGCCGTCGCTCAGGGTCACGGTGACCGTAAAGGTCTCACCGGCCGACGTCGTCGGAGCGCTGAGCTCCAGCGCGGCGTCCTGGGTGTCGGTAATCATCGACATGTTTTCGATGAGCACGGGGGTGATGGGCTCCAAAAAGCCGGTGGTCGGGTTCGTTGCCGTCGGGACGGCCGCGATCTGCTGGAGGATGCTATTCCCGCTGCCGTTCTCCCCGCGGACCATGAAGCCGATGATCGTGTATTGGAAGTTCCATTCCGGCTCGGTCGCATTGGTGATAAAGAACTGCGAATCGTTGCCGTCATTCTGCGCCTTGGCCATGGCCAGCACGCCGGAACTGCTATACACCAGGTTGGGATCATAGGCGTCGTCGAACGAAGAGCCCGAGCCGCCGCCGCTGTTGGTGTTGTTGGTGCTGCCGGCCTGGAGCACGTTGGCGTCGTCGCGGAAGATGATCATCTTGCCGCCGTCCGCCGCCGAGGTGTCGCCCGGCGCGCTGTTGAAGAAGCCGGTGTTTACCAGGTTGGAGAAGAAGCTGGTCGCGGTCGTCATGTCCGAGAAGTTGTTGAACAACTGGAAATCCATGTCGCCCGCGATGCTCGCGGTGAGGGGGTTGGTCCCGGACTGGACCTGCATCTGTATGACGCTGTTGGCGGAGGGCTCCAGCACGGTGGTCGTCAGCCCGCTGGAGCCGCTGCTGGCGGTGTAGGTCATAGTGGTGGCCCCGCTGCCGGTCAAGGCGATCATCAAGGGCTCCCCGGCGGTAACGGTCACGCTGGCGGGAAGATTCACCAGGCTCAGCGTCGACAGCAGGTGTCGCGGCTCCAGCGCTTCGAGGATTGCCCGGCGAGACCGTGGGGTCTGCCGGCGGGATTTCTTTGTCTGCCGCGCCGCCTTGGTGTTCCGCAAGAAATCAAACATGGCCATCGTTGCGCTCCGCGAGAAGAAGTAGACCAGCCCGCATCGCCCAGACCGAAGAAGGCGAGTGTTCCCTCTATCTTAACCGGTCCGAGCGGCTTTGGCCAACAGTTGCCGCGGATTTGCGTCGCGGCGGGGCCGTGCGGTAGCGATTAGGCGGGTGGAAACGGCCGTGACGCCGTACGCCGCGGCAAGCGGCGGCGTTTTTCGCATGGCGGCGGTGAATAAGCGCGCTGTCCTGCGGGGGGCGTAGCGGCATGCCAGACTATGCTCGCGGCAGCCGCCGTCTCAATTGCCGGCCCGCTGGAGTTGATCGATCACGTCGCCGACGAAACCGTGGACATCGTCCGTGGCGCGAATCACCAGGACGTGCTGGTTCCGCCAGTAATAAATGGAACCCGGACCGCCATTGACGTCCCAGGTTTCCGGGGCGATGGTGGTCTGGATCAGATCGACCAGGTTCTGACCCTCGTCGGCATCGGGTCCGTTGGGCCCGCCGCCGCCGGGCATCGCCATTCCCGCGCCGCCCGCCGGCGCCTGCTGCGCCAACACCCCCGCCGGATTGCCGATGGTTGCCACGGTGGCGGGCTGTTGCCCGGCCAAGCCCAGCCGGCGCGCCACCACGCGGGCAATCATCTGCGAGAGCCGCACCAGCCGGCCGCGAACCTTTCCGAGAAGCTCCCGACGATCGGCCGTCGGCAGGCGGGTGTCCGCTCGCAACTCCTTGTAGAGCACGAGAAACTCCCGCGCTGCCGCCGGGGCATCCTTCTCATCGGCGTGGGCCCAACGCGCCAATGCCTTGTGGGCCGCGTCCGCCAACGCCCGCCCCGTGCGCAGCGGCACCAACGGCCGTTGGGCTTCAGTGGCTGGCAACCCTAGCGAAGAACTTGCCGCCGACGCCGTTCCTACCTCGCCGGCCGGCCCCGCCAACACCAACACCGCAATCCAGACCATCGACATGGCTCGGACCTCCTTCTTCTGTTCCCCAATTCCCAGACCGCTTGCCCTCTCCCCTGGAGCCTAGCACTTCGCGGAAAAGAATGCAATGCAGACCCACCGGCGGGCTCGGGGTACGCTTTATTTTTTACCCCCCTTGTCTCCTTCCGCCTTCCGCCCTCCCCCTTCCACCTTGATTACCGTCCTGCCGGAGCCGACGCGGCCGTCACCATGCGCATCGACCAGCACATCGAAGGCGCCGCTCTGCTCGGGCAGATCGAAGGCGATCGGCACGCGGCCGTCCGGGCCGGCAATTGCTAAGGGATTCCAATAGAGTGTTTCCGTCCCCGCGCCTTCCTGGCCCGTAGACCCGGCGGCCTGCCGGTAGGCATATCGGCTGGCGGCCAGCGTCGTCAGGGTCTTGGGGGCAGCCTCCTTGGCCAATGCGGATGGGGCGCCGGCATTGGCGGACGGACTGACGGCCGCCGGCGCGAAGGGCACGACCTTCCGCTCGATCTTGGCCCGGCCGGGATCCATGAGGCTCAGTCCGATCAGGGCGCAGCAGGCGGCGGCGACCATGGTCGGAAGCCACAGATACCGCCCTGACACGACCTTCATCAGCGCAAGCATCGTTACCAGCAGCAACAGCCCCAGACCGCCGAAGAAGCAGAGGGCCACCAGCGCGTCCAACGCGAGTCGGCGGGGTTCCTGGTACTCGGCGAGGCTCTTTTCGTAGTACGCTTGCAACGCGGTCAAGTTGTCGATCACCAACGGCGGCGGGCCGGCGTCCGCCCCCGGCCGCTCGCTTTGCGTGCCCAGCATCAGCTCCATCGCTTCCGCAGCGTCCTTGTCGTCGGAGCGGAAGAAATCGGCGCCCTGGAGGTCCGCCGGCCCTTCCAGTTCCCCGCCGGGCAGTAGCGGTGCGGCGGCGCCCGCCAAGGAGTCGCCGGCCCGGTGGAGCAGCCTGGAATCGACCACGGATATGCCCAGGGTTGCCGGGACGGGCTTGCCGTTCTCGTCGGCAACGATCAGGGTGAGGCTGGCCTTGCCGCCGGGCGCATAGGGTTTGGGCTGCTCGGCCGCGCGGACGGTCAACCACCGCGCCGGCTTCCGATAGACCAACCGCCGGGCCACGAGTTGCGGCGGGCTGCCGCTGTAGTCATAAACCGTCAGGCGGATCACCCCGGCGGCCTGTTCGTCGAGCGGGACAACCACGGGGTTGGCGCCGTGGTCGTGGCCGTGGAGCGTGGCTACCAGCGTTTGTACCCCGGCCGGCGCGCCGCGGCACGAGGCCGCCACCACCAACGCAGTGCCCTCCTTGGCCGCCCGAATGTTGAACTCCAGCGGGGCGCCGGCGGCAAACACGCCCGTGCCCGCGTCCACGACGATCTTCTCCCCGCTGGTGACCTCAGGCAAGGGGAACTGCCGGCGGATGCCCTTCGGGCTGGAGATCTGCAAGCGATACGATTGCCCCTCGCTGGGCAGGAAGCTGAACGAGCCCATGCCTTCCCGCGCGGTCTCCACCTCGGCGATGTCCTGATTGCGGCCGTCGACCACCATGCCTTTGATAGCCGCCGGGTTGCCCAGTGAGTCGCGGGCGCTGAAATAGACGCGGTTTTCCAGCCCCTCGACCAGCGCGCCCCCCTCGGGATAGAAGGCGACCGCGAGCTTCTTCGACGCGCTGCCGGCGGCCGCCGGACGGCGGCCAATGAAGAAGCTTTGTTTTTGCTCCGCAAAAGCGCCGTCCATGCTGCGGGCGACCAGGGTATACGTGCCCTCCGGCAGTTGCCCGGCCGCGACGAAGACTCCCTGGCCGACACCGCGGTCGGTCAGGCCCTCCAGCCGCGACCCCGGCGCCACGGCCCCGGACGGATCGAGGACCTCGAAGTGGATTGGCATGGCACGGTCGGCCAGAAGGCCCCGGCGCGACAGGCTGAGCAAGCGGTAATAGACCGGTTCGCCGGGACGGTAGGATGGTCGATCGAGGGTCAACTGCGTGGCGTACTGAGGGCTTTGGACTGCCAGCAGCGATTTTGCCTCCTCGTGCTGGCCGCCGTGCGCGGCCGTCACGTCCAGTTCTACCCGCGACGGCAAGGCCATGTCGGCCGGGATGGTCACGCGCAGGGCGCCGCTCTCGTCGGCCGTGTCCTTACGGTCGATCAGCCGTTTGCCGTCCGGTGAGCGCAGCGACCACTGGATCGACGAGGGCAGCGGTTCGCCGCTGATGGTGGAGGTGGCGATGCTGTATTCCGTCGCCGTGCCCGCCTCCAGCGCGGCCGGGCCGGTCACGACCAGGCGGAGATAGGGGGCGGCCAGGGCCTCCTTCTGCTTGCGATCGTAGTAATAGCCGCCCAAGGAGCCCGCCAACAGGATGATCGTCGTCAGGATGACGATCCAGTTCCACGTCCGTCCCCAGGGCGGCCTCGGGACGGCCCTGGGTTTCTTGGCCATGGGGGGCAAAGCCTCGGGGTGTGTGGCCATGGGTCGTCGCTCCGCGTCTGCGACCATTATGGCGAATTATTCGCTGCTGGCAACCAGCGGCGCCAGCACTTGCGGCAAGAATGCGGCCGCCGCCAGGGCGATGCCGGGACTCTGGCTTTCCCGCGGACCGGCCACGTTGAGGACCCGGACGTGGTTGGCTCGCAGCCAGTCGGCCACCTCCCGTGGCGAAACGGCCGCGTCCAGATCGACCACCCGGTGCGGCCGGCCGTGCTGCCGGGCCAGGCGAAGGGTCAATTCCGTCCCCCCGCTGGGTTCGCCGCGGCAAAGGATGAGCGTGGCGTCGGAGTCTTGCACGTTGCGCTCGGTCCGCGCCGGGTAGTCGGCCGTGTCGGTCTCGATCAACTGGTAGCGGTCGGGAATGCGACCGTCCTCGGCCGCGCGGCCGCGGGGGCACCAGCCTCCATGGGGAATTCCCAGGGCCATCGCCACGTCCAAGGCCGCGCGATCCACGCCCGTCTGCCCGCCGGAGATGATTCGCATAAAGAGCCCCCCTCTCCTCTCGGGAGAGGGGCCGGGGGTGAGGGGGCTGGCCGTCGACCGACGCCGAAGGGGACAGTCCCATTTTCGTCGGACGAAAATCGGGACAGTCCCCGGGCTCAGCGATCGTACACCGACCCCGGCCGCCGCGTGGTCTTGTCGGTCGAGGCGGGGGCGTCCTTCGGCGGCAAGATCAATTGCATCCCCGGCGTGAGGTAATCGAAATCCTTGCCCAGCGCGTCCCGGTTCAGCTCGTAGATTTCCGCCCAGCGGGTCACCTTGCCCAACTCGTTCCGCGCGATGTCGAACAGTGTGTCGCCTTCCTGGACCTCGTAGGTCCGCCCGCCGCCGTAGCCGCCGTGCGTGCTCGCCAGCGAGGCACGGTTGCGGACGCTCTCGCGGTGGCTGGGCTTCGGGCAGAGCTCGGGATAGGTTTGCTCCAGTTGCGCGATCGTGGGAGTGGCGATGGTCTGGCCGACCCGCAACTTGTCGCGCTGGGCAACCTTGCCGCGGTTGTGCTCCGCCAGGGCCTTGAAGTAGCCGCCGCTGCCGTAGACTTTTTGGGAAATCAGCCAGAAGGTGTCGTTGGGTTGCACCTCGTAGCTCCCGCTCCCTCGGCTGCTGGCCTCCGCATCGTAGCCGTTGGCGGCCGAGCCGCGGGAATAGTTCCTGCCGGTCTCCGCCGTCGCCGGCCAGTTCTTCGAGTACGAATCGCGCGAAGTGTCCGCGTAGGACGGCGACGGCGAGGCGGTAGAGTACGAATCGCGAGGCGACGAGGGATAGGCTGACGAGGACGAGGAATAGGCCGACGAGGACGTCGGACAGGCCGACGAAGACGAGGCGTAGCGATCGCGAGGCGAGGACGGATTGCCCGACGGGGAAGCAGCCGGGTACGAGTCGACCGGCGACGCTGGGTACGTCGGCGCCGCCGTTGCGGGCCGCACCGCGCCGTTGGCGGCCTCCGCCGAGGGCGCGCCTCCGGGCGCGGCAGCCGGCGCGAAGTGGTCGTCGCGGGCACGGAAGGGATCAACGGCCTGTTTGGCGGGCGCCGAGACCGCGGCGTCGGACTGGCCTGCCGGCGTCGCGGCAGCCGACGGCGGCGGGATCGGTCGCGTATCGTAGGATGCGGAATAGCCGGCGTCTGCCGCCGGCGTCGGTGGAGCGGGAATCGTGGAAGGCGGTGCGTCGGACGCCACGCTTGCCTCCCCGCGGGAACTCTTCTTCGCCGTGTCGCTGGCCGTGATCCATTGCGAAGTCACGTCGTCCGGCGCACGGCGGGCCGCGGTGCCGGATAACTTCATGGCGGAGAGCACCGTCGGCCCGCCGGCCGTTGCCGTGGAACTCGTCGACTTCGAGTCGTCGGCCGGCGCATCGGCCTTGCCCGCCGCCGAGGGCTTCTCGGCGGCGTCCGTCGCGGCAACCGTCTCTTCCGCCGGTCGAGTAAGCCGCCGAAAAACAACGGCCCCGAAGATGACAAATAATATCGCGATTACCGCTAATCCGATCTTCGTTTCCTTGCCCATCCAAAGGCCTCCTTGCCGTAGGACCGACAGTCGCCGATGCGCACACCGATTGGTGGGGCACATGGTACCGATCCTCCGGGGAGCGATTCAATACCAGCTTCCGGAAGTCCCCTCTCTCGGAGGGAGAGGGGGATCTCGTGGCGCCATATCAGGTTGCCAACCCCACCCGTTGGGAGACGCGGAGCTTCGCGCTCCGTGCGCCGGGGTTTCGATCCACTTCGGCGGCACCGGCGCAAACTGGTTTCCTAGTAAGCACTTGCAGCCGTGGATCGTCGCGAAATGCCTCCTTCACCCGGCGGTCCTCCAGCGAGTGAAAACTGATGACGGCCAGCCGGGCCCCGGGGCGAAGGCAATCGGGCAACCGCCGCAGGGCAACCTCCAGCGACTTCAGCTCGTCGTTGACCGCGATCCGCAGGGCCTGGAAGGTCCGGGTGGCGGGATCGATCCGCTCGACCCGCGACCGCGGCACGCAGCGGCGGACCAATTCGGCCAGCTCGGCCGCCGTCTCGATGGGCTTCTCCCGCCGCTGTTGGACAATGGCCTGGGCGACCCGGCGGCTGTAGCGTTCCTCACCGTAGTGGTAAATCAGGTCGGCCAAGTGCTCGGCACTGAGGCGATTGATCAGCCGCCTGGCCGGCTCGCCGCGCAGGGGGTCGAACCGCAGATCCAACGGCCCGGAAGAGGAGAAACTGAATCCTCGCTCCGGATCAGCCAGTTGGTCGCCGGAGAGCCCCAGGTCCAGCACGATGCCGTCGACCTGTTGGATGCCCAGTGTGCCGAGCACCTCGGGCAGGTCGCAGAAGTTGGCGTGGACCGGCTTGACAGGGAGTTGGGCCAGCGCCGAGCTTGCGCGGGCCACGGCGGCCGGGTCGCGGTCCAAGGCGATGACCAGGCCGTCATGGCCCACTTGCCCCGCCAGGGCCCGGCTGTGGCCGCCCCCCCCCAAGGTGCCGTCTACCAGGATGCCCTGCTGGCGCGGCGCAAGCCATTGCACGACTTCCTCCAACAACACCGGCACGTGGACCGACGTGGACTCGGCCATAAAAGTGCAATCCGGGGAAACTGAGAGAAAACAAGGGAATGAACGCAACGCTGCTGGAAGATTGTACCCGGAGACGCCCGCGGTATTCCAGAGCGGGGTGTTTGAAGAGCAGAAAGAGACTTCTCTTGCGAAACCGCAAGCGGCCCGCCACGCCCCCTGATCCCTGGCCCCTTTCCTCTGGCCCCTGGCCCCTAAAAAAGCACCCACCTCGAGCGACTCCATTCGCTTGTCGAGGTGGGTGCTTGCGGTCTGCTCATCGACCGAAGCGACGAGGATTACCGCCTTCCGCGGCCGGGTAGGTTCCCTCCTCCCATACCCGTAAGAACGTGCCGCCGGCTGATAGCGGCAGGAAAGTGACGCCGGACGGTGGCCATAGACCGGCGTCACCCGTTCTCACGCACGGCGAACAGTCGGACGAACCGTTTTCTACTCCCCTCCTGGCGAAGGGCCGAACGTGGTTTCGGCGATTTCGTCATAATGGGCCTGCTTTTCCGCCACGTAGGCCCGCCACCGCGGGGCAGCCCAAACCTCAAGGTGATCGTAGACCCCCAACAACACGACTTCCTTTTCCAGTTTAGCCAGTTGGACAAGCTCCGGGGGGATGCGGATGCGGCCTTGACCGTCCAACTCCGCCTGTTGCGCCTGGGCATAGAACAGGCGTGTAAAGGCGCGAACGTCCTGCCGGGTGGGCGAAACGCGGGCCAACCGCTCGGCCCAACGGCCAAAGGCCGCCGCCGAATAGATGGCCAGCGAGGCGTCCGTCTCCGGCGCCAGCAGCAGCTTGGCCCCTTTCGGACAGTCCATCGCCTCGCGGAGCGGCCTGGGAATGGCCAGCCGCAGCTTCTCATCCAGCGAGCGACTGAAGTTTCCCGTCAAGAGCATGGCTTGCCACCGGACCTCGGGAACGGCACTGGATCTCAATCCCCACTTGTCACCACTGTGCCCCACAAGACCCCAAGAATATCCCGTTTGTCCGTTGGGTCAAGCCGATTTTGCGGGGCTGAATTTGCGTTCCGTCGCCAGGTGTCGTCCTAGCTGCCGGCCAATACGAGACTTCCAGCGATAGCCCGCGTCGTAAGTGCCGGAAATTTTTTTCCCCGCCGCGTTAGCAGCCTGTCAGGACCGAGTCCCAGAGGTCTTGATAGGCAGCGACCATGGCGGGTAGGGAGAAATGTTTTTCCACCCGGCGGCGGTTCTGCGCACCGATTTCGGTGGCGATTTCCGCATCTTTCAGGAGAGAAATCAGCTTCTGGGCAAGCGCCTCGGTATCGCCGAATGGGACAATTTGTGCGGCGGCAGCCGGCCCCAGTAATTCGCGCACCCCCTGGGCGTCGGTCGCCACCACCGGCAGGCCGGCCGCCATCGCCTCCAGCACCACGTTGGGCATCCCTTCCCAGGCGGACGACAGCACCAGCAGGCGGCTGGCCGCCAGGATCTCCGCAACATCCGGCCGCCAACCGGCAAAGTGGACGCGGTCGCCAATCCCCAGCCCCCGGCATTGGGACTCCAGCTTCCTCCGCTCGGGCCCCTGCCCCACCAGGAGAAGATCGCAACGCGGCAATTGGGGCAGCCATATCGCCGCCGTCTCCAGCAGCCAGTCGAGCCCTTTTTGCCGATCCAACCGCCCGATGCAGGTCACGACGTCGCGCCCGGCTGGCATGATATCGGGACGCCGGCGACTGTCGTCCCTGGCCGAAAACCTCGCTACGTCCACGCCGTTGGGGATCACAACGAGTTTTTCCGCCGGCAAGCGGGCCTGCCGGGCTGCAAACTGGGCCACCGCCTGGCTCACGCAAACATGGCGGTCCACCCAGCGGTCGGTCGCTCGATCCAGCCAAAGTCGCCATCGGGGGCGCCGCTGGGCCACGCGGATGCCGGAAAGCACCCCTGGCACCCCCGCCCGCCTGGCGGCGATCCGACCCGCGATATTCGCGTGAAACAGGAAGGTCTGCGCCAACTGCGGGCTTTGCCCGCGGAGGAGTTTCTCCAGACGCCGGACGACGGCCGGGAACTGCCAGACCTTTTCCGCGTCCAGGCAATGGACGGCGACGCCAGCCGCTTCGAGGCTCTTTAGGCACCAGTCTTCGCCCGCCGCGGGCGCCGCCGCCAGACAATAGACCACGGGCCGAAACCGCCCGCGGTCCAGCCGGCTGGCCAGTTCCACCACGCAGCGTTCTGCGCCGCCAACCGCCAGGTCCGTGACGACCAGGGCTATGTCTCGCGTTTGCATGGGTATCAGCCTTCTGCCGCCTTGCCCCTCCTGCCCGCGCCGGGGTCCCGGGCGTATACTCAACCCTTTCCCACAATCGTCGCCTGATCGAGGCCGAAAAGTCCCAATCCTACCCCATGGGCGAACTGGATCCCTACGACTACGAGTTGCCCCGCGACCTGATCGCCCAGTCGCCGCTGGTTTCGCGGGCCGACGCGCGGCTGTTGGCGGTGGATCGGCGCTGCCGGTCCCTTTCCCACCATCATATCCGCGATTTGCCCGACGTGCTCCTCCCCGGCGATTGCCTGGTGCTGAACGAGACGCGGGTGATTCCGGCCCGGCTGGTGGGCCGGCGGTTGCATACCGGGGGCCATTGGGAGGGGCTCTTCCTGCAATCCGATCCCCAGGGCCGCTGGCGAATCCTCGGCAAGGCCCGCGGCAAGTTGCTGCCCGGGGAGAAGATCGTTCTATTGGACATCGCCGGACGGGACGACCTGCGGTTGGAGCTTGCCGCCAAACAGTCCGACGGCAGTTGGATTGCCCGGCCCGAAGTGCCCGGCGAGCCGTTTGCCCTGCTGGAGCGGGTCGGCCGGGTACCGCTGCCGCCCTACATCCGCAAGGGCGAGATGATCGAGTCGGATCGGCAGCACTACCAGACGGTCTACGCCCGGCATCCGGGAGCGGTGGCTGCACCGACCGCCGGACTGCACTTTACCGAGGCCCTGCTGGCGCGGCTGGAGAAGCGGGGGGTCGCGCTGTGCCGGCTGACGCTCCACGTCGGGCCGGGCACGTTTCGGCCCATCACTGCCGCACGGTTGGCCGAGCACAAGCTGGACGCCGAATGGGGAACCATCGGGCCCGAGGCCGTCGCGCAGATTCTCGCCTGCCGGCAACAGGGTGGGCGGGTGGTGGCCGTCGGCACCACGTCGGTTCGCCTCTTGGAGACCGCCGCCGCGGACGGCGCACTCAAACCGTTTGCCGGCCTGACCGATCTGTTCATCCGCCCCCCCTACCGCTTTCAGGCCGTCGATGCCCTGCTGACGAATTTCCACCTGCCACGGACCACGCTGCTGGTGCTGGTCCAGACCTTCGGCGGCGACGAGCTGGTCCACCGGGCTTATGAAGAAGCGATCCGCCAACAGTACCGCTTTTACAGCTACGGAGATGCGATGCTGATCCTGTAGGGGCATTTCCCCATGCGTGAACGGTTTCAAGAAAGGATGTGTTTGTGAGCGAGTTTCCAAGTGAGCGGGTGTTGGTTGTGCCTACCGATTTGTTTCGCCAGGTGGGCTACTTCCAGGGATTCTGCCGCGAGGTCGAGCGCTATCTGGCCGTGCTCTTCAGTCCCGAGCACGTCAGCTATCGCCCCCGCGGCGAGGTCGAGCGGGATCCGGGCTTCAAGCAGTTGATCCCCTACGTGATCTTTCGCCACCGCGACGACCGCGGCCGCGAGACCGTCCTGCAATACACGCGGGGGACCGGCATGGGCGAAGGCCGCCTGCACCGCAAGCGGAGCGTCGGCATCGGCGGCCATATCTCGGCCATCGACGCCCCCGGCGACGGCGGCCATCCCTATGAAGAGGGCATGCGCCGCGAGCTGGAAGAGGAAGTGGCCATCGACACCCCCTACACCGCCCGCTGCGTCGGCCTGATCAACGACGACCAGACCGAAGTCGGGCGCGTCCACCTGGGCGTGGTCCACCTCTTCGACGTGCAACGACCGGCGGTCCGCCCCCGCGAGGCGGAGATCATCGAGTGTGCCTTTCGTCCCGTCGCCGAGGTCCTCGCCGACATGAGCGGCTTCGAGACCTGGTCGCAGATTTGCATGAAGGCCCTCTTCGGCGAAGAGCGTGAGCCCGGGAAGGAATGAATAGTATCCGGCACACGCCGTGTGCCGTTTCTCCGCACACAGCGTGTGCGGGGTACTTTGTAAGAACACCGCGACGCACTGATGATCGACGGGCCTATCTACTTCGACAACCACGCCACGACCCCGGTCGATCCGCGGGTGC
>JBKQVT010000190.1:0-3811 GCA_052139835.1 Thermoguttaceae bacterium
CTGGTTCGCCGGCTTGGGGTCGTGTAAAGTGGGGCAGCCGCGGGTGCGCCTGACCTGCCCGGCTAAATCCCGATTTCCACGCCAATCATGACCATCGCCTCTTCTAACCTGCCGGACCTTGCCCAGCCGCGGCCCGGCCGCTGGCAGGAGCTGGCCGAGCGGGTCTTGGAGGGCCTGCCGCTCGGTCGCCAGGAAGGACTGGACGTGCTGCGGTGCGGCGATGAAGAGCTTTTGGACCTGCTGGCCGCCGCCTACCGCGTGCGGCATCGCTGGTTCGGCAACCGGGTCCATCTGAATTTTCTCATCAACGCCAAGTGCGGGGCGTGCAGCGAAGACTGCGGCTACTGCTCGCAGTCGCAGGTTTCCCACGCGGACATCACTTCCCACGGCCTGGTCGAGACGGAGGAACTCCTGGCCGGGGCGCGGATGGCGGCCCAACGAAAGGCCGGGACCTACTGCATCGTCACCTCGGGCGTGCGGCCCAGCACGCGGGACCTCGACGCCATCCTGGCCGCGGTGGCGCGGATCAAGGCCGAGTGCGGGCTGAAGATCTGCGTGTCGCTGGGGCTGCTGACAGAGGAGCAGTGCCGGCGGCTCAAGGCCGGCGGCGTGGACCGCGTCAATCACAACCTCAACACCAGCCGGCGATTCTATCCCCGCATCTGCACCACGCACTCGTACCAGGACCGCCTCGACACGCTCTGGGCGGTCCGACGGGCCGGCCTGGAAATCTGCTCCGGCGGGATCATCGGCATGGGCGAGGAGGACGCCGACGTGGTCGACCTAGCGCTGGAACTCTCCGCACTCGCGGCCGAGGCCGTGCCGATCAATTTCCTCCTGCCGATCCCGGGGATTGGGCTGTCGGAAGGCGGAGGGCGGAGGGCGGAGGGGGGAAGTAACACAGTTGGACAAGCCAACCGTGGCGCCCGCGCGTTGGATAATTCCCCTCACCCCGACCCTCTCCCGAAGGGAGAGGGGGAAATGTGCTCGCTCAATCCGCGATATTGCCTGAAGGTGCTGTCGCTGATGCGATTTGCCAATCCCCGCGGCGAGTTGCGGATTGCGGCGGGGCGGGAAGTCCACCTCGGCCCGCTCCAGCCGCTGGGCCTCTACCCGGCCAACTCGATCTTCGTCGGCGATTACCTGACCGAAAAGGGGCAACCGCCGGAAGCGGATTTTGCCATGATCCGGGCGCTGGGGTTCGAGGTCGTGGTGGAAGGATGAGCTTTTGGGTATGATGGCTGGTGGAAGGCGACGGGCGCTTGCGAAACCGCAAGCGTGACGCACGCCGCCGCGGTTTTCCAGCCCCCAGCCCCTAGTCCCCAGCCCCTCTGCCATGGGCGAGCGAATCCCCGAGATCTCCGAACTGATCCGCCAGGCCCGCGCGGGCGATGCCCCCTGCCGGGAGCGGCTCTTCGGGCTCTGCCGCAGCTACCTCGGTTTCGTCGCCCGCTCGCAGGTGGAGAGCTGCCTGCGGGCGAAGGTCGATGCCTCGGACCTGGTGCAGGAGACGATGTTGGAGGCCTATCGCGACTTCGCGCGGTTCGAGGGGCGAACGGAGCAGGAGTGGCTGGCCTGGCTGAAGCGGATCTTGTCGCACAATGCGGCCGATTTCGTGCGGCGTTATCGGGGCACCGCCAAGCGGCGCGCCGGGCGTGAAGTGGCCTTTCGCCATCCGGCCGATAGCACGATGGCCGGCGGCGTGCCCGAGCCGGCGGCCCCCTGCGCCACGCCGAGCCAGGAGTTCCTGCAGATCGACGCCGAGTTGCGGATGACCGCCGCCTTGGCCGAATTGCCCGCCGACTACCAGGAAGTGATCGTGCTGCGGAACCTGGAGCGGCTCTCCTTCAACGAGGTAGCCGAGCGGATGGAGCGCTCGCGGCCGGCGGTGCAGATGCTGTGGATGCGGGCGATCCGCAAGCTGCAAGAGGTGATGGGACCGGAAGAATCGCCATGAACCAACCGCAAGGGTGCCACGGTTGGTTTGTCCAACCGTGCAAACCGCACTGCTGGACAAGCCAGCAGTGCCACACGAGCACGCCATGAATGAACCGTCCGATGATGCCGGCGAGGCGGAATTGCTCAACCGCTACCTGGGCGAGCTTCAGACCGGCGGTCGGCCCGACCGCGGGGCCCTCTTGCGCGACCATCCAGAGCTGGCCTCCGCCCTGCGCTGCCTGGAGGTGCTGGAGGACATGGCGCCGCTGCCGGTCGGGGAAGACGGCTCCGGCGAGGAGATCGCCGTGGCGCAGGCGTTGCAAGGGGAGTTGCCGCGGGACTTCGGCGCCTACGAGTTGCTGGGCGAGATCGGTCGCGGGGGCATGGGCGTGGTCTACAAGGCGCGGCAAAAGGACCTCGACCGGCCGGTGGCCTTGAAGATGATCCTGGCCAGTCACCTGGCCTCGCCGGAGCACATCCGCCGCTTCCAGAGCGAGGCGCGGGCGGCGGCCCGGCTGCGCCATTCGCACATCGTGCCCATCCACGAGGTGGGGCAACTGGCCGGGCAGCACTACTTCACCATGGAGTATATCGAAGGGGAGAGCCTGGCCGAGCGGATCGCCCGCGGACCGGTCCACGTGCAGACGGCGGTGCGTTTGCTCAGCGCGGTCGCCCGCGCGGTCGAGCATCTCCATCAGCAGGGGATCGTGCACCGCGACCTGAAGCCGTCCAATATTCTGCTGGATGGCGAGGGGGAGCCGTACGTGACCGATTTCGGCCTGGCGAAGATTTTCGTGCCCGGGGCGGAGATGACGGCCACGGGGGTGATTGCCGGCACGCCCAGCTACATGGCCCCCGAGCAGGCCTCCGGCCACGGCGTCGAGGTGGGGCCGGCGGCCGACGTCTACAGCCTGGGGGCGATCCTTTACGAGCTGTTGACCGGCCAGCCGCCGTTTCACCAGGACAATCCGCTGGATACGCTGTGGGACGCCTTGGGGCGGGAGCCGGAGTTGCCGCGGCGGCTGAATCCGCACGTCCCCCGCGGCTTGGAATTGATCTGCCTGAAATGCCTGGCCAAGTCGCCCACCGGGCGCTATGCTTCGGCCGCCGCTCTGGCGGAGGACCTGGAGCGTTTCGCCCGCCGCGAGCCGTTGGCGGTCCGCCCGCCGCACCTGGGGCAGCGGCTGTTGGCCTGGACCCGCCGCCAGCCGGCGCTGGCTTCGCGGCTGGCGGCGCTGGGCGTCTTCTACGTGGTTGAGTTGGTCAACTATTACCTCGTCCCTTCGCAGCACGACCGGCAATTCCACGTGCGGATTTCGCTCTTGATGGCGGCCTGGGCGGGGCTGTCGATCATCTGCCAGCAGTTTCTCGACAGCCGGCGGTGGTCGATTCCCGCCCGCTTTGTCTGGGGCACGCTCGACTCGGCGGTGCTGCTGGCCGTGTTGCTGCTGGCGGCCAGCGGGGCGGCCAGCCCGCTGGTGGTCGGCTATCCGTTGCTGATCGCGGCCTCGGGGCTCTGGTTCCGGGTGCGATTCGTCTGGTTCATCACGGCCCTGTCGTTGCTCTCCTACGGCGTCGTGGTGGTGGATTTCTACGTGTGGCGGCCGTGGCTGCACGACCACTTCCCCGCCAACGTGAATCGCCACGTGGTCTTCGCCATCACCCTGGTGGTGCTGGGATCGGTGATCGCCTACCTGGTGCAGCGGGTCCGCGCCTTGAGCAGCTACTGCGGTCGGCAGTTGCCGTGAAAAGGGATTACAGTAGTTCCAAGTTCGAATGAAGTGCTATAGGTGAACGCAAGGCTCCTCCTGAAAATGATTTGCGCCAACAAGTCATTTCAGAAAGGAAGCCATGCGTTCAGGGACGAATTGTA
>JBKQVT010000191.1:0-5057 GCA_052139835.1 Thermoguttaceae bacterium
AACGTGTCAGCATCGGTTTCAATCGGCGAATCTCTTCCGCATCCATGCCAAGCCCTCCGTGGTGGATGGCGGTAGTTTCGCCAAATTCGCTGAATTACGCAATATCATTCCTGCGCTGTAGAACTAGTCTGATCGCTTAATCCGCCCGGCGCTTGGACCGAGACCGTCAGGTCGTACCTGTCGGGCCCCGGGTCTTCGGCGGGCGTCCACGCGAAGGCCCCGGTCTCCGGGTCGATCCTGGCCCCAGGTGGGGCGCCGGGACCGAGGCTGTATCGCAATTTCCCCTCCCACCGCTTGGCGTCCTCGACCGAAATCGCAACGGTCAACTGCTTTCCGGCTTCGATGGTCTGCGGGTGGACAGCCTGGAGTTTGAGCGGCGGCGTGGGCCCGGGGGCGGGGTTCTCAGCGAATCCTTCCGCCGAGGCTCGGGAGATGCGCAAGCCCAGGTTGAGGTATCTGACCCCGGCCACGTCGCTGTTGCGGCCCGCCGAACGGCAGCCCCTGGCGGGGTCGTACCAGCCCCCGCCCCGGAAGACGCGGGACGAGCCAGTTGTAGGCCCCGTCGGATCGTCCGTTGATGATTGCTTGTAGTCGCTATACCAGTCCGCGCACCACTGCCATACGTTCCCGTTGATATCGAACAGCCCCCAGGCGTTCGGCATTTTCTCGCCCACTGGGTGGGTCGTCTTGCCCGAGTTCGCGCCGTACCACGCATATCCGCCCAGCCCCGATTCATCGTCCCCGAAGCAATATCGCGTTGTGCTCCCCGCCCTGCAGGCGTATTCCCAGTGGGCTTCCGTCGGCAGTGAGAAGCCCCCGCCACCCACCTTCCTGTTGAGCTTTTCCAGAAACTTCTGGCAATCGTGCCAACTCACGCTCTCGACCGGGTTCTTCGGCCCCTTGAAGTGGCTCGGATTGTCGCCCATCACCGCCTTCCACTGCTCCTGCGTCACCAGATACTTGCCCAGGTAGAAGGGTTTCACAATCCGGACCCGGTGCTGCGGTTTTTCGCTGTCGCTGGCGTTGTTGTCCGAATCGGGCGAGCCCATCAGGAACTCGCCGGCCGGGATCAGAACCAACTCCATCTTTATCCCGCCGCCCAGGTCCGCGGCGATTTCCTTCGCCGGCAGCGGAGGCGGTCTCGTCACAGTGATGGTGAGGCTTGTTTGCGCCCTCCGGCCGTCCAGACCCTGGGCTGATACCGCCACATCGTACCTCCCAGGACCGGGCTCTTCGGCGGGCGTCCAGGTCAGCGCGCCGGTCTCCGGGTGGATCTTGGCCCCGAGAGGGGCGTCAGGACCAAGGCTGTAGCGGAGTTTCCCCTCCCACCGCTTGGCGTCCTCGACCGAAACCGCGATGGCCAACTGCTTTCCGACTTCGATGGTCTGCGGGGGAATGGCCCGGAGCTTCAGCGCCGGCGCGGACTCGGGCCCGTGTTTCTGCTCGATCGCCGGCATGTCCACCGCCGCCGGTTTCTGCTCTGCCGGCCTTCTCGCCACCGGCGGCGGCTGCCGCCACGGTTGAGTGACCGCAAGCCAGATTACCAACAGCATGATCGCGGGCGCCGCGGCCCGGAAAAACCACCGCAAGAGATCGTTGTCCTCGCCAACAACGCGGCGAAAGAACTGGTCGATCGCGCGCAGCGCCCCAGCGGACGACCCCGGGGGCGACTTCCCAGCGGCGCGGAGGCGAGTGCCCAGCGGTGGCGGCACACCCGCAGGCAACGTCCCTTGTTGCGAAGCAGGTCGTGTCGAAACGGCCACTTCCGGCAAAATCTTGGCCAGAACGACCTCCGCCTCCGGCAAAACCTCGGCCCGAACGACCTCGCCCGCGGTAACCTTGGCCGACGTCCCCGGCCATGCCGGCGGCCCGGGCGGCGACGGCATACCCGCCTCCGCAGCGGCGGGCAGCTTCAGCCGTGCCAGTGCCTTGCCTGCCGCGAGCAGCGAGGAGACCGCCTCTTGCTCAGTCCGTGTCAGGGCGTTGACTCGGTCGCGTTGGACGACATGGTCCAGCCACGGGGTTGCTTCCAGCGGCTGTGCGCACGCTAGGAGGAGTCGGCCCGCCAGGGCGCGGCTATTCGTGTCGTCCGTGTCCCAAAGGGCCCCGAAAACCTCCGATTCCGCAGGCCGCCGGAAATCCTCTTCCCGAAAGAGCAGGTTCTCGTCGTTGTTGAACCGTTGCCACAAGTCGCGCCGGCCGGTGAGCAGACCTTGCACCGCGGCGTAGATGACCAGGTGGGAAAAGCGGTCCACGTCGGCGTTATAGGCGTGTCGCCGCAGACGGTCGGGGTGCTGGTAGTTGGGGTGGCCCAGTTCGCCCGACGGCGTCCCCGCCAAGGTCGGCACGTACATGCCGTCGTAGTCGATGAGCTTCAGGGCCAGTTTGCCGTCGGCCGCAGGCACCAAGAGGACGTTGCCGTGCTGGAGGTCGGCGTGGGCGAGGCCGGCCTCGCGGAGCCGGCTGGCCAGCTTGGGCCACAACTCCAGCAACTGCCGCAGCATCTTCGGCTTCTCCAGCGACTCCTCGACGAACCGATTCAGCGTCTGCCCCTCGACCCATTCCATCTTGACCGCCGGGAACCATTGGCCGTGGACGCGGATGCCCTGTTCCAGATAGACGAAGGGCACGATGAAGGGCAGCCGGGCCGCCTTCAGGCAGGCGGCGATCTGGCGATAGCGCTCCTGCCGAGTGCTCACTTCGCGGGTGAAGCATTTCAGCGCCCAGGTCTTGCCCGTGGCCGGGCAATGGATGCGGTAGACGCTGGCGAAGTTGCCCGACCAGAGCATGGGCAGGGCGCGGGCGTTGCGGGCGACTTCGCCGCCGCGCAATTCTTCATCGGCCAGCGCCGTGGGCGGGTCTTGGATCGCGTGCCGGAAATCGGTCGGCGTCGGCCACGGCATCGGATCACTCCTCCAAAGTATCCCGCACACGCCGTGTGCGGAAAGACGGCCCACGGCGTGTGCCGGATACTATTCCGCCGGTCCTGACGGCCCAGTCCATCGCGTTACTCCTCCAAAGGGATGGCCAGCAGCGTCACGTCGTCGTTGCGCAGTCGCCGTGCGGTGCGGAGTCCTTCGATCCACACGGCGAAACGTTGGTCGCCCGGCGGGCCATGCAAAAGCGATTCCAGTTCGCCCCAGGGATTGCCGCCCCTTTCCTGCTCGGCCAGACACCATTGCGCCAAGGCATCGGTCATGGCCCAGAGGCGATCGCCGGGCTGCCCGCGGCCGTCGGGCCACAACCGGCGCCGCTTGCGGACATCGTCCGCCGCCATGCGGGCACCGACCAGCGCCGGGGCGTTGCCGAAGTCCTGCGAGCGCTCGACGGGAAAGGCGCGGAGCACGTCGCCGCGGCGGGTGTGAAACAGGCAGGCGTCGCCCACCGCCAGGGCCTGCCACTGGTACGAGGGCTGCCCGGAGGAAGTCAGCACGACGCCCAGGAAGGTGGCGTAGGCCCCTTGCCGCACCGATGGCTGGGCATGATAGGGCAGTCGCCGGCCGCGGACATCGGCGTCCCACAACTCCTGGACCGCGGAAAGCGAATCTGGCCACTCGTCCATGCCGCGGCCGGCGCGGCGAACGAAGTCGTCGACCAGCAGCGTGGCCCAGAGGCCGGTGAAGCACCCTTCGCTGGCGCCGTCGGCCACGGCGTAGCGGCCGGCCGTGTCGTCGGCCGCCGCGGCGTCCTCGTACTCCGCAGAAACGCTGCCCCGGCGAGGCAACCAGAGGGTATGCGAAATCACGGCCATGGCGCCCACCACTACCTGAGCATCGTGTCGCCCCGGGTCCCAACGTCCAAGAACATGATGACCGAGGCCAAATCCGCGTTAAAGGCAAAGCCGACTGCCCCGTCCGGGACCGCCTCCTCGACGATCTGGGCCTGGCGGAGCATCGCCTGCGGCAGCGGGCTGGACATGCGAAACAGCAACCGGGCGTATTCGTCGGGCAGTTCCCCTTCGCCGGTTGGAAAGAGGATCGGCCGCTGCCCGCGCACCGAGACGTGAGCGTTCAGCAGCAGCACGTTGCCGTCCTGCGACGCCAGGCCCCGCAGCGCCGTGGCCATCGCCAACACCCGCGCGGCGTCGCCGTCGGTGGCCATGCCGTCGCTGATGTTGATGACGATGGGCGGGAAGCAGGCGGGGTGCTCGGACACAAACTGGCCGATCACCTCGTGGGCCGCCTGAAAGGCCTGACACATCGGCGTCTTGCCCGCCGCCTTCGGCTCCAGCCACATCGGCAGCATCACCCGCTGTTGGATCAATCGGCCGGTGCCGTCGTCGCTCCTTCGCAGGCGTTCTTCGATGCGCAAGGGGTGGGCGTCGATCACGCTCACCGGTTGCAGGACCTGTGAGGCCAGGCCGTCGATCGGGAATCCCAGGCTCACTTCGCCGCCGTAGCCGATCAGGCCGACGTAGTAACGGTCGGCGATGTAGTCGCCCTTGGAGCAGCGGGTGACGAGGGTTTCCAAGAGGCGATTGATGGCGTCGGCAACGCCTTCGGCCTTGGTCTTGCCGGCGTCGCCGCCCCAGCGTTCGGCCATCGAGCCGGACTGGTCGATGAGAAAGAGGAAGCACGTGGGGTTGGCCCGGCTGATTTCGGCTGTATAGGGCATGAGTAGGGCTCCTGGAGAAGTTGACGATTAATATAACTCTTCGCCCAAGGGGCGTCTATCCCCCGCCCCCCGGACACTGTGCCACGGCTGTCCCAGCCGTGCAAAACACGCCGACGGCACGGCAACACGGCTGACACGGGCACCACGCCTTGCGTGGTCGTGGCACGCGGCCCCACGGCTTCCGTCGGCCCCGGCCGCTTGGTAAGATGGCCGAAACTAACGGAACGCCCCCCACGGAGCTTTGTCATGCTCACGCGGATCGACGTGGTGATCATTCTGGCCTCGATGCTGTTCGTGATCGGCGTGGGGGTGTTGGCGGGGCGGAAGCGGTCGCAGACCGCCCACGGCTATTTCCTCGGCGGCAATCGCATGCCCTGGTGGCTGATCGGCACGGCCTTTGTGGCCACCGGCATTTCCAGCGAGCAGATGATCGGCACCGTGGG
>JBKQVT010000192.1:0-20902 GCA_052139835.1 Thermoguttaceae bacterium
GATATGCCGGCGCATAGCAAGAGGTTCTCGAATGCGAATTTGCCTGCGGCCAGCGAACAGGCGATAACCAG
Organism: Thermoguttaceae bacterium; assembly: GCA_052139835.1. GTDB lineage: Bacteria > Planctomycetota > Planctomycetia > Pirellulales > Thermoguttaceae > JBKQVT01. Next base: position 72 of record JBKQVT010000192.1, read on the forward strand.
GGACCAGTTCGGCACTTACTGCTTCAACACCCAGCTACTTGCGGAATCGCTGAGGATCGCGGGAAAAACGCTCACGCGGCGCCGGGTGCCACTGCTGGCTTGTCCAGCAGTGCCCATTGGCGCATACTGAAAGCGTTCAGTCATCAACAATGCGTTGGGGACGCGCGAAGTCATTCCCAATATCTGGCGAACACTGCTGGGCAAGCCAGCAGTGGCACCCGGCCGCCCCAATGAACCAATCCCGCTTTCAAACCCTGCCGACTCGCGAAGAAGCCGAAACGGTCGATCGCCAGCGACCGGCTCCTCCAGCGAGCCGAACCACCCAGCGCCTCGCCCGCGGCTGCCTTTCCATCCTGGGCGTCCTGCTGCATCCGTTGGGCCGCTTCACCGGGCGATTGCTCGACCATTTGCATACGCCCCAGCGGCTCCAGAAGGGGCTCGTCCTGGTGCTGCCGGGCGTCGAGGGGGAAAGCTGCATCAATCACAGCATCGCCCGCGGACTGGCCGACGGCGGCGTCCGCTCGGCCATCGAAATCTTCGACTGGACCACCGGCGTGATCCTGCTGTTCCCCTATCACCTCCGCGGCCGGCGCAGGAACCTCGCCCGCGCCGACCGCCTGGCGGAGCGGATCGTCGCCTACCGCAAGGCTTATCCCGGCCGCCCGGTGTACCTGGTGGGCCATTCCGGCGGGGCCGCCATGGTCGTGCTCACGCTCGAGCGGCTCCCGGCCGAGGCGGCCGTCACGGGCGCCATTCTCTTGCAGCCGGCGCTTTCTCCGCGCTACGACCTCTCGCTCGCGCTGGCCAGGACCGAGCGCGGGATCTGGAATTTCCGCTCGATCCTGGACGTGCTCTTCTGCGGGATCGGCACGATCGTGGGCGGAACGGTGGACGGCCGGCACACGCCCGCGGCCGCCATGATCGGCTTTCGTCCGCCGCAGGGCCTCCGCGCCGCCGGACGAGAACTCTATGCGACGCGGCTGCACGACATGCCCTTCCGGCCGGGGATGTGCGCCGCCTTCCACTTCGGCGGTCACGTGGGGGCGACGAATCGGGTCTTCGTGGCCGAGCGGATCGCCCCCCTGCTACGCTGAGCCCGCCTGGAAAGCCATACCCGGTGGACCATGCCCACCCCGCCAACTGCCAACCTCCTCGCGCCTTTGCGCCTTTGCGTCTTTGCGCCTTTGCGTGAGATTTGTATCGCTTCGCCTTTGCGTGAGATTGCCGGATCGTGTTATAATGCCGCCGCGTTTGTTCCCCCTGGAAACGGACTTCACCCCGGCGCAACGTCATGACGATCCACGGCACACTCCTGCGACCCTGGCCGATCGCCAGCCTGCTGGCGCTGGCCGCCGTGGCCCTGCTGCGTCTGGCTTCGCTGGGCCAGGTGGCGCTGACCGACAACACGGAAAGCCGCTACGGCGGCATCGCCTGGGAGATGGCCCGCAGCGGTGACTGGATCACCCCCTGGACCGGCATCGACGGCAAGGTGGCCCCGCAAAAGGCCCGCGCCTTCCATGGCGTCTCCCCCTGGATGTACGCCAAGGGCGACCTGATGCCGTTCTGGGGGAAGCCGCCCTTGCAGTTCTGGCTGGCCGCGTTGTCGTACCGGGCCCTCGGGGTGTCGGAGTTCGCCGCCCGGCTGCCCAGCTTCCTGGTGGCCATCCTGCTGGTCGCCGCCACGGTCTGGTTCGCCGGCGGGCTGTGGGGAAGGCAGGTGGCAATCTTGGCCGGGATCATCCTGGCCACGTCGCTGGGGTTGTTCCTGCTCTCCGGGGCCTGCGAACTGGACGTCTCGCTGGCGGCCAGCACCACCATCGCCATGATCGCCTTTGCCCAGTTCGTCCGCAGCACCGGCCGGCCGCAGAAGGCATGGGCCCTGGGGTTCTTCCTGGCCCTCGGCGTCGGCGCCCTGGCCAAGGGGCCGGTGGCGCTGGTGCTGGTGGGGCTGACCCTCGGACTGTGGATCATGCTGGCGCGGCGCTGGCGGCTGGTGGCCGAGGTGCCGTGGATCGCCGGCACGCTGCTGTTTCTGGCCGTCGCGGCCCCTTGGTACCTGCTGGCCGAGTGGGCCACGCCCGGCTTCTTGAACTACTTCCTCATCCATGAAAATCTTCTCCGCTACCTGGTCAACGACTACGGCGACTTCTACGGCTACGGCCGCTTGCATCCCTATGGCTTCATCTGGCTGACGCTGCTGGCGGCGCTCTTGCCCTGGACCGTGCTGGCAGTGGCCACCGGGCTGCGGGGAATAAAGGTGTCAGGAACCGTTTTTCATGGGCGACCGCTCCGAAAAATGGTTCCTGACACCTTTTTTTCTCTGCTCCGGCTGCCGGGCAACGTGGCGCGGACCGACCCCTGGCTGGCCTACGTGCTCGTCTGGGGGCTGCTGCCGCCGCTGTTCTTCACCGCCGCCCGGCAGGTGGTCTGGACCTATGTGCTGCCTGGCCTGCCGGGGCTGGCCATCGCCACGGCCGTGGGCCTCCAGGCATGGATGGAGTCCGACGACGCGCCGGAGTTGCTCGCGCTGCTGAAATGGCATGTCATCGCCCTGGGCATTGTGGCCGTGGCGGCGGCGGTCGTGGCCGCGGCCTTCTACGGCGGGCGTTTTGGTCTCGCGCCGGCCGGCGTGCTGGAGGTCGGGGGCTTGAGCGTGGCGGGGATCGCGGTCTTGGGTCTCGTGGCCTGGTCAGCCGCGCGGCGGCAGAACGGCGCCGCGCTGGTCGTGCTGGCGGGCCTTTCGGCCGCGGTTGTCCTGGCGGCGGGGATGTGCCTTTTCCGCTCGTGGATCGACGACGGATTCTCGGCCAAGGCGATTGTGGCCGAAGTCTATAAAGACCCGGCGGCGCGGCAACGGCTCATCGCGGCCCCCATCGGCGAATCGATGTTTTCGGCCGCCTTTTACGTCGAGGTCGTCTATCACGGCCGGTTCGACCATTACGCGGTGCCGGTGAAGCGGGAGAAGGGCAAGGAGAAGGAGGCGGACGCAGAGATGGCCCGCGATCTGTTGGCCCGCCCGGCGGATGAAGTCCTGCTCCTGAAACGTTCCGACTGGGAGCGTTTGAAACCGCGGCTAAACGACCGCTTCGTCCCCCTGGCCCAGACCGCGCATTGGGTGGCGTGCCAGGGGGGCAAAGGCGCTAAGAGCGGTTCTCAATGAGCAGTTATTGTTAGACGCTTGATTGAACACTGCCTGGATTGTGGAACAGTTCCTCGGGTTTCGCCCTTGGAATCGGGCTCCCGTTGGTTGCCCTCGTTCCGATAGCAGTGCAGGCCGCATTAAGGCCGAGCCACCGGCGATCACTCCCATCGCCTCTCTTCCCTCTGCGCAAATCTGCGTCATCTGCGGATCGTCTGCTGAAACTTGTTCCGAGGGGATGGTCTTCCGTGAAGGGTTACCTTTCTTTTCGACTTTTCGTTCGGGCTCGATGACGCGGGAAACCCTCGGCAAGAAACACGCTCAGCACGACCACCTGGCTGTAGGAGCGGATAACGGTTTTTGTCTCCGCCGGTTCCAGGCCGAGCTCGCGCAGGGCCCTCATTCCCGCGTCGCTCGCGTTTTCGTCGCTGCCAAGGTGCGCCAAGAGGACAAACCCGCCTTCGCGGATCATCCTCTCTGTTTGCGACGGCGAGAGCGCCAGCCCGTGAATCGGCTCGACGGTCCGCCGCGGCGAGTCCCGATTGATCACGTAAAGACTGTTGACGGGGCAGAGGAGGTACTCTTTCAGAAGACCGTCTTGACGATCGTCCAGCCATCGTCCCTCGACGAGTCCGGCTCGAACGAACAGCGGCCGGCTGTCGGCGCACTGGCGGTTTACGAACGCTACGGCGGCCTGCCACGCGGGAGCTGCTTGCGGCGCGGGCAGACGCCCGGCGATGGCCCGCCCGAGAAAGACCCCCGGCGTCGAGGCAAATATAAGGACAAGAAAAACGACTCTCGCCGTTCGACTGGAGAACAGCGGACACAGTGTCACGGCGATCAAGATCGGCGCAACGGCCGCAGCAGCCAGATAGCGGTCCAAATCGAGCCGCAAAATTCCGCTTCTCGTCGTGGCCCAGACGAGGAGCGAAGGCAGCAAGAGCCACAGCAGCACGAAGATCGAGTAGCGGCGCAGCCTGCCGGCGGAGGGATTTTCACAGGCCGCGGTCCCCTTCCCGTTGGACAGGCACTGCGCGATCCAAGCGAAGCTCAGCGGCAAGAGCACGTAGGCAGCGGCGCCGAATCGCGTAAAGGCGGCGTCCATCCCCCCTCCATGCACGAAGCTTCCCAGGGTGGCCCTTCCGCTCCATAGATAGCCGATATGACTGAGAAGCGGGATACACAAGACGGCCGAGAGGGCCAACCAGCCGGCAAACGCGCCTAGCCGGCCAAGGCGCAGGGGCTTCTCCGCCGCCACCAAGAGCAGCAAGAACAGCCCCTCAGGGGCCAGCATCAGCAAGAACGTGTATTGGAGCCAGCAACCCAGCGCTGTCAGCACCGCAAAGAGCAAAGGGACGCCGATTCGCGATCGCCCGGCGTTCCCTGGGGAGCAATCCGTAAACGACAGAAAGGCGCAGACTTGAAGGGCCCCGACCAGTTGGATCAAGGCGTAGGGCCTGGCCTCCAGGGAATAACCGATCAAGGTCGGATCGAAGGCGGCCAGGACACCGGCAGTCCCAGCCAGAAACCAGTTGCCGCACACGCGGTGCGCCAAGAAGAAGGTCGTCGGCACCAGCAGCACGCCCGCCAGGATCGACGGCGCGCGCATCGCCGCCTCGGTGTACCCGAACACCTCCACGAACGATCGCACGATGAGGAAGAAGGCGGGGCTCAGGTTCGCTATCCAGGCGCGCTGGAACAAGGGGCCGAAGCCGTCGCGGACAACCCAAGCCGTCACCAATTCGTCCAGCCAGAACTCGCGATAGACGCCGCGGAGACGAACGACCAGCGCGAGGAGGCTGATCGCGGTGATCAGCAACGCGACCAGAACAGTCCTTCGATGTGCCGCGTTCTCAGGTCCGGCCGAAAGCATAAGCGTCGCCTCGGTGGAATCGGAAAGAGTGTAACCGGCCTGTGGCGACAGCGGAAGGCCAGACGGGTTCGGGAGTAAGCGACCTTGGAGTCCCCGCTGCGGTGGTCGCGTCCGCTGCGCCCCCGAACGCCCTTCGGACCGTATGCCAAGAAGCATAGCAACAGGTATCCCGCCTTGTCAACGGTAACGACACCCCCCCGTTTTGACCGCCAAACCGGACCGGCTGCGGCCAGCGTGATTCGGCTGGAAGTTGGGCCAGGCCGGGGCATATAACGGGGCAGGACTTAGGACGCAGGAGTTGGGGAGCCCGCTGGCCGCCGCTCTTCAACCATCTGAAGAAGCCGAATTGCGCACACCCCCCGCACCGCGCATCTTACCCCGCCCTGCCGCTTCTCGTATTGGTCATTTCCCGCCAAGGCATTATCTTGGTGTGTTGATCGAAAATGCCCGTTGGGCTACCAAAAGGCTACCAAAGGGGACAGTCCCATTTTCGCCCCCCGACGCTCCGCGTCCGTGGGGCGAAAATCGGGACAGTCCCCAGTCAGGCCACGGAGGGGGACGCGATATGGACATCGCCGGCAAGAGGCTGTTGGTCGTGGGCGGGGCCGGACTGATCGGCAGCCACGTCGTCGAGGAACTGCTCAAGACCGACGTGGGCGAAGTGGTCGTCTATGACAACTTCTGCCGCGGCACCAGGGAAAACCTCCGCGGCGCCCTGGAAGACCCGCGAGTGAGCGTCTTTCCCCACGGCGGCGACATCCTCCATCGCGACATTCTGGAGCGGGCCATGGAGGGCATCGACGGCGTCTTCCACCTGGCGGCCCTCTGGATCCTCCAGTGCCATGAATACCCGGAAACCGCCTTCCAGGTCAACGTCCGTGGCACCTTCAACGTGATCATGGCCGCCGTGCGCCAGAAGGTCACGCGCGTGGTCTATTCCTCCTCGGCCTCGGTCTACGGCGACGCCCTGGAGATCCCCATGACCGAGGACCATGCCTACAACAACTTCACCTTCTACGGGGCGTCGAAGATCGCCGGCGAGCACTTCTTCAAGAGCCTGGGCCACCGCTACGGGCTGAACTGGGTCGGGCTCCGCTACATGAACGTCTACGGCCCCAGGCAGGACTATAAGGGGGCCTATATCGCCGTCATGCACAAGATCCTCGACCGCCTCGAGCGCGGCCAGCCGCCGCTGGTCTATGGCGACGGCAGCCAGCAGTACGACTTCGTCCACGTGGCCGACGTGGCCCGCGCGAACGTGCTGGCCATGGAGGCGGACACCAGCGGGCATTGCTACAACGTTGGCCGCGGAGTGGGCACCACCATCAAGGAGTTGACCGAGCTGCTGCTGCGGCTGGCCGGCAGCCGCTTGCCGATCCAGTACGAGCCGGCGGGCTTGACCTTCGTCACCAACCGCATCGGCTGCCCCCTGCGGGCCCAGCGCGACCTGGGCTACCGCTGGACGATCGACCTGGAAGAAGGGATGCAGAGCCTCATCCAATGGCGGCGGCAGAACGAGGAGGCCCTGGCGGAAAAACGGCTGGCAGTAAAGTCGGAAGTCGGAAGTCGGAAGTCGGAAAGTTCAGGGGATGGTGAATCCTCCGATTTCCGAATTCCGAATTCCGAATTTGTCCAATCCCCAATCCCCAATCCCTAATCCCTATTACGGGAACGAACTTCATGTGCGGAATCGCAGGAATCGTGGGCCTGGGCCAGCGGCCGGTCGATCCGGGAAGGATCAAGCCGATGTGCGACGTCCTGGCGCATCGCGGCCCCGACGACGCCGGCTACGCCTTTTTCCGCGTCGGCGAAGGCCGCTCGGGCGAAGGGGGCTATTGGTGCGGCTTCGCCGACGCCAAGTTCCGTTACATCAACGAGCACCTGCCCGTCTTCGACGGCGCCTTCTGCCGCGACGAGCTGAGCAAGAGTTCCTTCTCCGTCGCCCTGGGACACCGGCGGCTGGCAATCATCGACCTCACGCACTTCGGCCACCAGCCGATGTCCAGCTCCGACCGCCGCTTCTGGATCACCTACAACGGCGAAATCTATAATTTCCTCGAGCTCCGCGAGCAACTGCGGGCGGCGGGCCACGTCTTCCGCACCCGCAGCGACACGGAAGTCATCCTCCACCTCTGGGAGGAGCACGGCACGGAGTGCCTGCCGATGCTGGACGGGATGTTCGCCTTCGCCGTTTACGACCGCGTGGCCAACGTGCTGACGCTGGTGCGCGACCGCTTCGGGGTCAAGCCGCTCTACTATGCCGCCGCGGACGATTACCTGCTCTTCGCCAGCGAGATCAAGGGGATCCTGGCCAGCGGGCTGCTGCGGCCGCGGATCAGCCCGCCGGCGCTGGTCGAGTATTTCGCCTTTCAGAACACTTTCAGCCCGCAGACGCTTTTCAAGGACGTCTTGCTCTTGCAGCCTGGGGAGTATCTGCAACTGAAGCCGGGCACGGGCGCGGGGCCGGCGGTGCGCCGCTACCACGGCGGTTTTCCCGCCCCCGACCCGGCGCTGAGCGACCCGCAACAGGTCGCCGAGCAGGTGGCCGAGGCGTTTTCCCGCGCGGTGGGCCGCCAACTGGTCAGCGACGTCCAGGTGGGCTCGTTCCTCTCCGGCGGCATGGACAGCGGCTCGATCGTCGCCGTGGCCGGCCGCTCGATCCCGCGGCTGCTGACCTTCACCGCCGGTTTCGACCTGACCAACGTCAACGGCGTCGAACAGGGCTTCGACGAGCGGAAGCTGGCGGAGAAGCTGGCCTTCCTCCTGCAAACGGAGCACTACGACGTCGTCCTGCACGCCGGCGACATGCCGGCCGCCATGGAGAAGATCGCCTGGCACGTCGACGACCCGCGGGTGGGCATGTGCCATCAGAACTGGTACGTGGGCAAGCTGGCCAGCCGCTTCGTCAAGGTGTGCCTCACCGGGGCCGGCGGCGACGAGCTGTTCGGCGGCTATCCCTGGCGCTACCGGCACGGCCTGGGGGCGGCCACGGTCGAGGAGTTCGATCAGAAGTATTTCGACTACTGGCATCGGCTGCTGCCGGCGGCGGACTTGCCGCAGTTGTTCGTGCCCGAGTTGTGGCGCTACAATCGCACGCCGCGCGAGAGCTTTGCCGGGGTGCTGGCCGCCGCGCCCCCCTACCGCCCGGAAATGAGCCTGCCGGAAAACCTGCTCCAGCGGGCCTTGTTCTTCGAGATGAAGACCTTCCTCAACGGCATCCTCATCACCGAGGACCGCGTGGCCATGGCCCACGGCCTGGAGACCCGCGTGCCGTTTCTCGATAACGAACTGGTCGACCTGGCGTGGCGGATTCCGCCGGCGATGAAAGTGAGCCTCGATCACGTGGCCGACGGCGGCAACGGCCACGTCAACTCGGTCGACGGGAAGCAGGTCCTCCGCCGCGCCATGGGCCGCTACCTCCCCGAGGAATTCACCAACCAGCCCAAGCAGGGTTTCTCGCCGCCGGACGAGAACTGGTATCGCGGCCCGTCGATGGACTACATCAAGTCGGTGCTTTTCGACAAGCAGACGTGCGAGCGGCCCTGGTTCGACCAGGACTTCGTCCGCAAGACCCTCAACGAGCACTTCGAGGGGCGGCAGAACCACCGCCTGCTGATCTGGTCGCTCTTGAGCCTGGAATGGCTGCAACGCCACTTTATCGACAAGCCGGTATGCGAAGGAGGCGCGGGATGTCATTGCTGAGCGCACGGCCTCACCTCGACGCCTTCGGAGAACTGCTGGGCCTGTTTGCCCGCCACCGCCAGCTCACCTGGGCCATGACCCGGCGGGAAATCTCCGACCGCTACGCCGGCCAGGTGCTGGGGACCCTCTGGGCCGTCGGCCATCCCCTGGTGCTGATGGCCGTCTACATCTTCATCTTCGGCTACGTGCTGCGCCTGAAGATCGGCGGCACCCTGGAACTGCCCCTGGATTATACCGCTTACCTGCTGGCCGGGCTGATCCCCTGGATGGCCTTCCAGGAGTCGATGGCCAAGGGCGCCACGGCCATCGTGGGCAACGCCAACCTCGTCAAACAGGTCGTCTTCCCCGTCGAGGTCCTGCCCGTCAAGGGCGTGCTGGCCTCGCTCGCCACGCAGTTGATCGCCACCGGCCTCTTGGCCGCCTATGTGCTGGCCACCCACGGCAGCTTGCCCTGGACCTACCTGCTCCTGCCGACGCTGGTGCTCTTCCAAGCGCTGGCCATGATCGGCGTGGCCTACGTGCTGGCCGCCGTGGGCACGTACTTCCGCGACGTCAAGGACCTCGTCCAGGTCTTCTGCATCGCCGGCATGTACCTCATGCCGGTGGTCTATCTGCCGGACATGGTGCCGAGGGTCTTTCGCCCCTGCCTTTACCTGAATCCGTTCAGCTACCTGGCGTGGTGTTATCAAGACGCCTGTTACTTCGGCCGCTTCCAGCATCCCTGGGCGTGGCCGGTGTTCATGGGGGGGTCGCTGGCGGTGTTTTATTGTGGTTATCGCGTGTTTCGCAAGTTGAAGGTCTGTTTCGGCAGCGTGCTGTAAGAATGGGAAAAGCCCGCGGATTGCGTCCGCGGGGCCGCGAATATGCAAGACGCTGATACGGTCATCCAGGTCCGCGATCTCGCGAAGATGTACAAGGTCTACTCCCGGCCTTCAGACACCTTCTGGGAGATGCTCTCGCGGCGGCCGCGGCACAAGGAGTTCTGGGCACTGCAGGACATTTCCTTCGACGTGCGGCGGGGCGAAGTGGTCGGCGTCGTCGGCCGCAACGGCTCCGGCAAGAGCACGCTGTTGAAGATCCTCGCCGGCACGTTGGATAAGACCTCCGGCAGTGCGTGCGTCCGCGGTAAGGTCTCAGCCATCCTCGAGCTGGGCACCGGCTTCCATCCCCAGTACACCGGGAGGGAAAACATTTACATGGGCGGCATGTGCCTGGGAATGAGCCGCCAGGAGATCGACCGCAAGCTCCGCGGCATCATCGAGTTCAGCGAGCTGGGCGCGGTCATCGACCAGCCGCTGCGCACCTATTCCAGCGGCATGCAGGCCCGGCTGACCTTCTCCACGGCGATCAGCGTCGAGCCCGACGTGCTGATCGTCGACGAGGCCCTGGCGGCCGGCGACGCCGTCTTCACCATGAAGTGCCTGGCGCGGATGGGCGAAATCTGCCGCTCCGGGGCCACCGTGCTCTTCGTCACCCACAGCACCGACTTGGCGCGGCGGCTGTGCCGCCGGGCGATTTACCTCGACGGCGGCCGCATTAAGCACGTCGGCGACGCCGCGCAGGTTGCCAGCCTTTACGACCTGGACAGCCTGGCCCTCTCGTCGGCCGCCCTCCGCGGCGCGCAAGGCAGCGGGACCAGCGCTGGCGCCGGCCCGGCGCACCTCCGCGACCTGCAAATCCTCGACGGCGACGGCCGGCCCCGCTCGGCCTTCTTCCAGCACGAGCCCCTGACCTTCCGCCTGGTGCTGGACTGCGACGAGCCGCTGGACAACCCGGCCCTGTGGATCAAGTTCACGCGCAGCGACGGCGTGACGGCCACTTCCTGGCACAGCCACGAGCCGGAGCATCACGACGTCGGCCGCCTGCCCGCCGGACGCAGCGAGATCGACCTGGCGGTGGACGACCTCTTGCTGGGCGACGGGCACTACGACCTCAGCGTGGCGGTCTTCCAGCGGCGGAGGACCCGCGGCGAGTCGGCTTTCTATGCGGACCCCATGACGATCTGGGAGAAGACGCACCGCATCGAGCTGCGGCGGCGGGGGCGGCCCTTGTGTACGCTCTTCGACCAGCCCGTGCGCATCGGCGCGGTCCGCCGCGGCGCGACGGCGAAGGTTTCGCCGCCGCCGGACGATGTTCTTGCCGGGAGCCAGGCGCCGTGAGCAATATCTGCGAAATTCCCTTGCCCGATCAAGCATCGCACGCCGGGCGCGTGGGTGCCACTGCTGGCTTGTCCAGCAGTGTCGGACCACCACACGCCGCAGCACTGCTGGACGAGCCAGCAGTGGCACCCGGCACGGTTGGACAAGCCGGGCACCACGCGGAGCGTGGTCCTGGCGCCGGTTTTGCCGCCGTTTGGCGAAAAAAGCCCTTCCTCTCGCGCCTGAAGCACGCCCTCTTGGACCTGCTCGGCGCCGAGAACACGCGGTTGCGACGCGAGTTGGCCGCCTTGAAGGCCGTCGTCCCCAGGCAACGGGAACTGACCGCCGAACTCCAGCGGCAGCGGACGGAACTGGAGGCCGAGCTGGCCGCCCAGCGGGCGGAAGTGCTCGCCTGCCGGCAGATGTTCTGGCAGCAGCGGAAGCTGCTGGCCGCCCGGCTGCCCGCGGCCGACCCGCGGGAAGGCGTCGCGCTGCTGCCGCGGGCCGGTCATCCGCCCCTGGAGACCTGCTTCGGCCAGTTGCAGCGGCTGGCCCCCCGCGCCTTTCCGATCTGGAGAGAACTGCTCGACGCCGGTGCGCGGGCCTTCGAGGGCTATCCCCTGGACAGTTGCAGCGTGGCGGGGCATCGCATGGCCGAGGAATTCCGCGCCTTTGTGAAGCTCTACCTCCGCGGCGCGGTGCTGGACGTCGGTTGCGGCCCGCAGCCGGTGCCCTCCTACCTCGACGGCTATCCGCCGGACCGCATCGCCGGCATCGACCCGCTGCCGCCGACCGAGGGACATCCCTTCTCCTTCGTGCAGACGGTGGCCGAGTTCCTCCCCTGGGACGACAAGACGTTCTCCGTCGTGGTCGTGGCGACCTCGTTGGACCACGTTTTGCTGCCGGATCGGGCGCTGGCCGAGTTTCACCGCGTGCTGCGGGACGACGGCCATCTGTTGGTCTGGGTGGCGCACGTCCCCGGCGCCGCCCGATACGATCCCTATCGCCCCGATCTCGATAAAATCGACGACTACCACCTCTTCCACTTCGACCGGCCGTGGTTCGAGGAACTCTTGAGCGAGCGTTTTACGGTGGAGGAGGCCGTCTCCTTCTCCCCGCCGGAGAATTCGTGGTTCTATTCCTACCGGCCGCGCCCGTCCACTGCGCGGACGGCGGAAGGAGTGCCCCCATGAGTTTCCGTTGCGGAAGGTTGGGTGCCACTGCTGGCTTGTCCAGCAGTGCCGATGCGTCGCCTCACTACACTGCTGGGCAAGCCAGCAGTGGCACCCGAGCGCGGACGGCGGAAGGAGTGCCCCCATGAGCATCATGGAACACCCGCACTCCGCGACCGGCGCGGCGGCCGACGTGGCGGGCGACCTGAAGCAGTGGCTGGACGCCTTTCGGGCCGAGCACGGACGCCCTCCGCGGGTGCTGCACGTCGGCAACATCGCCAACAACGCCTACAACAACGCCAAGCTGTTGCGTGAGGCCGGCCTCGATTGCGACGTGCTCTGCCACGACTACTATCACATCATGGGCTGCCCGGAGTGGGAAGACGCGGACTTCGACGGGCCGGTGGGCGATCACTTCCGTCCCCAGTGGAAGGACCTGGACCTGCACGGCTACCGGCGCCCCGCCTGGTTTGCGCAAGGCCCGCTCTGGTCCTCGCTCCGCTACCTGATCGCGCGCCGCGAGGGGCGCGCCTGGCGGGCGAAATTCTTCTGGCGATGCTTGCAATGGGCCAACGGCACGCGGGACCGCGACGCCGCCAGCCGGGGGTGGCATGGGCCGGCCGCCGCCCTCACCTGGCTGCGACGCGCGGCGATGCCCGCCAAACCGGTCCTGTTGCCCTGCTGGCTGACGATGCGGCGCATGGCCCGGCTGGCAAGACGCCTATGCTCTCCCCGGCAAAACCGCTTCTTCACCTGGGATTGCCTGGCCCTGGCGGTCTTGACGCTGGCCTTTGTCCTGGGACGCTCATCCGGCGCGGCTTGGCTCTTGGCGGCCTCGGTCGCCGCGTGGATCGCCATGCGAACTTGCCGGATGCTCTGGTGGCGGGCCGGCCCCCACTCGGAACCGCCTTGGGACGAATTCGACGAGCGCGCGGCCGAACTGATCGCCCAGTTCGACCGGGCCTTCCCCGGCCGCGCCGACCGGCTCGCGAAGGCCGACCTCTCGCCCTACCGCAACATGCTCCCCTTGTGGAAGCGGCTGCTGACACATTACGACGTGGTCCAGGCCTATGCCACTAGTCCGATCTGGCCGCTGCTGGCGGGAAAGACGCCCTATGTCGGTTTCGAGCACGGCACCCTGCGGACCTTCACCCTGGAGGACACGCCCCTGTGCCGCACCACCGCGCTGGCCTATCGCATGGCGGACCACGTCTTCATCACCAACGGCGACTGCGTCGACTACGCCCGCCGGATCGGCGTGACGCGGATGTCGCCCATGCTGCATCCGGTGAACGATCGTGGCGTGCGGGCGGTGGCCGGCGCGGGCCGGCAAGTGCACGACGAGCTACAGGCCCGCTGGCTCTTCCTCTGCACCCTGCGGCACGACTGGGAGATCAAGGGCACGGACAAGTACATTCGGGCGATCCCGGCGATCCGGGCCCGCCTCGGCGACGACTTCCGCGTCATCATGACGGAGTGGGGCCGGCAGGTCGAGGAAAGCAAGGCCCTGGCCGAGTCGCTGGGAGTTACGGGTTTCCTCCACTGGATCGAGCCGCTGCCGCGGCGCCGCCTGCTGCGGCTGTTGAAATCGGTCGACGTGCTCTTCGATCAGATCGCGCTGCCGCATTTCGGCGCCACGGCGCCCGAGGGCGTGGCGGCCGGCGTGCCGGTGATCATGTCCTACGATCCGGCCTCGACCCGCTGGATCGTTTCCGAGCCGGCCCCCATCCTCAGCGCGTGGACCGTCGAGGAGATCGCCGCGCAGGTGGCCATTGCGGTGCAACCGGCATGGCGGGAAGACTACCGGCGGCGGGCGCGGCGGTGGATCGACGCCTGCCACAACACGGAGATCATCGTGCGCTCGCACCTGGAGGTCTATCGGGGCCTGCTGGGCGACGCCCGTCTGTGGCAGGCAAGAATGCCTGCCCTCCCCCGTGCAGGAAGGATGAGCCTGAGATGAGCAACGACCTGGCGGAACTGAAACGCCGCTACGAGACCCTCGCCACCAGCGGCGACCATAAGACGACCGCCTGCGACTACCAACTGCGCGAGATGGAAATCGCCACGGCCTTGGAGTACATGGGCGACGGACAGCGCACGCTGGACGTGGGCTGCGGGCTGGGCTACGCGGTCGTCCAGTATGCCTGCCAGAAGGCCGTCGAGGCGCACGGCATTGACTACGCCCGAAACATGATCGACGGCGCCCGGCGGCTTCTGGAAGAGGCCGCGCCGCCGTTGCGGGGCTCGGTCGTCTTCCAAGAGGCCTCGGTGCTGGAGTTGCCGTATCCGGACAATCACTTCGACGTGGTCTCCAGCTCCCGCTGCCTGATGGCCCTGCTGGAATGGCAGCGGCAGCAGGGCGCGTTGCTAGAGATCCATCGCGTGCTGAAGCCGGGCGGCGTGCTCGTGCTCATGGAGGGGACGATCGAGGGCCTGGAGCGGCTCAACGCCTGGCGCGCGCGGTTCGCCCTGGAGGCGATCGCCGCCGACGGCCGCGACCGGCTGTTCACGCGGAAGTTCCACGAGGCCGAGCTGCTGGACTTCTGCGCCCCCTACTATGACCTCGTGCGCGTGCAGCGCTTCGGCATGTATTACTTCCTCACCCGCATCGTCCAGCCCTTGCTGGTGGCGCCCGAGCAGCCCCGTTACGACCACCGCCTCAACGAGGTGGCGCGGAGGATCGCCGCCGTCTGTCCGGACTTCGAGGGTCTGGGCCACCTCGCGGCGTTTGTCTTCCAGAAACGGCGCTAGCGCCGGGAGCTTGCCGATGATCTGTCTGACCTTCGACACGGACTATGCGGGCGGCGAGGACATTTGCCGCTTGCTGGCGGAGTATCCCATCCCCGGCAAGGCGACGTTTTTCATGCACGCGCCGGTGCAAGGGGTCGCCTGGGAGGGCCACGAGGTCGAGCCGCATCCCGTCTTCAAGGACGGCGAGCCCTGGGAGGAGACGATCGCGGCGTGGGAGGCCCGCCTGAGCGGGCCGCATTTGGGCCTGCGGCCGCATTCCTGTGCAACCTCGCACATCCTGGGAAACATCATGAAGCGGCGGGGGTACCTCTATGGTTCCGTCACCGCGCCCCTTTACCAGGCCGGGCTGCGCCCCTATCGGGAGCCGTGGGGCATCTACGAGCTGCCCATCTACTTCATGGACAACATGGACTACTGCATGGCGCAGAACTGGCCCGACGCGGGCCATCGGCCCCGCGACCCCCGCCTGATCCGCCGCGCCCTGGAAGAGGACGGCCTCTACGTCTTCGATTTCCACGTCATCCACGTCCTCATGAACACGCCCAGCCAGGCGTACTACGAACAGGCCCGGCCCCACGTCTTTCAGCAAGAGGCGACGTGGAGCGAACTGAGAAACCCGGATGAAGGAGTGGCCACCTTCTTCCTGGCCCTCTGCGACGCCATGCGGGCGGCCGGCATTGCCAGCGTCACTTGTCTGGAGGCCCTCCGCGCCTACCAGGAGCAGGACTCGCGTAGGGTGGGTCGAGCGAAGCGAGCCCCGCCAGAATTGGCCTTTCGCAACAGAAACTGAAAAAGGACCTCGATGTTCCGCGTCCTGCACGCCCCGGTCAACGTGGGAAACCAGCCCTGGGTGCTGTCGCGGCACGAACGGGCGCTGGGCATCCACAGCGACCTGGTGGTGAACTACGCGACCTGGCTCCAGTATCCGGCCGACCGCTGCCTGGGCCGCCGCGACGACAGCTCCTGGCCCGCCCGCTGGCGACGATTCCGCTTCGCCCTGGCGGCCACCTGGCGTTACGACGTGCTGCACTACTACTTTGGGCAGTCGTTTTTCAGTTGCGGAGACTTCCGCCGGCCCAACTGGCGGTGGTTCAAGGACGTCGACCTCGCCAAGCGGCTGGGCCGCAAGGTCTTCATGACCTTGCAGGGGTGCGACGTGCGTTTGAGCGACCGCTCGGCGGCCAGAAACGAGATCACCATGTGCGGGGTGGGACACTGCGAAGCGGCGGCCCACTGCCGCGCCGAACAGGACGCCGCCCGGCGTATGCTCATCCAGCGCATCCTCCCCCGCATGGACCGCGTGTTCGTGTTGAACCCCGAGCTGGCCTGGGACGTGCCGGGGGCCGAGTTTCTTCCTTATGCGTGCGTCGACGTGGCGGCGCTGGGGGTGACGCCGCCGCAGACCGCCGGGGAGATCACGATCCTGCACGCCCCCAGCGACCCGGCCAAGAAGGGCACCCGCTTCGTCCGCGACGCCGTCGAGCGGCTCGGGCGGCACTTTCCCATCCGCTTCCTGCAGGTCTCCGGCCTGCCCCATGCCGAGGCCATGAAACTCTATCCCCAGGCCGACCTGGTCATCGACCAGGTCCTGGGCGGCTGGTACGGCGGCTTCGCCGTGGAACTGATGGCCATGGGCAAGCCCGTGGCCTGCTATATCCGCGACGAAGACTTGCACTTCATCCCCCCGGCCATGGCCGCCCAGTTGCCGCTGCTGCGCGTCCGCCCCGATACGCTCGAAGAAGACCTGCGGCGGGCGATTTCCCTCCGCGCCGCGTGGCCGGCCTGGGGCCAGCAGTCACGGCAGTTCGTCCTCCGCTGGCACCATCCCGGGCGGATCGCCCGCGCCATGATCGAAATTTATCGCAATCCCCGCGCCCCCTTGGTCCTGGAATGAAAGCAGCCATCATCGGCGCCGCCGGATTCCTCGGCCGCGCCCTGTGCCGGCGGTTGCAGCAGGAGGGCTGGGAAGTCCTGGCCTTCGACCTGTCCGCGCCGCCGGACGGGCTGCCCGACGGGGTCCGCTTCGCCGTGGTGGACATCCTCCGCGATCCGCTGCCACTTCCTCAGGGGATCGAGGCCGTCTTCTACCTGGCCCAGTCGCCTCGATATCGCGACTTCCCTCAAGGGGCCGATCACCTCTTCGGCGTGAACGCTTACGGGGCGATCAAGGCCGCCGCGGCCGCCCGCAATGCCGGCGCGGGAGTGCTCTGCTACGCCTCGACGGGAAACGTCTATCAGCCCTCGCTGGCCCCCCTGGCGGAAAGTTGCCCCGTGCGCCGCGACGATCCCTACGCCCTGAGCAAACTGGCGGCCGAAGAGGCCCTCCGCCTCTTCCGCCCCCGGCTTGCCACGATCGCGGTACGGCTGTTCGGACTGTTCGGTCCGGGGCAGGAGAAGATGCTTCCCGCGACGCTCTTGCAGAAAATTCGCGGCGGCGAGGCGATTGCGCTGGAACCGGCACCCGCGGAGCGCGGCGAGCCGGAGGGGCTGGTGGTCTCCTTCAGCTACGTGGAGGACACGGCCCGCTGCCTAGAGCAGCTTGCCCGGCTGGCCCTGGCCGGCACGCCGTTGCCGCCGGAGTTGAACGTGGCGGGCCCCGAGCCGGTTTCGCTCCGCCGCTTCGCCACGGCCATCGGCGAGATCCTCGGCATCGCGGTGCGCTTCGAGACGGCTCCGAGGGCCCGCACGCTGAACCTGATCGCCGATCTGACGCTGCTGGAGAGCCTCGTCCGGCCGAAATTCACCCCCTTTGCGGAAGCCATGGTACAAAGCTACGGACCGGGGGACTGTCCCCTTTGACCGCTGCCACCGCCCCCGTTTACCATTCTTGCTCGCCCTGCCCAGAATGCCCTGGCGTCAACGGGCCGGCCTTCGTATAATGCCGTCCTCCGGGGGACGCACGAAATTTCGACGCGGGGCAGGAGGCCCGATGGGTGAACAAGCGACATTGCGACTGCTGACCGTCGTCGGCACGCGACCGCAGTTCGTCAAGGCGGCCGTGGTCAGCCGCGCCATCGCCGCCTGGAACCAGCAGTCCCCGGCCGTCGCCGTCGCAGAGGAGATCCTGCACACGGGTCAGCACTACGACCCGATGATGAGCCAGGTCTTCTTCGACGAGATGGACATTCCTCCGCCGGTGGTCAATCTGCGTACCGGCCCTCACAGCGGACACGCTGCGGCCACCGCCGCCATGCTCACCGGCATCGAGAAGGAAATCGTCGCCCGGCGGCCCGACGCCGTGCTGGTCTACGGCGACACCAATTCCACCTTGGCCGGCGCCCTGGCCGCCGCCAAACTCCGCATCCCCGTCATCCACACCGAAGCGGGCCTGCGGTCCTGGAAGCGCCACATGCCCGAGGAAATCAACCGCGTCCTGGTCGATCACCTCGCCGGCGTTCTCTTCTGCCCGTCCCAACAGGCCCGCGAAAACCTCGCCCGCGAGGGCATCACCGCCGGCGTCCACGTCGTCGGCGACGTGATGTACGACGCCGTGCTGCACTTCCGCATCAAGGCCATTCCACCGCCGGTCGCCGGGGCCTTTGGATTGTGCACGCTCCACCGCGCCGAGAACACCGACGACCCGCAACGCCTCCGCAGCATCTTCAGCGCCCTGGAACACGCCCCGCTCCCCATGCTCGTCCCCCTGCACCCCCGCACCCGCAAGACCATGCAGCGGGAAGGGATCGTCGCGCCGGCGGGGGTCACGCTGCTGGAGCCGGTCTCCTATTTCGCCATGCTCGGATACCTGCAGCGCTGCTCGTTCGTCGTCACCGACTCCGGCGGGCTGCAGAAGGAAGCCTACTTCCTCGGCAAGCGCTGTCTCACCGTCCGCGACGAAACCGAATGGACCGAGCTGGTGGCCTGCGGCGCCAACCGCCTCGTCGGCGCCGCGGCGCCGCGCATCCGCAGCGCCTTTCCCTGGACCCAGGAGCCCTTGTCCGCCGGATGCCAGCTTTACGGCAGCGGCGACGCCGGGCGGAGGATCGTCGCCGTCCTCGTGCGGGAATTGACCCGAGAACCGGCACCGGAGCAGTTGGCGCAAACGTGAGCGCTCCCCGTGCGATCATCGTCGCGGTGCATTATCGCCCCGAGGTTTCCGGCGGCGTGCCGCGGATCCTGATTGCCGAGGACTTCCTGGTGCGCGCCGGTTTCGAGGTGGCCATCGTCACGCCGCAATCCATCGAGCGCGGCTGCCGGGGCGCGGAAATCCTCCGTGTCCCCGCCCCGGCGTACCTCGGCGTCGGCGCCGGCCCGCGGGGCCAGCCGCCCGACTCCCCCTGGCATCGGCTCCGTCAAGGCTGCAAACACGCGGTCAAGTGCGTCGCCTTCATTCCCGACACTTTCGTCTATTGGTCGTTGCGGGCGGCCCGCCGCGCGGTCCGCGCCGGCCGCGACGCCCCGCCGAGCCTGGTGCTGAGCAGTTCGCCCCAGGAATCTTCGCACTGGATCGGCTGGCAGTTGCAGAAGCGGTTCGGCTGCCGGTGGATCGCCGATTTCCGCGACGGCTGGATCTTCGAGCCCCACCGCCCGGAGGCCGCCCTGCCCCTGCGGCGGGCCATCGAGCGCCGCCTGGAGCGGGCGGTCCTCCAGCGCGCCGACTGGATCACGGCGGCCACCCGCCCCATCGCCGAGGATTTTCAGCGCCGCTTCCCGCACCGCCGCGATTGCATCCACTTCCTCCCCAGCGGCTTCGAGGAACTCCCGCTGGCGCCGCAAGGGAAGGACGACGGCCTTTTCCGCCTCGTCTACACCGGACGCTTCGGCCTCTCCGATCAGGCAAGGACCCTGACCGCCTTCGTGGCCGGGCTCCAGCAGGCGCTGGCGCGGAGCGAGCCGCTACGGCGGCATTTCCGCCTCGTGCTGGTGGGCGATCTCCTGCCGGGCGAGCACGCCCTCTTGAAGACGCCGCCGCTGGCCGATTCCGTCGAGTTGCTCGGTCCGCAGCCCTATGAGACCGCCATGAATTTCGCCGCCGGGGCGACGATGCTGCTGCTGGTGACGCCGCCGGAGCTGCGCTCGATCGCCACCCGCAAGCTCTTCGACTATCTGGCCGTGCGGCGGCCGGTGTTCGCCTTGGCCGAGGGCAACGAGGCCGCCCGCATCCTCGCCGAAACCCGCGCCGGGATGTGCGTCACCCCCGATCGTCCCGATTCGGTGGCCGACGGCCTGTTGCGGGCCTTTTCCTTATGGCAGGCCGGCCGCCTGGACGATGAGGTCCCCTGTTCCGGCAACGATCTCTACAAGGCCGAGCCGCACTTCGCCCGCGTCCTGGGCCCGATCCTTCAGCAACTTTCCACCGGCTAACTCGAGGGCTTTGAGCGCCGACTGACAAAGACGGACACAACCCGGGCGCTGGGGTCTTTTGACGGGGCCGACGTTATCCCCCGGCCCCCGGCGCCCCCGCTCACTCTCCCACAACGGGCGAAGGGAGCGTGGCGGCGGCGGTGCGCAAGGGAAAGCCCCCGCGGCCATGGTGGCCTGCGGGGGCTTTCGATTGGAATAAATCCGGCGACACCTACTCTCGCACTTTGGGTACTACCATCGGCTCTGAAAGCTTAACTACCGTGTTCGGGATGGGAACGGGTGTGGCCTTTCAGATATGGTCACCGGAAAGGAGCGGGGGGTCCCGGGAAGGGGCCGGCCCGCTGTTGGTTGTATGGTTGAAGTGGCGATCTTGATTGGGGCGCAGGAGCGATGGATACATGTGGCCAAGTTTTCGCCCATTAGTACCGGTTAGCTGAGCGCATTGCTGCGTGTACACATCCGGCCTATTGACCTGGTCGTCTTCCAGGGGGCTTTCGCGATAAATCGCTTACGAAACCTGATCTTGGAGAGGGCTTCACGCTTATATGCTTTCAGCGTTTATCCTTTCCGTACATAGCTATCCAGCCGTGCCGCTAGCGCGACAACTGGCACACCAGAGGTACGTCCTTCTAAATCCTCTCGTACTAAAGAAGAACCTCCGCAAGTTTCGTGCGCCCACAGCAGATAGGGACCGACCTGTCTCACGACGGTCTGAACCCAGCTCACGTACCACTTTCATTGGCGAACAGCCA
>JBKQVT010000193.1:0-9139 GCA_052139835.1 Thermoguttaceae bacterium
TCGGCCACCGGATGGCCGCGGAACTCCTCGACTGCCTGCCGCAAGGCGTTGAGGAACGAGGCCCCCGCCTCCATGAGCAACGTGAGCAGGTCCAACAGGAAGGGCATGCGGCGTTGGATCAGCCGCAGCCGGGCGCGGGCCCGCGAGGCCAGGCGATAGCGAAGCCACGCCACTGTGGCCGGCACGGCCAGCACCGTGAGCACTCCTCCCCACCATCCGCCCAGCCCCAAGAAACGGAATATCACCAAGGCGTAAAGCGGAGCGGCGAAAATCGCCAGCAGTTCGGCGCGGGCGAGGTATTCTTCGGGGAGCCAGAATCGCGTCAGGCCGGCCGCCTGGATCTGGCGGTGAATCTCCGGCAAGCTGGCGGGAAACACCGCGCGGTTGAAGTGGGCCAGCAGCGTCACGGCAGGCTGAAAAAGGCGGTACAGGGGGTCGCTCCGCCGCAGTTCGTTGATGCGGCTGACGTCGTAGCGCCATTCGGCGCCCTGGGCGATGTCCTCGCTCTGCAACACCCGCACCGCCCACCAACCCAGCACCGCCAGCGCCAGGCCGAAACAGGCGCAGGCCGCCAGCAGCAGCCCCGGGGCCTTGGATGCTTCCGGGGCGGCGGCCGCGAGCGGGGCGAAGATCAGTAACAGGAGTCCAGTTTCCATTAGATATCCGGGCTGAGGAGCCAGCGCGCCCAAAAATAGGCGATGACGTTCAAGGTCACGGCGACGGCCAGCACGATGTGCCCGACCGTCTCGGTGAACAACAGCGTGGTGTTCACGGGATCGACGAAATAGTAGACCACGAGGATCACCAGAGGGGCGATGGCCATGTAGACGGCGGACTTGCGGGCCTGCGCGGTCTCGGACATGACCTTGCGATCGAGCCGCTGCAATTCGAGGACCGATTGGGCGATCCGCTCGACGGTTTCGTTGAGCCGCCCGCCGCTCTCGTGGCTGGCTTGCAGGGCGGCGGCAAAGAGGGCGAAATTCTCGCTCCGCAGCCGCTGCTTGGCCTCGATCAGCGTCCGCTCCAGGGGCTTCCCCAGGTTGTACTCGGCGATGATCTGGTGGAATTCGGCGTTGATCGGCTTGGGGCATTGGGCGGCCAGGATCTCCACCGATTGGGCCAGCGACAGCCCGGCGCGGACCGCGTTGGCCAACATCACCATGGCGTCGGCCAGTTGGTCCTCGATCTTCTGCCGGTGGCGCTCGGCCATGCGCCGCAGCAAGTACCAGGGCACCGCGGCCAGGAACATCGCCGTCAGCGTCGCCAACAGCGGACTTTGCAGCCCGATCCACACGCCCACGAACGCGCAGCCGACGGCGATCAACCAGAAGATCAGGTAACCGCGGAGATTGCGGGTGGGGGCCCGCAGCCGGCGGAGCTTGTCGGTCAGGTCGCGCTCGACGAAATCGAAGGCCGCGGCGAGCCAGGAGCGGCCGCCGTAGGCCGCCACGGCCACGGCCGCCCCCATCACCAGGCTGGCCAGCCACACCCTCCACATTTCCGCGTTGCCGTCCATATCTTACTTGCCCGCCCCCTCCGCGTCGCGGCCGTAGAGGAATTCCATGTCCAACAATTCCTTGGCCATTAAGGAGTCGATGAACGAGGGCAGGTAGCCCGTCGGCCGCAGCGAGACGCCGTCGCGGTAGTTGAAGATGTCGACCACCACGATCTGGTCGTTCTCGGCGTCGTAGCGGACGACCTCGGAAACTTGGGTAATCACCCTGGCGCCGCCGGGAAGCCGGCTGATGTGGACGATCAAATCCAAGGCCGAAGCAACTTGGCGGTGGATCGAGGAGACCGGCAGGTCCGCCGCCATCAGCACCAGCACTTCGAGCCGCTCGATCACTTCCCGGGCGCTGTTGGCGTGGACGGTCGTCATCGAGCCGTCGTGGCCGGTGTTCATGGCCTGGATCATGTCGAGGGCCTCGGGGCCGCGGCATTCGCCCACCAGCACGCGGTCGGGCCGCATCCGCAGGGCGTTGCGCACCAGGTCGCGGATGGTGTACTCGCCCGCCCCCTCGATGTTGGGCGGCTTGGTCTCCAGCGTGACCACGTGCTCCTGGTGCAGCCGCAACTCGGTGGTGTCCTCGATGGTGATGATGCGTTCCTTGAAGGGAATGAAGCTGCTGAGCACGTTGAGCATGGTCGTCTTGCCGGTGCCGGTGCCGCCGCTGACGAGGATGTTGCGGCGGTCGATGACGCACGCCCGCAAAAACATCGCCGCCGCCTTGCTGACGCTGCCCATCTCGACCAGGTCGTCCATCGTCAGCCGCTGGGCGGGAAACTTCCGCACCGTCAAGGTCGGGCCGCTGACCGCCAGGGGGGGAATGATGGCGTTGACGCGGGAACCGTCGGGGAGCCGGGCATCCACCAGCGGCTGGCTCTTGTCGATCCGCCGTCCCACCTGGGCGACGATCCGCTCGATGATCGCCTCCGTTACCTTGTCGGAGATGAAGCGCCGCCCGGAGCGCTCGATGAGCCCGCTGCGCTCGACGTAGATCTGGTCCACGCCGACGACCATGATTTCCGTGACCGTGGGGGCGCGGAGCAGGTCTTGCAGGGGCCCGAAGCCGAAAATCGTGTCCTTGAGGTCCTTTTTCAGCGTCCGCAGGATGAGGTACTTGCGCAGCTCCTGGTGCAAATGGGGCCGCACGAGGTGGAAGATGTCGTTGAAGCGGCCCTCGACCCGCGTGACCTGCTGGCTCGTGTCGCGGCACTCGGCGAGGTTCAAGCGCTCGCGGACGAATTGCAGCAGGCCGTGCAGTTCGGCCTCGCGTTCCGGCACCAGCGTGGCCGGCACGTCGAACTCGTTGCTCGTCAGCGCCGCCAGGTCGAAATACTCCTCGCCCCCCGTCTCCATGATGAGTTGGTTGACGAGGTGGTCGCGGAGCGTCAGGCCGGTGATCTCCTCCAGCAACGGCTCGTTGTCGGCGCCGAAGACTCCCATCTCGCGGCAGACGTCCTCGATGTTGTTCTCCAGGAGGAGGATGCTCTGCGGGTCGCTGCCGCGGTTGGCCTCGAACTCGTAGAGGTCCAGCCGCTCCAGCAGCTTGCGGTGGATCCGCAACTCGAGGTCGGCCATGATCGCGCGGAGGTGGGCTTCGAGGTCGCCGCGGGAAACGGCCGCCTCCTTCTCGGCCTCGAAGGTGAGGCTGAAGGGCCAGATGCGGACCTTCGTCCCCGGCACGAAGACCGCCGTTTGACCGCCCAACACCTCCTCGTCGCCCACCAGGCAACTGTTCAGGCCGATGTTCTCCAGTTGCAGCCGGCCGTCGACGCCGCGCACGACCGCGTGATGCCGCGAGACCAGCGGGCTTTGCAGGCACACGGTGTTGGAGGGGTCGCGGCCGATAGTGACCAGCGGCTCGGCCACCTCGACCATCGAGCGGCGACTCTCGTTCACCTTGTTGAACCAGATCTTCAAAGGAGGGGCTGGGGGCTAGGGACTGGGGACTTGGGACTAGGGACGCCGTTTTTCGCAACGGAATGGACGCAATGCAAAATGAAAAGTGCAAAATGAAAAGTGCAAAATGGTCGATTCATGTGTCGTTGTTGCGGGAGCCTCAGGCTCTGCGTCTCCATTTTGCATTTTGCAATTTGCACTTTTCACTTTGCACTACATCCTTGCGCACAAAAGTCTCAATGTAAGACTCCTAACTCCTAACTTCTAACTCCTAACTTCTCCGCTTACCGCCCCCCCTCCTTGCGGCTGTGGAGGATGACGGCCACGGTGTGGTAATTGGTCTGGTACAGGCGGTCCACGAGCTTCTTCGCCAGGCGATCCATGCCATTGTCGGTCACTTTGACGCGGAGGCCGATGACGTTCGGCTGCTGCGGCTGGAGGTGGGCCGCGGCGAAGACCTCCGCGCTGCTGAGGCGGTTCCCCACGTTCAGTACCGTGAACGGCCCGATCTCCTCCGTCGGGCCGACCGGCTCCGGCGGCGCCGCCTCGGCATCCGGGACGGGCGAGAGGGCCTCTCCGGCCGGCGCAGCGCCGCGGCCGGCCTCGTTGCGCGCGGCGGGGGTGGGCACATTCGGCCGCGGCGGCGCGGCCGCGACCACGAACGTGATCGTGTCGCCGGGCGTGACCAGCGAAGGAATGAAGTTTTTGGCGTCCACGGAAATCCACACATCCCCCTCGTCCTTGCCGAGCAATACGGTGTCTTGCACCGGCGTGCTCACGTCGTCGCGCCACACCAGGGCGCCTTCGGAAAGGGTGCGGCAAGTGACCAGGTCCCGGACGCTGTTGAAATCGTTTTCGCGCGTGCAGGCAACCGTGTGCCCCATGAGACTCGCCGCCCGCTCCCGTGGGTACGCCACCGTCTCGAGGTTCTCGATCTTCAGGCGTTCGCCGCGGTTGATGGTCGCGCCGCGCTTCACCGCGATGAAGTAGACCGAATCGCGTTGCTGGGCCGCGGGCGAGAGGTAGAAGAAGTTCAGCACGACGCCGACGAAGCCCAGGCCGGCGGCCACAATCAAAGCGGGGATGCTTTTCATAGGGTTTGCTTTCCGCAAATAGGGGTCTTGCTTCGCGCGGTCAAAACTCACCCGGCGAAGTCATCAACAGTCCCGTGCATTGGCCCCGTCCGTCCGGACTGAGCCGGATGTCGGCCACGGCCGGCTGCCGGGGGTCCGAGGCGGTATAGTGCAGCAGCCAAATCGATCCCGTCCGCTGCCACGCCCCCGCCGCCTTCCACCCGTGCTGGCCAAACCAGTCGTCGTAGAATTGCCTCCATTGGTCCGCGCGGTCCGGCCCGGAGAAGGCGGTGATCGCCCCCCCCTGGCTCACCTGCATCGAACCAATTCTACCACTACCGGGTGGAATTGGTATGTTCGCCCCCCCGGAATTCGCCCCCGCGGCGTCCGAATCCGGCTGAAACGTGTATAAGGTCCACACTTTCGTTGCAAGCGGGATCGCCAATCCACAGATTACCGCGCCGGGGGTGGGTTCGGCAAGCTGAGCCTGGGCGTCGCTGTGGCCCGCGGCCTTGCCCTCCCGGATGCCGACGACCAGGGGGAGACTTCCCGGCAGGTCGTAAAGCCGCCATTTTCCCGGCTCCTCGGCCGTCGGCCGCAGCCGTCGGAGGGCCTCCAAGAGCGCGCGGTCGGCCTTCCCGGCGGCACGGTCGGCGGCAGCCCCGCCGGCCGGCTCCGACTGAAGCAAACGGCGGCAGCCGTCCAGCAGGGCCGCGCGGGCCGCCGCCTGGTCGCCGCTGATCGTTTGCCGCCGCAGCGACTGGCCTTGGTTGCCGAACCGCAGGACGTGCGGCTGGGCGGGATCGCCCAGACCATCGTCGGCCCAGGGCGTGGCCGATGCGGCCGAGGACTGCCGCCGATCGGCCGACCACCAGCGGAGCACTTGCCGGCCGAATCCCAGGCCGGCGACCAAAACCAGCGCGGTGAGCACGCCCTTAATGGTCCAGGAGGAGATGCGGGCGGCCAGCGTGGCGAAGCTGCGTGGCGGCACGGAAACTCAGCCCCCCTTTTGCAGCGACGTGACGAATTGTCGGAGTTGGCTGAGGTACGTCTGGATCAGGGTGGTTTGCGCGTCGGACAGCCCGCCCGCGTTGAGTTGGTTCTGATACATCGTGATGTAGATATCCGCCATGGTTTCGGCAACGCCGGCGACGTGCGGCCGGGTGCGGCCCTGGATTTGGTAGATCAGGTTCTGCACGGGCTGCTGATAGTCGGCGCGGTTCGAATCGCAGTACTGCCCGTTGGGGAACGCCGGGTAGTAGGTGAGCGTGGCCAGTTGCTGCTGGAACGAGGCATTGACGATCGCTTCGATCGCCTGGATGTAGGCGTTGGCGAGGCTCGCCGGGGCCTGGGGGAGCGTGTAGATAATGGGGATGCGCCGCGTCTGGTTGCTGCCCATTCCCATCAGCGGCGTGTTATACTGCCACTGGTCATCCAGCAGGCAGGTCGTGGCCTGGAGATGGTACGGGGGCCACTTGCCCAGCATGGGCCAGTTTCGGGTGAGGTTGGCCGAGCTTTGCAGGAGGCCGCGGGCCGGGTCGAGCAACTCGGTGTTCACCTGGGCGTTGCCGATCTCCGGGCCGCGGGCGACCTCCTGGTCCACGCGCGGATCGTCCACCTGGCCGGGCAGGGGGGTCGGACCGGTCATGGCCGTCGTCCCCGGGGCCGGCCAGTAGGTGGGCTGCGGATTGCCGTTGTTGCTCCGCGGCCAGCGGTTGCCCCAAACGGTCATGCGCGCCATGCTCAATCCGCGGACCTTCCAACAGGCCAGCGTGCCGTAGTTGATGATCACCGCCATGATCATCAGCAGCAGCGGCAGCGCCAGCACCATTTCCAGCGTGGCCAGTCCGCGGCGCCGCGCTCCCCCTCTCCCTCCGGGAGCGACCACTGTCGTGGTGCCCGGGGGTGAGGGCGCGCCGGGAAAGACTCGCGAACTTGAAAGTACGTGCCCCCAGCAACACACCCTCACCCTAACCCTCTCCCGGAGGGAGAGGGGACCTGGAATTCGAGATCCGCGCGAGTTCAACCTAGTGTCCATTGATGTTTCCCAGGTCGTCGGGGCCCACGTTGCCCAGGCTGGGCGGCGCAATGCCCTCGCTGTTGAAGGACGGCGACGTGGGGATGCTCTGCAGGATCGTCGCCAGGGCCGGCTGCGTCGCCGGCGCCAAGTGGCAGGTCCACCGCTGCGTGAGCAAGTCCCAGGTGGTGGGCATGCCGTCACGGCCGACGGTCCAGACGGCTCCGCCACCGCCGGCCGGGGGCGCGGGCGAGCCGGCCGCCGGCAGGCTGACCATGTCCCCCGGCACTCCGCCCAGCGGCGTCGGTTGCGGCGCGCTTGGCGACGAAGAACCGGACCGCCAAATCAGCCGCTGCTGCGGAATGAACAACTGGACCTCGGCATAGGTCAGCGCGCTGCCGGACGTCGGATTATCGAAAATCCGCGGCATCATCTGCGGCACCTGCTTCCAGTAGGCCACGCCGATGAAGCTGTAGTATTGATCGAGATAGCTGTTGTTATCCGCCCCTTGACCGGGCACCTGGCGAATGACCTGGGGCAGGTTCGACTTGGGATATTCCACGGTGAGCAAGTGGAGGAGATAGCCGCAGGTGAAACTTCGCCACAGGTTGCTGAACTGGCACATCTTCGCCTGCTGGTCGAATCCCAACAGCGTCTGGTTGTTCCACGCGGTGAGGTACGCGTTGGCAAGCTGCTGCCGCTGCTGCTGGGCCAGGGTGACGTAGGCCGCCTGGTCGGGGAGATCATCCAACTCGGGATCGACGACCGGCAAGGTGCGGGTGGAGGCGTCGCTGGTGTCGCCGCCCACCGGCTCGCCCGAAGTCCGCCACAGGGCGGCCTGCATCGTTCCCCGGCCATAGTCGGGATTGCCGTTCTGCTGGGCCACGTCGTTGGCGGCGGACTGGGCAATGTCCGGAAACGCCATCACCACCGCCCGCTGGTACTGGGGAATCAACTCGTCGGCCAGAATCTCTTCCATCAGCGGCAGGATCAGCGCACTGCTGGCGGCCGCCCATTGGCTATAGGTCGTGACCATCTGCTGCTCCAGCGGCGTTTTCTGCACGATGGCCTGTCCCAGGGGCGGGAAGGGGGGGAATTTCGCCTTCTGGAACTGCGCCCCCGCCTTGTTCCACGCCTTCAGGATGCTGGGGACGAACGAGGCCGAGTTCTGATCGCGGGCTTCCCGCATGAACGCCGTCACCGCGAAGACGTCGCAGAGCATGTGGTTGGTAAAGACCACGGTGTTCATGGCGCGGGCCAGGACCACGCCGCCGCTATAGGTGGCGGCGTCGGCCGCGTTCTGCATGCGGAGCTTGCCGTCCACCTGGCGGCCCACGTTCATCACCATCCCCAGCAGCATGATCAACAGCAAGGCGGTAAACACCGAAACGATGCTGATCGTGCCGCGCTGGTCGCGATGCATCCGCGCGGGCAGGCCCAGCACAAAGGGGACTGTCCCAATTTTCGCGGCGCGCTGAAGGTCACCACTGCAACCGGCGTGCCGGCCGCGAAAATGGGACTGTCCCCCTCGCGATGCATCACTCAGTTTGGTAGACATAGGGAAGCGCCGATTTCTCGCCCTCGTTGCCCATGGTAATCGAGGCCGTCAACGGGTAGCTGTAATACGTGCCGTGATCGGTGATGGTTTGGCCGCCGGGGCCGACCACCCAGCGGGCCAACAGCCGCCCCGGACCCGGCAACAGGGCCAGGTCGTGGTTCACCGTCACCGTGACCGTGTCCTGCCAACCCAGCTCGTTGGGGGCGAATTCCGCCGGATTGGGGTCGAGAAAATACGTGATCAGCGGCGGCTCTTCGTTCTTGTGGAAGAAGCGAATCTGCACCTTCGTGTTGTTCGAGGAATAGGCCAGCTTGTGATCCAATCGCGCGGGCACCGCGGCATTGCTCTGCGAGGCCGGGGCCACGCTGGCGTAGACCTCCTGGAGGACCGCCCCGGCCGCCGCTGCGTCCCCGGCGCTAAAGCCCAGATCGCGCGACGGCGAAATCGGCATGCACGCCAGGATCGCCGCCGAGGCGATCTTGTTGTACTTGTCGCTCCCCGGCTGCACGAGATAGGTCAGGCCGCCGGCGGTCGGGCCGAAATTGGCGGCCTGCGGATTCAGCGCCGGCGCCACCTGGTTCGGGGCGTCCGGATCGACCTCATAGGCGCTGATGCAGTTGGAAGGCTCCGCCGGCGTATTGGCGGGAATCCACACCACGGCGCTGCGGGCCGCCGCATACGCCGCGTAGTGCACCACGATCAGCCCGATCATCAACTGGCTCACCTGCACGATCAACATCATCACCATGATGAAGATCGGCAGCGTGAGCACGAAGCTCAGGGTTTGGACGCTGCCGGCTTGATCGCCGTGGAGGCGGCGGAGCCGGCCCAGCCGCAGCCGGCCATTGCTGAGGCGCACCAGAAAGTGGGCGGCCAGCACCAGGCCGACCAGCACCACCACGCAGGGCCAACAGGCGGTGATCGCGGCGCGAGTCATCAGCGGCCTCGGGGGAATAAGAATCTAGTGTAGTGATTCACGCTGTTGGGGTTTTATGAAGGACGTTTCGGGCACGTTCGATCTTGGCGAGAATTTCATCCGCCTTGGCGGTCCAAGTGAACGGGCGAGGGTTCGTGTTGTGGGCTGCAAT
>JBKQVT010000194.1:0-18061 GCA_052139835.1 Thermoguttaceae bacterium
TCAGCGTCTTTCGTTCGTCGTCCGTCAGCGTGATCCGTCGAGCGTGTTTCATGGGTTTCTTTCTCCGTATAAGGATGAAACCCCGAACACGCCAATAAGTTCCGCTATTTATGTATCACTACACTAGCTGCGTCCCCGTTCCAGTTCCGCAATAGGAACATCCCGGAAACTCCGTTCAGTTCCTCTGGGGCTTGGTTCGATCGCCCTGCCCCCTACCGATTTAGCACGCCTGTGCCTCTCCACCCTTTCTCTGTCTTTTCGAGTTCGACGCTGCCTGACAACCTTTGTTTCTGCCCCGCCTTCACAACGGTAAAGAGCGATGGCTCTTGGTTGTTTGCGACGAGGTCTTCATCTGTGTAGAAAATCCGGTCACTTCCCCGCCACCTTCCATTTGCCGTAAACTCAATCGTAGCATCGAACCCGATAAAGTAAGACTGATCGCTACCTTTGCCGTTCGTCTTGTGAAAACTCACTAGTTTGATTGGAGTTTTGCCTTTCGTGAGTTCTTGTCGGAGGAATTGTTCGCCGTCTTGTTCGGTTGGCAGGGAGGCTCCGCAACCGGCCAAAATCGGCAGTAGCGACAGCATTAGCTGGGCGACGAAGCGTTTCATGGCTTACTCCTTCTTTACGGTTGGGCGTACAAAAGGCGTACAAGAGGGGTCAGAACTATTTTTCGTTCAGGTTGCGTCCACAATTGCCGGTCCAGCATCCGGTGGTTGATCGCCTCATTGAGATGATTCGGACGGATCGCGTCGCTGGAGTCGAGGTCGGCGATCATCCGGGCGAACCCTCACGGTTGCCCCTGGCGCTTGACCTCCGCGACAATCTCGTCGACAGTCGTTCGCCCAAAGAGCTCTTGTCTTTCTTGCGTGTAGTCTCCCTGCCCCAAGCTGAATTGGTTAAGAAACCGGGCTGTATTGACCACCCCGATCTCCCGGCAGAGCACATGGATGGCGGATTGGGTCAGATCGGCCAAAGGAACTGCTGTCATATTACTATTGTACCCCGCGGAGACTTCGTTGGCATGGCAATTAGGTCCATAACTGCCGGTCCAGCATCCGGTAGTTGATCGCCTCGTTGAGATGATTCGGGCGGATCGCGTCGCTGGAATCGAGGTCCGCGATCGTCCGGGCAACACGCAATACCTTGTCGTGCGCGCGGGCCGAAAGGCCAAGCTCCGTCATCGCCGCCTTCAACTGGTTGCGGCACTCGTCGTCCAACCGGCAGAACTGCCGCGTCTGACGGTGCGACATGTGGGCGTTGTGCCGCGTCGAGGTGCCGTCGAAACGGACGGACTGGGCGCGGCGGGCCCGCTTCACCTGCTCGCGCATCTCGGCGCTCGACGTGCCCGGCGAACCCCCGGAAAGCTCGCGGAACGGCACCGCGGGGACCTCGATGTGCATGTCGATCCTATCGAGCAGCGGGCCCGAGATTTTGCTCATGTAGCGCTCGATCTGCGGCGGCGTGCAGTGGCAATTCCGCCGCGCGTCGCCCCGATAGCCGCAGGGACAGGGATTCAAGGCGGCGATCAACATGAAATTGGCCGGAAAGGTCGTGCTGGAGAGGGCCCGGCTGATCGTCACCGTGCCGTCTTCCAGCGGCTGGCGGAGGACTTCGAGGGTGCGGCGGTTGAATTCGGGCAATTCGTCGAGGAAGAGCACGCCGTTGTGGGAGAGGGAAATCTCGCCGGGGGCGGGCGTCGAGCCCCCGCCCACCAGGCCGGCGTCGCTGATCGTGTGGTGCGGCGAGCGGAAGGGCCGGACCGCCAACAGCGGCTGCCCGGCCCGCAGGCGGCCCACGGCGCTATAGATCCGCGTGGTCTCGATCGACTCGATGGGCGTCAGGTCGGGCAGGATGGTGGGCATCCGCTTGGCCAGCATGGTCTTGCCGGAGCCCGGCGGGCCGAGCATCAAGAGATTGTGCGAGCCGGCGGCGGCCACGATCATCGCCCGCTTGGCCATCTCCTGTCCCCGCACGTCGGAGAAATCGACTTCATAGCTGGCAAGCTCGCGGAAGAGGTCGTCCAGCCGCGAAGGCGTGGGCTCGATGATGATCTCGCCGGTGAGGAAGCCGACGGCCTGGGCGAGACTCGTGACGGCGATGACGTCGATGCCCTCGACCACGGCGGCCTCGGCCGCGCTCTCGCTGGGCACCAGCAGGCCGCGCAGGCCCGCGGCCTCGGCGGCGGCCATGGCCATCGACAAGGCGCCCTTGGTCGGCCGCGTGCCGCCGTCGAGGGCCAGTTCGCCGACGACGGCGAATTGCTCGAGCAATTCCGAGGCGACCTGGCCGCTGCCCACCAGAACGCCCAGGGCGATGGGCAGATCGAAGGAGGCGGCGTCCTTGGGCATGTCGGCCGGGGCGAGGTTGATGATGACGCGATTCTGCGGCCGCTGGAAGCCGGAATTGACGATCGCCCGCTCGACGCGATGGGTGCTTTCCTTCACGGCCGCTTCGGGCAGGCCGACCAGGACGGTCTTGGGCAGACCGGCGGGCGAGACGTCCACTTCGACCTCGACCGGCAGGGCGTCGATGCCGACCAGGGCGTAGGTTTTGAGCTTGGCGAGCATGATGTGCTCCGCGAGAGGATGTGGGGCATTGTACCATGCACGCGGACCGCCCGAAAGTGGGCACCAGGGCGATAACATCACGACGGAGACACGGAGGAAGGAGATATTCGCAACCCCAAGCCCACCGGCTGCGCCCGGTGGGAACGGCGCCGCAGGGGGCCATTTTTTCAGCGTTGGCGCGGACTTTCCGCCGCGTGTCCGCGCCGCTGCTCCGCGGCCGCCGGGTCTCCGTGGCGAGCCTCTTGCTCAGTATTACTCCTCTTCCAGCAGCCGCTTGGCGGCCGAAAGCCGCCCCGCCCGCCGCCGCTCGGTCAGTTCGGCGACCGTGGCGGCCAGGCCCGCATCGCGGAAACGCAGCGTGATCATCTGGCCGTCCTTGCTCATCCGGCTGGCCCGCACACCCAGGAAAATCCGGTCCAACACGCCGCCGGCGCGGCGGCCGAGAAACGCCGCCGAAAACAAGTAGACGACGAGAATCGCGCCGACGATGCGCGCCCCGGCGGGAGGCTTGACATAAACCGCCGCCGCGACGATGCCGCCAACCAAGGTCACGAAGTACAGGAGGAAGGCCAAGGGCCCGACTGCGCTCCGCACCCTCTCGCAGCGGCGGCAGACGGGGACCGAAACCGTGGCCGTCCTCGAAAAACCGGCGCCCAGCAAACCGATGCTCCGCGAGATGCTCACCGGGCGCGTGGCCGTCGGTGGGCGGCCGCAGTGGACACAGCGCAGGGGAAACGTCGCGTAGTGCAGCGGCAGCGTCACCGCGGGGCCCACCGGCGGCGCCACGGGCACGGCCCCCCCGGCGTCGGCCGGCGGCGCGGGCGGCAGCAGCGGCCCGGCGGCGGCCGCCGGCGCCGCCCCGGTCAGCCGGGCCGACGCCCGTGCATCGAGGATCGCTTGAAAGAAGGCCGCAGCAGCGGCGACGTTCACCCAGTTGTTGTTCAAATCGAATTCTTCTCCGCCCTCGAATCGCAGCGTCTTCTTGCCCACGGTCATGCCGATTTCCTGAATCGTGCGGACCGGCGCGCGACGCAGCAGCCGCGAGCCGCGATACTTGGCGATGTGCTCCCCGTCGATTTCGACGCGGACGTTGAAAACGAAGAGAAGGGCGACCGGGGCGGCGATCACCATGATAATCGCAACGATGAACAGCTTCAGGTCCCGAGTGGGAAAAGGGCCGCCAAGGAATAGGCTGTCGGCGAGATATGTCGCGCCAAAAAGGCCGACGAGGACAAACGCCACGCGGAGCGACCTGGGGCAGCGGACGATGATCTTTTCGCCCGGCGCGGGCTGAGCGGTTTCCATGGGGGTCTCCTTGCGTCGCGGGGATTTTCGGCATTGTACCATTGCCGCGGGCCGCCCGGAAGCGGGCGCAAGGCCGATAACATCACCACAGGAAATAACGTGAGGAAGACGGCCGCGGGTTGAAACTTTCCCCCACGTCCGCCGGCCGGGCAACCGCGCAGCGGGTCGCGGCGGGAACGGCGCCGGGGGACGCCCGTTTTCCCCGCCGCCTCCGTGGCGGTTTTGCTCGTTGTTTGCTATATTGAGAAGCTGGCGAGCCGCGGGGTTCATCCCCGCGGTTGCCCGAACCCCGCCGGAAACGCTGCAAATCGCACCATGTCCACAACCGCACCGCAAGCCGCCCCGCCGCCGTTACCGTTCCGCCATCGCTGGTATCAGTTCACGCTCCGCGAGATGCTGCTGGCGGCCTTGGCGTTTTGCCTGCTTTGTGCCCTGCTGGCCAGTCATCGGCACTCGACCACGACCTCGTTCTTCCGCTCGTTCCGCGGAGGCCAAGCCCTGGCCGCAGCATTCGCCCATTCGGGAGTAAAACTCGTCTCGGCCGACCTGCTCCCTGGCGAGAGTTACGATGTTCAGGGCGATATCACCGCCGTGCGCACCTGGCAGATCCTTCTCCATAAGCTGCCGACGGGCAAAGTGATCGTCGACTTGAAGGATGAGGTCGAGGGACTCCTGCGAAAAGATGGCTGTAGGGTACACTTCACCGGGGGCCCCGCCCAGCCAGACGACGAGCCGCCCCAGAATTTTTACCTTCAATACAGCAAAGGGGGAACGGAGGGGTATGTCCACGTGTATGTCGAGCGAAGCGACATGATGATGTATCGCTGGCGGCTCACCTTCCTCCTCCACGAGTCGGTGAAATACGGCCCGATCGGCCGCTGACCGTGACCTTTTCCCGGGGTCCATTCCCACCGGCCGCAGCCGGCGGGCTTGGGGGGCTGGGAAAGAGTCTCTATTTACAAGCCGGTGGAGTACAACCCGGTGGGCGCGCCCCCTCACCCCCGGCCCCTCTCCTGCGAGCGAAGAGGAGAAAAGCCCTCACCCTGGCCCTCTCCCGGAGGGAGAGGGGATGATATTCAGGGCGCGGCCAGGCGGCTGGCGCGTTCCTCGGGCGTGCCCATGAGGTCCTCGGCATACTCGCTGAGCATGTAGACCTCCACGCGGGAGTTGTAGGACCGCTTCTTGGCGCCCGTGCCCAGCGAATAGGGCTCGAAGGGGCCGCCCAGGCTGAGGCGAATCCGTGATTGGTCGATCCCCAGTTGCTCGAGGAACTTCATCGTGGCCAGGCAGCGGGCGTAGGACAGCGCCCAGGCGTCTTGCGGCGGGCCGTCGGCCGCGGCGGGCCGGCGGGTGGCGTGCCCGCGGATCTCGACCTTGTTGGGCAGCCCGCGAATCTCTGCCGCCAGGCGCCGCAGGCGGTCCTGGCCGGTCACGTCCAGCTCGTCGGAGCTTTCGCTGAAGAGGACCAGCGTGCCCGCGCAGCGGTTGCTGCCGGTGTGAATGAAAAACAGGCTGGGGCGGTCGGCGGGCGTGGCTTGCGGGTCCTTCCGCGCCAGGCCGACGGTATTGGAGGTGGCAAAGCCGCGCAAACGGGGATTGGGCCGCGTGCGGTCGCCGCCGGAGGAATGGCCCGCCCGGATGGCGTTGCCCGACGGATCGCCGGTGTCTTTTCCGGGCACCATGGACGCCCCGCCGGGGCAATCGCCCTTGGGCTTCAGCGAGGTCTTCCAGGGGTCGTTGAAGTATTCCGCGATGGCCTTCTTCAGCGGTTTGTTTTGCGCGAGGATCCACATCACCAGGAAGAAGGCCATCATCGCCGTGACGAAATCGGCATAGGCCACTTTCCAGGAACCGCCGCCTTGCCCCGCCATGGTTCAGTGCCCCGCAAAAGTGCCTTCTGCTAAGTTCTAAGAACTAAGGCACTAAGAACTTAGAGCTTAGTTAGTGCTTAGAACTTAGACCTTGGAACTCAACGGTATTATGAAGTTTCGACCTGCTTGAACATGTCTTCGAGTTGCTGGCGGGTGGGGCGAAACTCGCTGGCCACGCCCCGCCGCGCCTTGTCGATGACGACCTTCGGCGCCAGGTCGTTGACGAAGCCTTCGACCGCCGTGGCGATGGTGCGGAAGTAGGCCACCTCGGCGGCGCCGAGGACTTCCAACTTCACCGCCAGCGGGCCCACGAATCCGTAGCACATGAGGATGCCGAGGAAGGTGCCCACCAGGGCGGCGCCCACTTTTTCGCCGATCTCTTCCGGCGGCCCGTCGATGGCCTGCATGGTGATCACGATCCCCAGCACCGCGGCCACGATGCCGAAACCCGGCATGGCGTCGGCCGTCTTCGACAGCACGCCCAACGGACCGTGGTGCTCCACCTCGACCAGCTTGATGTCGGCCTCCAGCAGCCCGGCGAGTTGATCGGGCTTGACGGTCCCCTCCAGCACGGGAGAGAGCGCGCCGCAGGTGAACTCCATGACGTGGTGGTTGGCGGCGAAGCGCGGGTACTTGGCGAAGATGGCGCTGTTTTCCGGCTCGGTCAGGTGCGACTCCAGGGAAATCAGGCCGTCGCGCCGCGCCAAACGAAACAGCTCGTAGAGGACCTTGAACAACTCGTCGTAGGCCCGCTTGTTGTAGGGGGTGCCCTTCACGCATTGCACGATGCCGCGCAGCATGTCGATCAGGACCTTCCGCGACGACATGATCACCAGGGCGCCGAGGGCCGCGCCGCCGATGACGACCAGCTCGGCCGGCTGAATCAGCGCGCCCAATTTGCCTCCTTCCCAGCGGAAGCCGGTCAGTACGGCCCCGAGAACCATCAGGGCGCCGACGATGATAATCATGCTCGCACCTCGGATCCTGTCGCACAGGGTCGGGCTGGGACTGGCCCAGCGCGACCACCAATGACCACCTGGAGGTATGTAGCATACAGATTCCCCGCGGGCGGCGGCCCGCGGGCCGCCCTGCGCGGAATGTGCCGAAGAGAGCGGTTCTCCGGCCTGTGCCGCATCACCGCGCCGCGGCCCGCTGCGTCACCTACACTTGTGGGGCCGGGCAGACGAGCACTGGCAGAGCCAGTGGCACACGTCACAACGGCACGGCTGGCACAGCCGTGGCACGGGATGAACGACCTTGCAAACATGAACCACCGCGTTCGACTTGTCCTGTCGTGGCTTCGACGAATCGCCAAAACGGCCTCCGCGCTGTTTTGGCGGGCGCTGGGCGCCACCGGCCTTGCCGGCGCCTTCCCGCGCGGGGCGCAGACAAGCACTGGCAAAGCCAGTGGCGCACGCCGCCGCCCCAGGGCGATGCTCGTGTTCGTGGGTCTGCTGATCGCGACGGCTGCCGTGGCCGCGCTTTGCATCGCCCTGCGCAGGCCGGCCGCCCAGCGGCAAGAGACCATCGTGCTGGAGTCGGCAGCCGCTTCTCGTTCGGCCGAGCGCCGCGGCGGGGCCCAGGAGGCCGTCGTCGGGCAGGCGCTGGTCCAGCGCCGCGCCGAGCCGGCGGCCTGGGACCATTTCTTATCGCAGCGGCAGCGAAAGGGGATGCTGTTCTTCGGGGGCTTCGTCGTAATGACGGTCGTTCTCTTGGCCCTCGGCCGCCGCCTGAGTTCCTGAAAGCCAAACCATTGCGGGTCCCCGCGGCAACGGCTATCATAAGCGTTGGGGCGTGCCCGCCTGGCTACCCCACTTATAGGCCCCATAAGTCCCATAGGTCGCACGGGACTACTGGGACCGATGGTTTGGCCAACCCCGACAACTCGATCACCTCAACACACGAGGAGCTAGCCATGATGCAAAAACTGTTGACACTGGCGGCGCTGGCCGTCGCCGCCCTCTGGGCCGCCGCCGCTCGGGCGGACGACAAAGACGCGACGAAGGATGCCAAGGATGGGTTCGTTTCCATCTTCAACGGCAAAGACCTGACCGGTTGGGAGGGTCAGGATTATTGGACCGTCGAGGACGGGGCCATCACCGGACAGTCGACAACGCAGAAGCCGGCCAGAGGCCAGAGCTTCCTCTTCTGGCGCGGCGGCAAGCCGGCCGACTTCGAATTGCACGCCAAATTCCGTTTTCAATCGCCCTGGGGCAACTCGGGCATCAACTTCCGCAGCCAGGAACTGCCCAACTGGGACGTCAAAGGCTATCAGGCCGACATGGAAACCGGCACCGTCTGCACCGGCACCCTCTACGAGTGCAACCAGCGCGGCGTCATGACCGTCCGCGGCCAGAAAGTGGTCATCGATGAAAACGGCAAACGCGAGGCAACCAAGCTGGCCGACGCGGCCGACTTGCAGAAACACATCAAGCCCCAGGAGTGGAACGACTACGTGATCATCGCCCGCGGGCCGGAACTGATCTTCAAGATCAACGGCCTGGTGATGTCGCACGTGATCGACCACGAGAAGGGGAAGGCCGCCCGCGAGGGCGTGATTGCCCTGCAACTCCACCCCGGTCCGCCGATGAAAGTCCAGTTCAAAGATTTGGAGATCAAGACGCTCCAGTAATTTCCACTGTTTCTCCCACTCGTTTCGAGCACCGACCTTTTGTCTTACCCGCCATTTCTTACCTCCCACCTCACAAGAACAGCATTTTGGAGAACCTTGCAATGTCGCCATCTCAGTGGACACGACGTGACATGCTGAAAGCGGGCGCCGCGGCGGGCGCGGCGGCCATCACCTTGCCGGCGCTGATTCCGGCCCGGGCCCTGGGACGCGACGGCGCGGCACCGGCCAGCGAGACGGTTCGCGTGGGCATCATCGGCTGCGGCGGCCGCTCGCGCGACGCCCTCAGCGCTGGCAGCTACACGAAGGCATATCACGTCGTCAGCGTCTGCGATTGCCAGATCGCGCGCGCTCAAGGGTTGTCCAAGGAGCGCTCCAAGGGCCAGTGGCCCGTCTACGATGATTTCCGCAAGATGATCGACAAGGAAAAACTCGACGCCGTGATGATCGAGACCACGACCCACGCCCGGGCGTGGATCGTCATCCAAGCCATGCAGGCCGGCGTGGACACCTACATCGAGAAGCCCATGTGCCTGACGATCGCCGAAGGCCGGGCGATGGTCAACGCCGCCCGGAAATTCAAGACTGTCACCCAGGTCGGCACGCAACAGCGTTCCATCCCGCTGAACAACTTTGCCAGCGACCTGGTGAAGAACGGCGCCATTGGAAAGATTCTGACCGTCGTCGCGCCCAACTTCGTCGGCCCGGAATTTTGGACCAAGTCCTCCTCAGCCGACGTCAAGGGAGCGGTCGATCCGTGGTGGGACATTTGGACCAACCAGGCCGAGTTGCGCCCCTTCTGCGAGGACATCCACTCCGGCTGGGCCCGCTGGATCGACTATGACGGCGGCGGCCAGTGCTTCGGCGTCACCGGCTGGGGCGCCCATTCCTACGACCAGATCAACCGCGCCTTGGGCACCGACGCCACCGGCCCGGTCGAGGTCGTTCTTGAAGAAAAGCTGGCCAACCGCGACTCGGGCCGCTTCGCGCCGCGGAAGACGGTGGGCGGCCAGATCCTCGGCGACACCGGCGACGTGGATACGGGCACCCAGTACCACGCCATGGCCAAGCTCACCGGCCCGCGCGCCAAGGTCACCATGAAGTTCGCCAACGGCACGCAATTGAGTCTGCATCTCGACGGCGACCGCGGCCCGGGCCTGGGCGCTATCTTCGTCGGCGAAAGGGGCAAGATCGAGATCAATCGCGACAAGGTTGCCAGCAACCCGAAGGAACTCTTGAAGGACAAGCCCGCCACGCTCGGCGGACGGCACGACACGGCTTTCCACGTGCAGAACTGGATCGAGTGCATCAAGAGCCGCAATCCCTGCAACGCCGACATCGAGATTGGCCTGCGGGCGACGACGCTCTGTTACCTGGTCAACATCGTCCGCCAGGTCGGCCGCGTGGGCGAGGTCCTCCGCTGGGACCCGGTCGCGGAGCGCTTCACGAACTGCGACGAGGCCAACAAGCTGCTCACCCGCCCGCGGCGCAAGGGCTACGAATTGCCGGCCATCGGCTGAGTCTGGCGTCAAAGGGCGTGTCCGCCAGACGCTCGACGGCGACCAACCGCCGCCTGGCGAGGGGGGTAGGGCCGCGGGGCTGGCCAACTCGCCCCACCCCGATATACTATATTTGCCGGGTGCTTCCCTTGGTGAGCACCGCTGTCCAAGGGGGATGGCTCTGCGTACCCGGCATGCGCCGTGTGCCGTTTTCCCGCACACAGTGTGTGTGGAATACTTGCGAGAAAGCCAACGCTGTATGCCCGACCTGCCTGATCTACCACCGAAACCAGACAAAGCGCCTCCCAAGCGGAGCGGTTCCACGTTTTGGGATGCCATGCGGCGGACGGGCTGGTGGTACATCCCGCTGGTGCTGCTGATCCTCTGGGGCTGGCATGAGATGTCCTCCTCGATGACAAAGACCATCGACTACAGCCAATTCGAGGACTATCTGGCCAAAGGGGAAGTGGCCGACTGCAAGATCGACGACACCGACATCACCGGCCATATCACCGTGAAGCAACCCCCGCCGGAGGGCGCGACGGCTAAGGAAAAGGCAGCCGCCAAGACGCCCGAGAAAGTTGGCCCGCCGGCGCCGCAAGAGGTGAAGGCCACGGCCGCCAAGGCCCTCTTGGCCAAGGCGGGCCAGTCCGCGGCGGAGGCCGAGGCCGCCACGGCCGCCAAGACCTTCGAGTTTCGCACCACCTACGGCGGAGAACAAACGCTGCCCGCGCTCCAGGCCCAGCTTCAGGCGGCGAAGGTGAAATACTCGTTTGTCAAGGTCGGCGTCCTCTCCCAGGTCTTGATCGGCTGGATGCTGCCGCTGGTCATCTTGGGCGGCCTCTTTTTCTTCTTCTCCCGCGGCCTGCGGAACGCCGGCCAGGCGGTGATGGGCTTCGGGCGGAGCAAGGCGCGGGTGGCGGCCGATACCGACACCGGCGTGACCTTCGACGACGTGGCCGGCTGCGACGAGGCCAAGTACGAACTGCACGAAGTCGTCGATTTCCTCAAGAACCCCAGCCGCTATACCGTCCTGGGGGCGAAGATTCCCAAGGGGATCCTCTTGATCGGTCCGCCGGGGACGGGCAAGACGCTGCTGGCCCGCGCCGTGGCCGGCGAGGCCGGCGTGCCCTTCTTCTCCATCAGCGGCAGCGAATTCGTGGAGATGTTCGTGGGCGTGGGGGCATCCCGCGTCCGCGACCTCTTCGAGCAGGCCAAGGCCCAGGCCCCCTGCCTCGTCTTCATCGACGAGCTGGACGCCATCGGCCGCGAGCGCGGCGTCCACCTCGGCCCGGTCAACGACGAACGCGAGCAGACGCTCAACCAACTGCTGGTCGAAATGGACGGTTTCCAGGCCAACGCGGGCGTGATCCTGCTGGCGGCCACCAACCGCCCCGAAGTGCTCGACCGCGCCCTGTTGCGCCCCGGGCGTTTCGACCGCCAGGTGGTGGTCGACGCGCCGGACATGGAGGGGCGTTGGGCGATCCTCAAGGTCCACGCCCGCGGCAAGCCGCTGGCCGCCGCCACCGACTTGCGGAAGATAGCCCAGGGGACGCCGGGCCTTTCCGGCGCCGACCTGGCCAACGCGCTGAACGAGGCGGCCTTGATCGCCGCCCGCCGCAAGGAGGCGGAAATCACCCAGCAAGACCTGGAAGACGCCGTCGAGAAAGTCCTTGCCGGCCCGGAACGGAAGAGCCGCCGCCTGGACGAGAAGGAAAAACGCCGCGTCGCCTATCACGAGGTCGGCCATGCCCTCGTGGCCACCTTCAGCCAGCACTCCGACCTGGTCCACAAGATCAGCATCATTCCCCGCGGCCGGGCGCTGGGCTACACGCTGCAACTCCCCGAGGCCGAACAGTTTCTGCTGACGCGCTCCGAGCTGCTGGTCCGCATCCGCGGCATGTTGGGCGGGCGGGCCGCCGAAGAAGTCGTCTTCCACGAAATCAGCACCGGCGACGAAAACGACCTCGATCACGCCACCATCCTCGCCCAGCGCATGGTCTGCGTCTACGGCATGAGCGACTCGGTCGGCCTGATCCATTGCGGCCAGCGGCCGGACCTCCTTCCCCTGCGGTCGCTGGACGGCGTCGGCCGCCGCGATTGCAGCCCGGAAACCGCCGACCTGATCGACCGCGAGGTGAAGCGGCTCCTCGACACGGCCTACGAGGAGGCCAAGGCGATCCTGCTGGCGCATCGCCCGCAGTTGGACACCGTGGCCGCCGCGCTGTTCGAGCGGGAGTCGTTGGATCGTGCCGGGCTGCTGGAGCTGCTCGGCGAGCCCCTCCCGGCCGAGGCGGCGGAAGTGCCCGCGGCATAGCGAGCCGCGGGGTTTATCCCCGCGGCTTGCCCATGCCGCCGAAAAGCGCCGCCCAACCGCCGGGATAAACCCGGCGGCTCGCTGACGGCAGAAAACCGCCGGCTGTCTTCCTTCCGCCTTCCGCCCTCCGCCCTCCGCCTTTCTTCCCTCCCCCTTGACGCCCCGGCGGGGCGTGTTACAATCAGCGTATTCGTATTACACTTCGCCCCCGCCGTCCGCCGCCATGCTCAAGCAACTGGCCGCCCGCCTGCGACGCCCCGGACCAGCCGGCCTGCAGCGCCGCATCATCCTGGTCTATCTCTTCCTGCTGGCTTTGAACCTCGCCGCCTGGGCGCTGGCGCTGGCCGTGTTTCATTCCTGCGTGGTGGCCCTGGGCTGGTGCTTCGCGGCCTACGGCTTCGGCCTGCAGCACGCCGTCGATGCCGACCACCTGGCCGCCATCGACAACGTCACCCGAAAGCTCATGCAGGAGAACAAGCGCCCGGTCGCCGTGGGCTTGTTCTTCTCCCTCGGCCATTCCACGGTGGTCGTCCTCCTCTCGCTGTTGGTCGCGCAGGGCACCGGCTACATGCGGAGCCACTACCCCGAATTCCAGGGGCTTTATGGGCTCATCGGCACGGGCGTCTCCGCCTCTTTCCTCCTGCTGATGGCCCTGGTCAACTTCGTCATCTTCCTGGCGGTCCTCCGGCGTTTTCGCGCGGCGCGGCAGGGCAACGGCCGCCACGAAGACGCCTTGCACGACATCCTCGGCGGGCCGGGGCTGATCGCCCGCACCTTGCGGTCCCTCTTCAAGTTGATCGGCGCGAGCTGGCAGATGTACTTTGTCGGCTTCCTCTTCGGCTTGGGCTTCGACACGGCCACGCAAATCGCCGTCTATGGCATCACCGCCACCCTGGCCGCCCAGCAGGCGTCGCTCTGGTCGATCATGATTTTTCCGCTCCTGTTCACCTCGGGCATGTGCCTGGTGGACGCCAGCGACGGCATCGTCATGCTGGGCGCCTACGGCTGGGCATTTATCAAGCCGGTGCGGAAGCTGTTCTACAACATGACCATCACCATGGTCTCGTTCGTCATTGCCTTTCTGATCGGCGGCCTGGAAGTGCTGAGCGTGATCGCCGAAAAGTTCCACCTGGAAAGCGGCGTCTGGGCGGTGGTCAAGACCTTGAGCGACAACTCGACCGCCACGGGCTTTGCGATCATCGGCCTGATGCTGGCATGTTGGCTGGCTTCGCTGGTCGCCTATCGCCTTGCGGGCCTCGACCGGCTGGACGAGCCGGCCGGCCCGGATTGCCCGTGAGATCAACGCAGGAGGGCAGACATTCTTGTCTGCCTGTCAATGATGTTGATTTACCGGCCCTGATGAGCACCCGCCGGGCCCGCAGCAGTGTGCCGTGTAGGTCCCCACGATGCCGCCGACGAATCCGCCCGCGATGATGTCACCGACGAAGTGATAATTCATCCCCAGCAGGCCCACGATGAGGGCCGACGACGCGGCGACGGCGGCCCAACGCCACCGCGGATAGACGATCCACACGACGGCGGCGACGGCCAGCGTCCGCGCCATGTGACCGGAGGGAAAGTCCTGATACGCCATGCCGCTGTGAAAGGGGTGGCAGCCGTAGGCGCCGCTGCCGATCAACGAGGGGTTGTTATCGACCCAGGTTTCCGGCCAATAGCGGCCGAAGCCGTAGGCCAGGGTGAGCCGAAACTGATCGGCCAGGACCATCGCCACGGCGGCGGCCAATAGCGCCTGTTCCCAGCGGCACAGCGGGCCCCGCACCCGCCGCACCATCAGCGCGACGAGCACCAACGGCACGCATCTTTGCAGCACCGGCGGCGGATAGGTCAGCCATTTCAAGACGCTGTACTGGGCGAAGTGGTGCCGATGGACGTAGAAGGCGACCGGTCGGTCCACGAAGAAGTAACAGAGCACAACCGCTGCCGCGCAGAGAAGCAGCGCCGACAGCGATCTGGCCAGCAATTGCCCGAACTTCGGCGCGTTGTCCACCGCACGGTCCTCGGCGACACGAGCGGAACTGTCGTCACGGAAGAACTGCCCTCGCGTCGGTCGTCAT
This sequence comes from Thermoguttaceae bacterium, assembly GCA_052139835.1. GTDB lineage: Bacteria > Planctomycetota > Planctomycetia > Pirellulales > Thermoguttaceae > JBKQVT01. Next base: position 14,267 of record JBKQVT010000194.1, read on the forward strand.
CAGCATACCACTGGTCTCCCGCCGGTCAACCGAGCCCGTCTGGAAAACCATGAAACCGGGGGCGGTCTATGCCGTGCCCCGACTGTCCTAGCCGTGCAGGCTGCGGCGACGGCACAACACGGCTGACAGAACCGCGGCACGCGGTGCCCACCCGCGAGATTCCATACCAGAGAGGGGGACTGAGGTTGCCTTGCCGCCGCCCGGCCGGTACAATGTGAGGTTTGGGATCGACGGTGTCGGTAGGAGAAACGCCATTATGCGGATCGCGATCGGAAGTGACCACCGTGGCGTGGACATGCGAGTGAAGCTGGTCGAGTTGCTCGGCAAGTTGGGACAAGAGGTCATCGACGTGGGCAGCCACAGCCACGAGGACGTCGATTATCCGGATGTCGCCCAGGTGGTCGCCCGCAAAGTCAGCAGCCGCGAGGTGGATCGGGGGATCTTGATTTGCGGTACCGGGCTGGGGATGTGCATTGCGGCCAACAAGGTTCCCGGCATCCGCGCCGCCCCCTGCTACGATGACATCACCGCCGAGATGAGCCGCCGCCACAATGATTTGAACGTCTTGTGTCTCTCCGGCGACATGCTGGGCGAGCGGCTGGTGGATCGGCTGGTGGAAATCTGGCTTGCCACGCCCTTCGAGGGCGGGCGTCACGCCCGGCGCATTCAGAAGATCGCCGCCCTCGAACAGCACAACGGGCAGCCGTAGCGGCCAAGGGGCCAGGGGGCGGGGACCAGGGGCCAGGGGCCAGGGGGCGAGCCGCGGGTTTATCCCCGCGGTTGCGTGGCGTCGGGCTGAGATGGCCGGCTGGGGCTGACCTCGCCCCATGGCAAGCCGGGCTCCGAAACGGGGACGCAGCTAGTTTTGGCAAGCCTGGCGGTTGCCAATCCAGAAAACTAGCTGCGTCCCCGTTTCGACTCCAAGTGTGGAAGCGGGGCAGTCTCCTCAGGTCATTCTTCACGGTTGTGAGACTTTTTGTCTTTGCCAGATATCCCCCTGGAACTGGAGGATCTGTGGGACGATTTAGAACTCCGTCCCGGCGTTTTCTCCTTTTCAAGAAAGACGAGCGTCTTGGCGACCCTTGCCAAGTCCTCCTGAGACAGCGAAAGCGTTGTTTCCGTCTCCAGTACAGGGACGAAATGGCCTGACCGCTGCCACACTGGGCCGATCCACCATACGTCCTCCAAAGGTTCCTCAGAATGTTTGTTCAGGACGGTCAGCTCATCGCGGTCCAACGCAACGGGTTCATGCGTTCGGACAATCGTCTCACCCTTATCGTCCGAGAGGACGTACGCAAGCCGGTAGTGTAGACCCGAAGAAATGGCCTTGACCGCACACAACCTCTTGTTGCCACTCGCGGGTGACAACGTCCGGTAGTGTAAACTCGAAGAAATGGCCCTGATCGCTTCGTCCATGGGCTCGGGCACTCGGAAGACCTCCCACTGAACTTGGGTGCCGCTAGTGTTCGTACCGGCGAACAAGGCGACGAGCACTCCCTGGCCGGCAAGCTGTCTCTCTAATTGATGGGCCGCATCATTGGTACCTTTGGTGCTCTTGGTACCTTTGGTGCCCTTGGTACCTTTCCGTCCCGCCTTCAATACGATGCTCCAACGGCCCTTCGTCCCGCGTTCCACGGTGACGGCCGCGCGCCTCGTCGCTGTCTTGTCCAATATCAGTCGGACGCCGCGGGCAAACTCTTCCCATTGCTGCCGGTCCGAAGACAACTTGACCTTGACGTGAACCTTTGCCTCAACTCCCTCCCTGGTAATTTCCGGCTTGCCCACGATTTCCACCTTCGTCAGCTTCGTCATGTCGAAGTTGGCCAGGGCCTTGGTAAGCATTTCTGCTGCCTGCTCCTCGTTTTTCGCGTCAAAGTCGATCTGCCGGGCTGCGAGATCACCACTCAACGCTTTCGTGGCAATCTTCATCCCTCTCAGTTTTTCGACGAGCTTGTCTCGCGCAACGACCGCCCGAATCGTCGCGTGGTGCAAGCCCCCCTCGCGCCATCGTTTAACAACTTCGTACTTCTCCACGTAGCCACGGCTGTACGTCAGGATCTCGTCGCGGATCAACTCGTCGTTCTTGACCACCGTCTCCGCATCGACCAGCACACCCACGGTCTGCTCGATCGCCTGGCTGAAGGCGTTTTGCACGGCCTTGTCCGGGTCAGTGCCGACTCCGGTGACAATGACTTCCCTGGCTTGCGGCGAAACTGTGCCCGCCGATTTCTCGCCACCTGGGAGATCGACCTCGGCGACATCGCCGCTACGACCGTGTTGTGACGATGCAGCACGCTGCTTCGACCGCCCAGCCGGACGTGGTTCTTCGGCGGGCTCGGATGCACGGTTAGCCTCTGGTGCGTGGCGCTTCACGTACTCTCGGTCGGCGTCGCTGAGACTTTTCAACGGAACCGTGAGCGTCGTGCCATCCTTCTTCTTCAGCGTAACCTTTCCATCTTTGGACTCGACGAGGCTGGCCTCCATCTGGTGTTCGCCGCTGCGGTCGGTCCAGGTGCGAACTTGCGGCCGGTCCGGCGCCTCGGCAAGGGTCTCCGGCGCCGCCGCCATCCCGAGAATTGTGGCGAGCCACAGCAGTCCAGCAATCAAGACACGTCGTCTGTTGAAACCTGCGAACATGGCTGTCCCTTTCAGGTCATCTTCCGCGTCGAAACGGGGCGTCCGTGCTGGAATGCGCGCCGTCTTTCGTATCCTCCTCCAAAACCACGGAAACCTTAGCGACTTTGCGAAGGTCTTGTTGAGAAAGCGCAATCGTATTCTCGGCATCATAGAAAGTAATCCAGTTCGGGTATCCGCGAAACCACACGGGCCCCATCCACCACCATTCACGATCGTGCCATCCGAGCTTCAATGAGGGGACATGGTCCTGGAACGGAACCAGATCAATATGAAAAAGCTTGTCCTGGATGGGTGCGTGCGTACATAGCACAGTGCCACCGCGGGCGTCGAATAAGCTATATGTCAACCGATACATCTTCCGGGCGGCATCCCTTATAGGCGCACCCATAGACCCAGGCACACGAAAGACCTCCCATTGGGCCTGATTACCGCCAACATTCGATCTGTCAAATAAGCTCACCAGAATCCCCTCGCCCTCAAGTTGGCGTCTTAGAGCCTCCTCACGCACATCATTGGCGAAAAGGAACCCGCCAGTCACAGTGGTAGATGTCGCACTTACGCTCGCGCGCTTCACCGAGGTTTTCGTCAGCACGGATCGAAGGTTCTTCGACAACGTTTTCCACTGGTCGAAGTCTGGAGACACTTTGACCTTCACGCGCACTTTGGCGTTCGCGCCATCCCTGGTAATCTCGGGCTCGCCCACGATTTCCGCCTTTGTCAGCTTCGTCATATCAAACCCTGCCAGGGCCTTCTTGAGCAACTCCGCCGCCTGTTCATCGTTCTTCACATCGAACTCGATTTGACGCGATGCGAGTTCTCCGGGCACATCTTGGACAGAAATCTTAATAGCTCTCAGCTTCTTAGCGAGCTTGTCTCGCGCGACAACCGCGCGAATCGTCGCATGATGCAGGCCGTCTTCTTGCCAACGCTTGAGGACTTCGTACTTCTCCACGTAGCCGCGGCTGTAGGTCAAGACTTCGTCGCGGATCAGTTGGTCATTCTTGACCACGGTGTCCGCATCGACCAGCACGCCGACGGTCTGCTCGATGACCTGGCTGAAGGCGTTTTGCACGGCCTTGTCCGGGTCCGTGCCGACGCCCGTAACCACGAGTTCTCGCCCCGCGGGCAAGGCCGCGTGCGCCGGGCCTTTTCCGCCCC